>DATATK010000050.1:0-14688 GCA_036268825.1 Rhizomicrobium sp. | reverse complement strand
TGATTCAGAAATTAGCTTTTCTGAATGCGACTCCAAAAATTCCGCGCTCCCCTTGAGGGAGGGCCGACAATTTGCGGAGCAAATTTCGGGGAGGGGTCGAAGCACTAGCTTCGAAAGAACCCCTCCCCGAAAAATCCTTCGGATTTTCAACCCTCCCTCAAGGGGAGGGTTGTTCATCTTACAACCGCACCAGCAGCACCTCCGCGAGACGGCCGTGGATCCAGCCGATGATGCGGGCGATGTGGAGCGTGACGAAGAACAGGACGAGGCCGGCGGCGAGGCTGAGGAACAGGCCGGGCGCGGTGTTGAACAGATGTTCGAGCCACGGGACGTTGTCGAAATGGACATGCGAGTTTCCGGTGACGAGGCCCACGATCGAACCGCCGATCAGCGCGAGCGGCACTGTGATGCCGACGATCGCGATGGTGAAATAGGCCGTGCCGAGCGGCTGCATCAGCAGCAGGTAGAATATCGTCGACCAAGTGCGCAGATCGGTGAGCGCGTCCTTGATGCGCGTCCAGAGCGTCGCGTCGGGCGCGCTCTCCTGCGGCAGGCGGCGCGGCATGCGCACCCCGAGCAGACTCTCCACGATGCGGCCCTCGATATGGCCGAGCGCGCGGACCGAGGCGAGATAGACCAGCGCCAGCGGAATGCCGATGATGAAGATGAGGAAGACGGCGCTGATGATGCCGAACGTCAATGTCCAGGTGAAGTAGAAGACGCCGGTGACGAGCGACAGCAGCATGTACATCAACGCGCCGTAAGCGCGCGGATCGCGCACGACGCCGAAGAATCCGTAATGGCGTTGCTCGGGTTCGTCGGACTTCGGAAACGGCCCGGAAAGCGTGGCTTCCATGGATTTATACTCCTCTGCGATTTCGTCTGGCGTCCCGTAGGTCTCGATGACGGACGCCAGGATCTCCGCCTCGGATTGTTCAGGATGGGTTGCGATTTCGTTGTTCAGGTGCTCTTCGGCGTCCGCGCACGCGTCGCTGATCAGGCCCGCGGGACAGCGCAGGCTTTTCAGCGCGCCGGTCAGCGCACCGAGATAGGCGTGGACCGTGTCAGGCTGACGGCCGGTATTCATACGTGGCTCCCTGCGCGGCAAGCGCGTCGTCGACGAACTCGCGCATGCCCTTCCAGGCGCCTTGCCAGTCGTTGAGGGCGCGGCGGCCTTCGTCGGTGATGTTGTAATACCGCCGGGGCGGGCCGAAGGCGGATGCCTCCACCCGGCTGTCCAGCAGCCCCAGCGAGTTCAGCGAGCGCAGGACGGGATAGATCGCGCCCTGCTTGAAGATCAACCCGCCTTCGCCTTCGGCCTTTACGGCCTTTGCGATTTCGTAGCCATACATCTCCCGGCCGGCGCGTGCGAGCACAGCCAGAAGGACGAGCGAGGATAGCCCGGCCATCAGTTCTTTACGGAATTTGCGCGTGTAATCGGTATCCAGTGCCACGACGCAGAACTCTCCGCCTCCCTTGCTACTACGAACTCCTATCTAGCATGGAGTTCGCACTATGCAAGAGTGCCCTGTACCGAACGTAGAAATATTTTGATTCGGGCGCAATGCGAATGAGTGAAATATTATTGCGTAATTGAACCTCGGTTTTTCTTTTTTTCCGCCCGGAAAGCACACAGCAGAAAAGCAGGCGAGCCCCGCCTCAGGCGGGTCACGCAGGAAGGGTGGCGCGGGACGCCTTGGCGTCGCGCTGGTGCGCGCCTGCCTTGGGGGCAGACGAATGGGGTGCCTCGGCATCCCGCGCTCGGCGTTCTTGCGACCGTACCCGCCTTCACCGCACCGGGTTGATCGGGAGGTTACCTCGAGGTCTCGCCGGCGCCGGCCGAAGCCGGGCTGGCCAGGGCCGCGCCTTGAGGACGCGGCAGGCCTGTAGACGTGTGGCCCTCCCGCCGGCCGGGGAGCATCCCCACACGCCAAATAAGTCTCCCCCTGTCGGGTTCGAGGATGGCGCATCCAGCGGACACGGCCCCCGCATCGCCCGGACCGTAATCCCGGGCAGCACAAGCGCCGATCCCACCCCGCAAACAGAACGACCGGTTCGGTATTATGGCGCAAACGCCGGAGGAAATCGCCAGCTTCGGGCTTAGTTTTTGGGGATGGCAGACCCTCTCACTGTAATAATCTTGCGCAAGAAGCGGGACCAGGTCGCCGCCGTGGTCGCCTACCACGAGGCGAAGCTGACGCGCGCCCGGCTGGACCTGGCGCATGTGGAGGGCGCGCTGGCCCTTTTCACGCCGGAGGGCCAGCGCGCCCGTGATGCGGCCTATCTGGACGCGGACTGGCTTTGCCCGCAGCGGGAGCTGGTAGCCCTGTGCGAGGCCGCGCTGGCCGAGCAAGGCCCGCTCACCAGCAAGCTGCTTGCCCAGCACGTCATGCGGGCGAAGGGCATGGACGAGGCGGACGCGCCCTTGCGCAACGCGCTGTCGTTCCGAATCGCGCAAGCCTTGATGCAGCGTGTCCGCCGCCGCCAGATGGAGCGCGGACCCAAGCGCAAGGGCGCGCGGGTCTGGGCGATCAAGCGGGAGAGGGAATCGCTTAAAGGCGGACAGCCGAGTCGGGAGAGCGTCGTGGAATCGGAACACAAGTACGCGCACGCAATAAGCCTGTTCGATGAAATCCGCATGTCGCTCAAGCAGCCAGAACGCGATCCCGTGTCATGGAATCTGAGCATTGGTCTATCCCAGCTTGCAGAAGCGATTCAGCAGGATTTGTCTTATCTGGACCAGCGGCTGAACGAGATCGACAATAACATAAAAAATATCCAACGGCGGCTGTCTGAGCCGCACTGAGACGTAGCCGCGACGCCAGCGCCAGCGTTGCGTCGTCTATCTCTTGTTTGATTGCAGGATCCATCGCCCGATTCTACGCGACGTTTCAGCGTTTGGGAATCCCTACCGCCGCCGGTGGCGCGTGTAGTGGTTGTTCGTGCGGCTGTTGACGTAGTGGCCGCCGAAATGACGGCTACCCGCACCGCTCGCGTAGCGCCCGCCCATGGAGCGGTGCGACCCGCCGTGCGAGCCGCGGGCTTCGGCCGGCGACGCGATGAGGGCGAGCGTGATCGCCAGAGCGGCGATGAGTTTTCCAACCATGTTATTTAACCTCCGAGAGCGCGATATCCGAGAAGCCGCCCGCATCTGCCGCTCGCATGTATCCAACGGCGCAAACTGCCGCCTCGCTGTTCGCTTCTGTTTTTTGATCCTTGGCGATCTCTACTGTTTCGGGCGAGACATCGCCATTGAGAACATGTTTTTCGGCGTCATAGGATTGCGCGCGTGCCGTATAGGCGGCGGCGCAATCGTCCAATGACTTTCGCAGCTTTGATCGGACCGCTTCCGGGAAGATGTCCGGGACCGTGACCTTTTCGAGCTTGTCCGAAGTGTCGTTGCACGTCGCGAAAGCAGCCTCCGCGCGATCATAGGCCCGGTAAACGTCCGACTTCTTCATAGCCGCATCAATCGGCGCATCCGCTTCGTCGCATTGCGCGAACAATTCCGTCAGTTCGGAATTCATCATCGTGAACGCCTTGCGCTGCTCGCTGATCGGCGCGGGCTGTGTGGCAACGGGCACTTGTGAAGCTGGCGGCGGCGTCGCGTCCTGTCCGAAAATCAGCCAGCCCAAGCCGAGTGCGGCTATTAGCGATCCAGCCGTGACAACGTTCTTGAATTCATCGTCGTTCATATTCTCCCCCACCTTGGTGATCGGGGAGTTGATAAAGCCACGTCTGAGAGGCCCGCACCGGCCTTTAGGCTTTCGCCCTGAACATACGCCGATGCCTCCTCGACCATGAGGTTGAGGAGTGCGGGGTGACGGCTGCACAACGCCGTCAGACGTGGGGTTATCAAGCCCCAGGGCGGCCAAAGGATCGCCCCGGCCCGAATATAGCACGGCACACGCAACGCGCGAGTCTGGGGAAAATCAGGCGGCTTTGACGTGCCGCTGCCAGTAGCCGGAGAAATCGACGCTGGGCTTGCGGTTAAGGGCAAGGTGCGCGACCTGCCGGACCTGATCGCCGTTGGGAAGGCGGCGGTTGTCCTCGCGCCACGACGCCTCTTGCGCGTAGCGAAGCAGGTACGCGCCAGCGATATGGTGATGATGGCCGAGTTCGGCGCGGCGGAGGCGGGAGAAATACGACTCCGCCCAATTCGTGCACGCGCCATCCCACGAATACGCTTCGTGGTGATTGATGCGCTTCATCTCGAAACGGTCGTGCAGGTCGTTCCAGCCCGGCGCTTCGTCGGCATTGAGCAACGTCTCCTTGCGCACGCGCGACTTGATCCAGCCGAGCGCCGCGCCTTCCGAACGGAACACGGCGGGCACGCTCTTGCCGCCGCGCTCGCGCACGATCACGACCACCTGACGCTTGCCGGTCTGGTTCTCGGCGAGGCGGCGATCGATCCGATCCTCTTTGCGGTTCGCGGGCTTCACATAGCCGCCGAAATACGCGCCATCCGTCTCGGCCACCTTGCCAGCGCCGCCGACCACGCGGCCCCGCATCTCTTCGGCCATCGCTTCGCGCATCTTGTGGCAGAGGACGAACGCGGCCTTGTAGGACATGCCCAGGTCGCGGCTGAGGGCCAACATGCTCTTGCCCTTCACCTCGTTGCAGAAGATGGCGATGGCCGCCAGATAGTCCCGCAGGGGCCGCTTGTGGCTGGCGAACAGCGTGCCCGACGTGATCGAGAATTCCTTGCGGCACGCCTTGCATTCGAAGCGCAGCGCGCCGGAGGGGCGGCGCGTTTCGTAGGCGTCCAGACCGCCGCATTCCGGGCAAACCGACGCTCCATCGGTCGAAGGCCAGCGCACGCGGCGAAACGCCGTCTCGGCTTCCCGGTCCGTCATGCGGAAGACCTGAGCGAGGCTCAGGGTCTTTGCCGCTTTCGAAAGGAGGAAGTGCTGGGCCACTTGGCTACCGAATTCGTTACCTAACGAATATGGTAGTTTTGACTTCCATAGTCAAGCGTGATCTACCGATTTCGTGAGGTAACGAAATCAATAGGCGGAACCAATGGCTTACGCGAAAACCGAGGGAGAGTGGGGGCTGAGGGCCGCCGCCCATTTGAAGGCCGAGATGAAAAAGGCCGAGATCACCTATGCCGACATGATTAAGCGGTTGAAAAAGCACGGCTTCAAGGAAACGGAAGCCTCGCTCACCATGAAGCTCAAGCGGGCGTCGTTTTCGGCTTCGTTCTATCTTGCTTCCCTAGCAGCCTTGGAACTCGATGGCGTAAGATTGGAGGATGTCCGAGGGGCGACATAGACCAGCAATACTGAAATGGGTTGTCGCCGCCAACAAGAGGATGGCGGCAGGCGTTGTGGTGGCCTCAGTTTTCGCGCTGGTTTGGATAGTGCGCAGCTCGCAGCTTTTTCAATCCTGCGTAAAAGCAAACTACGACAACCATGCCAGCCAACCCATGGAAGAAGGTATCCGCAGCTTCTTCCGGATTCATTGGTGGTGCACAGGCGTCTTCATCGACGGGAACGGGGCGTCCATCACCGCGCTTTCCGGGGTCGTGCTCACGATATCCACTATCGCCCTGTGGCTCGCAACGCGAAAGGCAGCAAACACCGCAGCACGCGCGCTGACTGACTTGGAACGCGCTCACGTTTTCGCCGAGATAACCAATACCGGAATTGAAATCGCTGGGAGGTCGCTGGGCCAGCCCAGCGCGCGCCTCGGGGTCATTGAAATCAGCTTTTTCAATGTGGGCCGAACGCCCGCGTTCTTGACCTATCTGAAATGGGGAACCTTTGCGGTTCCGGGGCATGACGCCCCGCCGCCAGTCGATTCCAGAATAGACCGGGGCCGGGAACTCCCTGTTGGCGTTGTTGTCGCTAACGACCGTACCTATTCCGAAAGGGAAAACCTGTTCGGGAAATTCAGGATGGATAGCCGTCATTTGATCGTGACGCGCCAAGAGTCGGTGTGGTGCTTCGGGTTTGTCCGCTATCGCGACATTCTGAACGAGCATCACGTTACTGGCTTTTGCTTCGCCTACGACGCCTCCCACGACACCTTCGTCCAGCGGGGTGACGGCAGATACAATTACAGCCGCGACGAACAGCCGGAAGACATACCGTCGGCGCCTCCCGCCGCCTGAACGCGCGCGCACGGTCGCAACTCCGGGTCCACGCTCAGTCATTTAGGGAGCCCGGCCCGGAAGCCTTCCGGCGTTTGCGCCATAATACCGCAACTTTGTCGATTAAGTCATCTTTCCCTCTGGCGAGAATTTTTCTCTTTGATATCAAGGAGAAGGGAAAAGGGGGCTTCCATGAAAACATCCGCAATCGCGGCGCTCGTTCTGTCGGGCGTTGCACTGTCAGGCTGTGCGACAATGATTGATGGCACGACGCAATCGATCGCCGTCAGGACCACACCCGTCGCCGGCGCAAACTGCCTGCTGTCCAACGGTCATGGCGCCTGGGCCGTGATCACCCCGGCTTCGGTGACGGTCCACAAAGACAAGCATTCCCTCATCGTCGTCTGCAAAAAAGACGGCTATCAGGACGCGACGGCGATACTCCGGTCCCACTTCAACGGCGATACAATCCTTGGTGGCGCGCCTGGTGTTCTGATCGATGTGCAAAACGGCGCGGGGTTCACCTATCCCAACGCCGCCGATGTCGCGATGGTGCCCGGAGCCGGAACGCCGCCGCCCGTCGCAGTTGCGCCCATTACGTCACCATCGGAAACGCCGGCGAAGTGACGGCCGTTGGAGGCCGGCCCCGAACAGGCGGCGGTGGACGCACTGCTTCTGGCTGCACGCATCTTCCCGAACTTCGGGCACCCGCGCCAAAAATACAACTTTGTCGATTAAGTCATCTTCCCCTCTGGCGGGAATTTTCCTCTTTGATATCAAGGAGAAGGGAAAAGGGGGCATCCATGAAAACATCCGCAATCGCGGCGCTCGTTCTGTCGGGCGTTGCACTGTCCGGCTGCGCCACGGTCATCGGCGGCACCAAGCAGCCGATCGCCGTCAGCTCGACGCCCGTCACCGGCGCCTACTGTACGCTGAACAACGGCCGCGGCGGCTTCTGGACGGTCGTGACGCCTGGCACGGTCACCGTTCACAAGGCGAAGAAGGATCTCGTCATCGTCTGCAAGAAGGACGGTTATGCGGATGCGACCGTGAACGTGCCGTCCCACTTCAACGGCGCGACGGTTGGCAACGTCCTCGTCGGCGGGCTGCCAGGCCTCATCGTGGATGGCGCGACCGGCGCGGATTACAACTATCCGGATGCGGCCGATGTCCCCATGGTGACCGGCGCCGGAACGCCGCCGGGCACGGTAGCGCCGCCGCCGCCCGTCGCAGTTGTGCCCACTACGTCAACGCCGGGAACGCCGGCGAAATGACGCGCCGCTAGAGATCGATCTCGAACAGCCGGCTGTCATTGTCGTGCGCGGGGAGGCGGAGCGTTTTGATGAAACGCATCCCGATCTTCTCCAGCACGGCGATGGAGCCGCGATTTTCGAGGGCGGTGATGGCGAGGAGCTTCTTCACCCCGAGCGTCTCGCGCGCATGGGCGATCACGGCGGCCGCGGTTTCCACGGCGTAGCCTTTGCCCCAGAAGCGTTCGAGGAACGCGAAACCGACATCGGGCGCATCGAGCCCGTCGCGCTTCACCAGGCCGCAAATGCCGATGGCCTCGTCCGTGTCTTTCAGCGCGGTGCGATAAAGCCCGAAGCCGTTCTTCTCGTAGCTCGCAATGGCGCTGTTGGCGATGTAGCCCCACGCATCCTCCGCCGTGCGTACGAAGCGGTCGCCGATATTGTTGAGGAACCCCGGCGAATTCAGCAGCTCAAGGATGAACGCCTCGTCGCCGCGCGCGAGTTGACGAAGAGAGAGGCGGGGCGTTTCGAGGACGGCGGCTATGACGACAACCCGCTCTCGTTCGGCTTGGTCTGGATCTGGACGAAGTTCTCGATGCCCATCTGCTCGATCAGGCGCAGTTGCGTCTGCAGCCAGTCGATATGCTCTTCCTCGTTCTCCAGGATGTGGACGAAGAGCTCGCGGCTCACATAGTCGCGCACCTTTTCGCAATGGGCGATGGCGTCTATCAGATCCGGATGCGTGCGCTGTTCGAGCTTGAGGTCGCAGGCGACGACTTCGGCGACGTTCTCGCCGATCATCAATTTGCCGAGGTCCTGCAGGTTGGGCAGGCCGCCGAGGAACAGCACGCGCTGGATCAGCCTGTCCGCATGCTTCATCTCGTCGATCGATTCCTCGTATTCCTTCTTGGCGAGGATCGACAGGCCCCAATCGGCCAGCATCCGCGAATGCAGGAAATACTGGTTGATCGCGGTGAGTTCGTTCTTGAGGACGGTGTTGAGATGCCGGATGACTTCGGGATCGCCATTCATCGAGGCGATCGGAGCAGGACCTACGCCGCCTGTTCCCGGTTTCCCGCGACCTGGCGCGTTTCGTCCAGTATTTCGGCGATCGTTTCCTGGCATCGGCCGCAGTTCCTTCTGGCGCCGCACAGCGCATAAACGTCTTCCGCGCGAGCCGGGCCAGCCTCGCAGGCGGCGCGAATCCGCGTTTCGTTCAGCCTATTGCAGACGCAGACGATCATGAAAGGAAACCGGGCGATTTGCCGGACTTATGTACTGCGATTGAGAATGATTGTCAATCCTGACTGGCGGCGCATTTCTGGCGAAATCTACGCCGCCTTCTCGTCCACATCCTTCACCAGCTTCTCGATGATGACGTAGTTGGTCTTGCCCGTGCCGAGCACCGGCACGTCGTCGACCTCGATGATCCGGCGCGGCACCGCTAGGTCTGGCACGCCGTGATTGTGCGCCCAGCCGACGAGATCGTGGCGCGAGGCGCCTTTCATCGTGGTGACGAGCACAACCTGCTCGCCCTTGCGCGCGTCGGGCACGGCGATGGCGGCGTGCGCGTAGTCCGGCCACAGCGCGGAGGCGATGCTCTCGACCACCGCGAGCGAGACGATCTCGCCGCCGATCTTGGCGAAGCGCTTGAGGCGACCCTTGATCGCGATATAACCCTCGTCGTCGATGGCGACGACGTCGCCGGTGTCGTGCCAGCCGCCCAGCACGGGCTCGATCACGCCCGGCCGCTCGGGCTTGATATAGCCCAGCATGATGTTCGGGCCTTTCACGAACAGCCGCCCGGCATTCGGAATGCCCTCGACCGCTTCGAGCCGGGACTCCATGCCCTGCATCAGCCGCCCCACCGTGCCGTGCCGGTTGTGGCCGGGCTGGTTGGCGGCGACGACCGGAGAGGCCTCGGTCACGCCATAGCCTTCGAGCAGTTCGATGGAATATTTGTTCCGCAGCAGAGCGCGCGTCTCGTCGCGCAGCCGCTCCGCGCCGCAGACCGCGAGGCGCAGCGAATTCAGATCGCCCTGTTCGCCCGCGCGCGCATATTGCGAGATGAACGTGTCGGTGGAGAGCAGGATCGTCGCCTTGGTCGCCTTGATGCGGCGCACGATCTCGTGCGGCTGGAGCGGCGTCGGATGGAACACCGCCTTCAATCCCAGCAGCATCGGCATCAGCGAGCCGACCGTGAGCCCGAAGCAATGGAAGGTCGGCAGCGGGTTGAACAATATGTCGTTCGGATAGAGCGCGATGTGCGAGCGCACCTGCTCCACATTGGAGAGGATGTTCTCGTGCGACAGCGCAACGCCCTTGGGCTCGCCCTCGGTGCCGGAGGTGAACAGGATCACGGCCGGCGTGTCGTGCGACGGCCGCGCCGTCACCAGCCACGGCGCATACTGCCCGACGGCGGCAGCGACCTTGTCGGCGAGCGACAGTTTCTCGCGCACGTCTTCGAGATAGACGAATTCGTATTCGCTTGAGAGGTCTGCCACGAGCCCGTCGAGCTTGCCGAGGTCGATGAAGCGCTTCGCCGTCACGATGCGCCGGATCTGCGCCGTCTTCAGCGCGCTCTTGAGGCCGGCGCTGCCGCTGGTGAAATTCAGCATCGCCGGCACGCGGCCATAGGCCGACACCGCGAAGAACGCGATCACCGCGCCCGCGCCGGAGGGCAGCATGATGCCCACCGCTTCGCCCGGCCGCGTGCCCTTCTTGAGCGCATGGCCCAATGCGAGCGCCGCGCGCACCACTTCGTCGTAGGTCAAGACGCGCTCGTCGCCGTCGACGATCACCTCCTTGGCGCCGCCGAACGTGTTGCGGGCGCCGACCAGCGCGCGGAACACCGGCTGCTGGGCGCGGAACACGTCGAACGGCACGATCTCTTCGCCGGACGCGGCGGCGACGGTGGCAAGGGTCAAGAGCGCTCTCCCGGGCAGCCGGCCGAGAACCGGCTTTTCTTATGGCGGTGAGTCTAGCGCAAGGGCGGGGCGGCGCAAATGGTGCGACTTACCCCTTCCGTCAGTGGAATCGGGAGCCGAACAGTCCTATATATCGCCCATGACCACCGTCATCGACCGCATCACTCCGCGCCACCCTGAGAAGGCGCACCGGCCCGACACGCCTGTCCTGCGCAAGCCGGAATGGATCCGCGTCAGGGCGCCGGTGGGGCGCGAGTATGCGCAGACCAAGGCCATCGTCCGCGAGCATGGCCTCGTCACGGTGTGCGAGGAGGCGGGCTGCCCGAATATCGGCGAGTGCTGGACGCATCGCCACGCCACCATGATGATCATGGGCGATACCTGCACGCGCGCCTGCGCCTTCTGCAACGTCAAGACGGGATTGCCCGGCGCGCTCGATGCCGAAGAGCCGGCCAATGTCGGCAAGGCGGTCGCCAAGCTCGGCCTCAAGCATGTCGTGATCACGTCGGTGGATCGCGACGACCTGGCGGATGGCGGCGCGGCGCATTTCGCGCAGACCATCCGCGCCATTCGCGAATTCTCCCCCGGCACGACGGTGGAAGTGCTGACGCCCGATTTCCTGCGCAAGGCCGGCGCGCTCGACGTGGTGATGGACGCGCGGCCGGACGTGTTCAACCACAATCTGGAAACCGTGCCGCGGCTGTACCTCACCGTGCGCCCCGGCGCGCGCTATTTCGCGAGCCTGCGCCTCCTGGAGCGCGCCAAGGAACTGGTGCCCACCGGCTTCACCAAATCCGGCCTGATGGTCGGCCTCGGCGAAAGCCGCGAGGAGATCATGCAGGTGATGGACGATCTGCGCGCCGCGCAAGTCGATTTCCTCACCATCGGCCAGTATCTGCAGCCGACGAAGAAACACGCCGCGCTCGTCCGCTTCTGGTCGCCGGACGAGTTCAAATCGCTCGAAGCCATCGCCCGGGCCAAGGGCTTCCTGATGGTCTCCGCGTCGCCGTTGACGCGCTCGTCCTATCACGCCGACGCCGATTTCGCCCAGATGAAGGCGGCGCGCGCGGCTTCGCGCTGACGTGCCCGCCCACCGCGAATCCCGTGTCGTTCCGTATACGGCCGATCTGATGTTCCGCATCGTGTCGGATGTCGAGCGCTATCCCGAATTCGTGCCCTGGTGCGTGGCGTTGCGCGTGGTGAAGCGCGAAGCGGTGAGCCCTCGCGAGATCCTGCTGTGCGACACGGTCGTCGGCTTCAAAGGCCTGCGCGAGCGTTACACCAGCCGCGCCGCGATCGATGCCCGCGACCGGCGCATCGATGTCGAAGCCGTCGACGGCATGTTCCGCAAGCTGGAAACCCATTGGCGTTTCACGGATGAGGGCGAGGCCGCGTGCCGGATCGATTTCGCGATCGATTTCGCGTTCAAGAGCCGCGTGCTCGGCGCGGTCGCCGGCGGCGCGTTCGGGCTGGTCACGACGCGCATGACGCACGCATTCGAGGAACGGGCTAAAGCAATTTCTGCAGCAGCAATAACGCCGCTTCCACGCTCCTGATCCGCACTTGCTCGCGCCCGATGTCGCCGAAGCGGTGCACTTCGTGGATGATCGAGCGGCGTTCGCGGGCGGCGGCGATGTGGACCGTGCCGACCGGCTTCATCGGCGTGCCGCCGCCGGGGCCGGCGACGCCCGTCACCGCGATGGCGGCATGCGCGTTGGAATTCTCGACGGCGCCTTCGGCCATCGCGCGCGAGACGGCTTCCGACACCGCGCCGGCATCGGCGATCAGGTCGCCCGGCACGCCGAGCATGTCGGTCTTGGCGCGGTTGGAATAGACGACGAAGCCGCGGTCCAGGATGTCGGACGAGCCGGGAATCTCCGTCAGCAGCGCGGCGATCAAACCGCCGGTGCAGCTCTCCGCCGTCGCCAGACGAACCTTCGCGGCCCGCGCGTCGGCGAGCACGACGCGCGCCAGCGACAGAAGCTGCGAGGAGAACATCAGACGGTCCCCAGATTCGCGAGGATAGCGATGATGACGCTGCCGATCAGCGCGGCCACGATATCGTCCGCCATGATGCCGAGCCCGCCGGGCACGTTGCGCTCGACCCAGTTGATCGGCCACATCTTGGTGATGTCGAACACACGGAACAGCACGAAGGCGAGCAGGAAGCCCCAGAATGTGGGCGGGAATGGCAGGAAGGCGCAGATCAGAAGCTGCCCCGCCACTTCATCGATCACGCATTCGGAGGGATCGGGATCGACCCGCGCGCGCGAATAAAGCTCGCACGCCCAGGCGCCCACGGCCGCGGTGAAGATCGCGAGGAACAGCAGCCAGAAACGCCCGGATGATCGGCCGCCGAATTCCATGACCAGCCAGGCGACGGGCAGGGCGGCGATGCTGGCCACCGTGCCCGGCGCCACGCGCACGAAGCCGAGGCCTCCGACGGTGGCGATGGCGCGCGGCCAATCCGTCCCATTGACGGGCGCATGCGGAGGCGTCGTGGAGCTGTCTGTCATGATCTTTTCTGCGCGGCGGCGAGGGCTTGCGGCGTGTCGATATCGGCGAGGGGCGCATCGTCGCCCGCTTCCACCTCGCACACAAGCTCCGCGTTCGCCGCCATCAGATGTTTCGCGCCGACATCGCCGTCCAGCGCCAGCATGTCCGAAAAGAAACGCCGCGCCCATAGAACCGGATTGCCGCGCTTGCCGCCATGCACCGCGACGCAGATCGCGCGCCCGTCAGCCGGTGAAAACGCCGCTATCAGCCGGTCGATCAGCACCGGGCCGACATCAGGCATGTCGCCCAGCAGCACCAGCGCGCCGTCGCAATCCTCCGGCACTGCCGCGATGCCCGCCTTGAGCGAAGTCGAGAGCCCCGCCGCATAGTCCGGATTGCGCACGAAACGCGCGCCGGTTCCCGCGAGCACGGCTTCCACCGCATCGGCCTGGTTGCCGGTGACGACGATCACGGGCTGGGACGCGCTCTTCGCCGCCGCTTCCACCACATGCCGCAACATCGGCTTGCCCGACAGCGGCGCGAGAAGCTTGTTGCTGCCCATGCGCGAGGACAGCCCTGCCGCCAGAACAATTGCCGCGATCTTTGGCGCGCGGGGCATGTCCGTGACGCGCTCATCGCGCGGCTGCGGTCGCGTGGCGATCTCCGCCAGCAATCCGCCGACGCCCATGGCCGCGATTTCGCCGCGCCCGAGCGGCAGGCCCGCGAAGAGGCGCCACAACACGAAGTCGAAGCCGTTGAGCTTGGGCGAGCGCGCGCAGCCGGGCAACCCAATCACGGCCGTTCCGCCAAGCGTGCCGAGGAGCAGCAAGTTCCCCGGATCGACCGGCATGCCGAAATGCACGACTTGTCCGCCCGCTTGTTCGATGGCGGCGGGGATCACGTCGCGCCGGTCGGTGATTGCGCTCGCGCCGAACACCAGGATCGGATCGGCATGTTCGGCCTGCGCCGCCCGGATCGCATCGGCGAGTTCGTCCGCCCGATGCGCGACGCGCCGCTCGAACACGGTGGCGGAGCCCAGTGCGTTCACGCGCGCATCGAGCGCGGCGCGGTTCTTGTCGAGCAAAGCGGGCCTGGTATCCGGCAGCGCCGTCGAGATCAGCGCGACGCGGTGCGGCGTGAACGGCGCGACGCGCACGATGGGGACGCCCGCCAGCAACGCCTCCGCGGCCTCCACCGCCGCGCGCGGCGCAGCGAACGGGATGATCTTGATCGTCGCCAGCATGCTGCGCGGCGCGACGCGGGCGAACGGCGCGAGCGTCGCGATGGTGATGGACTCGTCGATGGCGTTCAGCGCATCGGCGCGCGCCGCATCGATGGTGACGAGGCCGTTCGCCTCGGCGTAGAGGTTGGCGCGCCCGGTGAACGCCGCGCCGATGCGCACGCCATCACCCGCGCAGGCCTTGGCGATGCGCGCGGCGGCTTCGTCCTCGGGCACGTCGCCGGCGTCGAGGCATGCGGCGGTGATCTCGGTGATGCCCGCGCGCATCAGCGTCTCGATGTCATCGGCGGACAGGACACGCCCCTTGCGCAGCCGCGTCTCCCCCGCACGGATCGTGTGGGCGAGGATCGCACCGAGAGCGGAAGTGGTGGGGATGGGACCGAACTGCATGAGAAACTCTTACACCCTCCCCTTGAGGGAGGGTCGACAAGTTGCACAGCGAAGCGGAGCAAATTTCGGGAAGGGGTCAAGGCCACCGGCGTTCGTGGCCGGACCCCTTCCCGAAATCTGCGAAGTGCAGATTTCGACCCTCCCTCAAGGGCAGGGCTATCGCATATGTCGGATGAGATCGAAGAGGAAGGCGTCGTCCCAGCCTGCGCGCAAGAGTTTCCGTCGAAGCGAAGTCTTTTTGTCGGGGTGCGCTCTTGCGATGTTGAGTGCCAATCGCCTGAGGACGGCCAG
>DATATK010000049.1:0-21085 GCA_036268825.1 Rhizomicrobium sp. | reverse complement strand
AACCGCCTCTCCGCGCCGCTCTACTGCCTCGCCTTCGCGCTGATCGCTCTGGCGGCCGTCACGCGCGGGCGGCGGGCGCGCGGCGCCTATGCGCTGCGGCTCACCGTTGCCTCCATCGCGGCGGCGGTGCTGCGGCTGGCGGGCTACGTGGCGCAAGGCGCGGCGGCGCGCGATCCCAAGATGTGCGTGCTGCTCTATCTGATCCCGCTGCTCGGCATGGCGGGGGCGCTGATCGACGTCTCGGGCGTGGATTTGGCGTCGTGGTGGAGCTGGATCCGGCCGCGGCCCGCGGGTGCGGCGCCATGATCTGGTCGTGGACGCTCTATCGCTATCTCGCCTGGCAATTCGCCATGGGCGTGGCCGTGGTGTTCGCGGGCTTCGTGTTCCTGACGTTCTCGATCGACATCGTGAACCTCTTCGACGTCACCGCGGGCAAGCACGTGCCGACCGGCGTGGTGGTGGGGATGAGCCTGCTGCAGATCCCCGATCTCGCGTTCAAGCTGTTTCCCTTCGCGGTGCTGCTGGGCGGCGTGTTCGCCTTCGTGCGGCTGTCGCGCAGCCAGGAACTGCTCGCGATCCGGGCGGCCGGCATCTCCGCCTGGAACCTGCTCGCGCCGCCGCTGACCGTGGCGGTGGGCATGGGCATCATCGCGGTGGTCGCGTTCACGCCGCTGTCGTCGCAATTGCTGGTGCAATATGCGGGATTGGAAGCCAAATATATCCGCGGCCAGGAATCGCGCCTCGCGATCTCGCGCAACGGCTTGTGGCTCAGGCAGGGCGATGCCCATGCGCAATCGGTGATCCATGCGCTGCGCGTCGCCAACCAGGGCGTGCGGCTCGACGATGTGATGGTGTTTCTTTACGGCGCCGGCGACAAATTCCTCGGCCGCATCGACGCGCGCACCGCCGTGCTCGGCGCGGGCGTGTGGACCTTGCAGAACGCTTGGGTCAGCGGCAGCGAAGGCAGGCCGCAGCATTTCGCCACCTACGACCTTGCCACCACGCTGACGCCGCAACGCATCAAGGAAAGCTTTGCCTCGCCGGAGACGCTGTCGTTCTGGGCGCTGCCCAACTTCATCGCCACGGCGCAGCAGGCCGGCTTCGCGGCGACGCGCTACCAGCTTTATTTCGACTCGCTCCTCATCCTGCCCGCGATGTTCGCGGCGATGGTATTCATGGCGGCGAGCTTCTCGCTTAGGCTGGCGCGGCTCGGCGGCATGACGCGGGTGATCGTGCTGTCGGCGCTGGCGGGCTTCGGCATCTATTTCTTCGGCGACGTGACGCAGGCGTTGGGTGAATCCGGCATCCTGCCCATCGCGCTCGCCGCCTGCGCGCCGGCCACCGCCGCGATCCTGCTCGGCATGACGCTCGTCTTCCATCAGGAGGACGGATGAGCCGCGCGCTGAAGCTCGCTCTGTTGTCGGGAATGATCGCGCTTTCGCCGTTCGCGGCGGATGGGCAGATGAACAGCAATGCCATTCTCGGCAAGGGCAATGGCGAGATGCTGGTCAAGGCCGACCGCGTGACCTACGACACCGACACCGAGGTGGTGACGGCGCAGGGCCATGTCGAGATCGACTATAACGGCCGCATCGTCACGGCGGACACCGTCACCTATGACGACAACAAGGACGTCGCCACCGCCGACGGCCACGTCGTGATGATGGCGCCGAACGGCGACGTGGCGTTCTCCAACCACGCCGTCCTGACCGATCAGATGCGCGACGGTGTGCTTAATGCCTTCGCCGCGCTGATCGGCAAGACCGGCCGCTTCACGGCCGCCACCGCCGTGCGCACCAAGGACGGCACGGTCACCACGGCGCATCGCGCGCTCTTCAGTCCCTGCAAGATCTGCAACAAGCCGGGTCAGCGCACGCCGCTCTGGGCGGTGAAGGCCGAGCGCGCGGTTTACGACCAGCCGGCGCACAAGATCACCTACACCAACGCCGTGCTCCAGTTTTTCGGCGTGCCGGTCGGCTGGACGCCGTTCTTCAGCACGGGCGACGGGACCGAGAAGCACGTCACCGGCATCCTCGCGCCCGATATCGGTACGTCGAGCGTGCTGGGCAGCTTCATCCGCGTGCCGGTCTATATCGCTTTCAACGATTCCCAGGATCTGACCATCGCGCCGCTGATTTCCACGCGCGGCGGCGAATTGCTGGAAGGCGAATACCGCCAGCGCTGGGCCGACGGCGGCATGTGGCTGCAGGCTTCCGTCGCCAACAATCCGCATGGCGGATTGTCGGGCAACCAGGACCAGACCTACAGTTCACTGTTCGGCTCCGGCATCATCCCGATGGATAGCGTCTGGCATTTCGGCTACGACGCGCAGATCACGTCGAACGACACCTACCTCAAGCGCTACAACATCTCCGACGACCAGCGCCTGACGAGCGACATCTTCCTCGAGGGCATAGACGGCCGCAGCCGCTTCGAGATCACCGGCTATTTCTTCCAGGGCCTGCTCGCCACCGACGTGCCGTCCACCATCCCGATCGTGGCGCCGCTGGTCCAGTACACCTTCATGCCGGAAAACGACGTGCTCGGCGGCGAATTCCGCTTCGACTTCAACACCGCGGCCGTCACGCGCGATTTCGGCGTCGACAGCCAGCGCGCCACCGCGCAGGTCAAATGGTCGCGGCAGTTCGTCACCGGTGACGGCGAGGTCTGGACCATCCGCGCCGACCTGCGCGGCGATGCCTATCGCACCACCAACAGCGACGCCGTCGATTTCCCGAACATCCCCGAGCGCGCCAATTATGTCGAACGCGGACTGCCCGATGTCGGCCTCGACTGGCGCTGGCCGTTCATCTCCGGCGGCGGCTCGGGCAACAGCTCGCTCCTGATCGAGCCCATCGTGCAGGCGATCGCGGCGCCCTATGGCGACAATCCCGCGGGCATTCCCGACGAGGACTCCTCCGGCGCCGAACTCAACGAGCTCGACATTTTCAGTTTCGATCCCCTGCCCGGCTACGACGTGGTGGAGACCGGCCCACGCGCCAATTTCGGGCTGCACGCCGAAGCGTTCTTCCCGACCGGTTCGGCGGACCTGCTGATCGGTCAGACGTTCCGCCTGAAGCCCGATCCGCAATTCGCGCCCGACACCGGGCTCAGCGGCAAATCGTCGGACATGGTGGAGCGGTTCTCGCTCAACTTCCTGCCCCATCTCAGCTTCACCCAGCGCGTCGATTTCGATCCCGACACCGGCACCGTGCGCCGCGACGAGGTCTATATGGACGCCAGCTACGGCCGCTCCTCGCTGGAAGTGAGCTATCTGCGGCTGCCGCCGTCCGCGGTGATCCCGGGGGAGGATTCGCGGGAGGAAATCAACGCTCAGGGCACCCTCGGCCTCTGGGAGCATTACGTGGTCTATGCGGAGGCCCGGCGCGACCTGGCGGCCAGCCAGATGATCGATACCGAGTTCGGCTTCGGCTACGAGGACGAGTGCCTGGGCGCCTCGATTTCCTGGCGCCGGCAATATACTCGCGACCGGGACGTGCCGCCTTCGTCCTCGGTCCTGCTGCGCATTCACCTTAAAACCGACCAGAATTCGGCCGAAACCGGGGAGACCGGCGATATCTTCCCCAAACACATCTTCTCGTCCACAACGCTTTGATCCTGGCCGAAAAATTGCTTATGGTCCGGCCCGCGCCGGGCGCCCGCGGGAACGGGACGTGGGACGGCGCTCGCCTCGAAACCTAAGCCCGAAGAACCGCACCGTTGACCCATCCCAATCGCTTCCTGATCGCTTTCTCCGGCGCCTGCGCGCTTGCGCTGTGCGCCGCCGCCACTCCCGCCCCTGGCGCTGCCAGGGCGCCGAAGCCTGCCGCGGAGGCAGGCGCAAACCCGGCCAAGAGCACCGACGAGGTCGCCGCCGCCCAGGCCGAAGGCCAGGCCCACAGCGCCGACGGCGTGGCCGCGGTGGTCAACGATTCCCTGATCTCGACCTACGATTTGCGCCAGCGCGTGGCGCTTTATGTCGCGACCGCCGGCACGCACGCGCCCAGCGAGGAAGTGCTCAAGCAGATCCGGGAACAGGTGCTCAAGCAGCTCGAGACCGAGCGCCTGCAGCTGCTGGAGGCGCAGAAGAACGACGTCACCGTCTCCGCCGAGGAAGTGGACAAGGCGATCGGTCAGATCGTCAGCGACAACCATCTCACCATGGACCAGCTCAAGCTCGTGCTCGGCCATGCCGGCGTGCAGATGGCGACCTTGCGCGCGCAGATCGCAGCCCAGATCGCCTGGGCCAAAACGGTACAGGGCGAATATGGCGACCGAGTCCAGGTCTCCAAGGAAGAGGTCGACGCGGAAATGAACCGCATCACCGCGGGCAAGGACGAGCCGCACTTCCTGGTCTCGGAGATATTCGAAGCGGTCGATTCCCCCGACCAGGAACCCAAGGTCCAGAAGGACATGGAGGGTCTCGTCACGCAGCTGCAACAGGGCGGCAACTTCCAGACCATCGCGCGCCAGTTCAGTCAGAACCCGACGGCGGCCCATGGCGGCGATCTCGGCATCGTGCAGCAAGGCCAGGTCCCGGACGATCTGTATGCCGCGCTCCTGAAGATGCATCCCGGCGAGATCAGCCCGCCGGTGCGCTCGGTCGGCGGCTTCTACATCCTCTATCTGCGCGACCGGCAGGAAGGCGCCGCCTCGGCCACGCCCGATCCCGCGCCGGCCCCGCCGCCCAATCCCAATCCGGACTCGCTGGCGCTGGTGCGCATCCTGCTGCCGGTCGGCGCCAAGCCGTCCAAGGCACTGGTGCAGCAGGCCGGCCAGGCCGCGGCCGCCATGCGCGAACATATCGCGAGCTGCGCGATGGCGCCGCAAGTCGTCAAACAAATCCGCGGCGCGCAGTTCTTCAATCTTGGCACGATGAAGCTCAACGAACTGAGCGCCGAGATGCAGACCGCGATCAAGAACACCCCGCCGGGCGGCGTCACCGTGCCGTTCCTGTCGGCGGCCGGCGTCGAATTGATCGTGCGTTGCGACCAGGCTGCGCCGCGCGCCGTCGGCCATTTCCACGTGCCCAAGCGCGAGGAAGTCGAGAACCAGCTCTTCGAGGACAAGATGGCGGTGTTCTCGCGGCAATATATGCGCGACCTGCGGCGGAATGCCGATGTCGAAACCAAATAAGGTTTCGGCGGATTCACCGATCCTCGTCACGATGGGCGAGCCCGGCGGCATAGGGCCGCAGGTCGCCGTCGCCGCCTATCGCGCGCTGGGCGGACGCATCGGTGCGCGCCCGCTCAAGCTGGCCGGCGATCCCGCCATCTTCCGCAAAACGGGCGAGCTGCCGGACGATGCGTTGATCGCATCGCGCACGCTCCTCGCCGCGCACCGGCCAGGTCACGCCGATCCCGCCAACACGCCCGCCGTGGTCGATGCGATCGACACCGCCGTGAAATACGCGATGAGCGGGGCTGCGGCCGCCGTCGTCACCGCGCCGATCCACAAGGCGGCGCTGCTGCAAGGCGGCTTCGAATTCGCCGGACACACCGAATATCTCGCCCAACTCACTGGCGCGGACCGCGCGGTGATGATGCTGGTGGGACCGGGCCTGCGCGTGGTGCCGCTGACGATCCACATTCCGCTCTCCCAGGTTCCCGCGCGCGTGACCAAGATCGCGCTGGTCGAGACCGGCGAAATCATCCTTGCCGCGCTGAGACACGATTTCGGCATCGCCAGGCCGCGGCTCGCGGTCAGCGGCCTCAATCCGCATGCGGGCGAAGACGGCGAACTCGGAACCGAGGAACGCGACACCATCGCGCCCTCCTGCGAAGCGTTGCGCGGCGGCGGCGATATCGTGCTCGGTCCGCTGCCGGCAGACACGATGTTCCACGAAGAGGCGCGCGCGCGCTACGACGCGGCGTTGTGCATGTATCACGACCAGGCCCTGATCCCGCTGAAGACGCTGGCGTTCTGGGA
Organism: Rhizomicrobium sp.; assembly: GCA_036268825.1. Classification (GTDB taxonomy): domain Bacteria; phylum Pseudomonadota; class Alphaproteobacteria; order Micropepsales; family Micropepsaceae; genus Rhizomicrobium. Next base: position 15,157 of record DATATK010000049.1, on the reverse strand, counting down.
GGGCGTGAACGTGACGCTGGGCCTTCCCATCGTGCGCACCTCGCCCGATCACGGCACCGCGCTCGACATCGCGGGCACCGGCAAGGCCGATGCGCGCAGCATGATCGCCGCGATACGAATGGCCGCGGATATCGCCGATGCCAGAAACCGCTGAACCGCTCAGCGATCCCTTGCCGCCGCTGCGCGAGGTGATTGCGGCTTATGGCTTGGCGGCGAAGAAATCGCTCGGCCAGAATTTCCTCCTCGACCTCAACCTCACCCGCAAGATCGCGCGCGCGGCCGGGCCGCTGGGCGACGCGACCATCTTCGAAGTCGGCCCCGGCCCTGGCGGCCTGACACGCGCGCTGCTGATGGAAGGCGCAGAGCACGTCATCGCGGTGGAGCGCGACGAACGCTGCCTGCCCGCGCTGGAACAAGTCTCTGCCGCTTATCCCGGCCGCCTTGAAGTCCTCTGCGACGACGCGATGAAGATCGACGAGACCAAGCGCCTCAACGGCCCCGTGCGCATCGCCGCCAACCTGCCCTACAATATCGGCTCCGCATTGCTGGTGAAGTGGCTGACAAGCGAGACCTGGCCGCCGTTCTGGCAGAGCGCGACGCTGATGTTCCAGCGCGAAGTCGCCGAACGCCTTGTCGCCAAGCCGGGCGGCAAGGCTTATGGACGGCTCTCGATCCTCACCCAATGGCGCGCCAAGGCGAAGATACTTTTCGACGTTTCGCCCCGCGCCTTCACGCCGCCGCCGAAGGTGACGTCGTCCATCGTCCGCCTCGAGCCGCTGGCCGAGCCAGTCGCGCCCGCGCGGCTGCGCGACCTGGAAGCCGTCACCGCCGCCGCCTTCGGCAACCGCCGCAAGATGCTGCGCCAGAGCCTAAAATCGCTCGCGCCCGACACGGAAGCCTTCATCCGCGCCGCCGGACTCGATCCGACACAGCGCGCCGAGCAACTCTCCATCGCCGATTTCGCAAGCCTCGCCCGGCAGCTTCGCGCCCGTTGAGCGGGCCTATCCGGCATGCCACACTCGCGGCAGATAAAAAAAGGGAAACGCAGATGAAAAGCCAGGCCATCACCGAATTCGGCAAGCCGCTCCAGGAACTGGAAACGCCGACGCCCACGCCGCAGGGCACCGAGGTGCTCCTCAAGGTCCACAATGCCGGCGTCTGCCACAGCGACGTGCACATCCATGACGGCTATTTCGATCTCGGCGGCGGCAACAAGCTGCCGATGGCGAATGTGAAGCTGCCGCACACGCTGGGCCATGAGATCGAAGGCGAAGTGGTCGCCGTCGGCCCGGACGTGAAAGACATCAAGATCGGCGCGCGCTATGCGGCGTTCCCGTGGATCGGCTGCGGCAAGTGCGCATCATGCCTGCGCGGCGAGGAGAATATCTGCGTCGGCGGGCCGCGCCAGCTCGGCTGCTCCAATGGCTGCCCCGGCGGTTACGCCACGCACGTGATCGTGCCGCACCCAAAATATCTCATCGACTACGGCAACACCGATCCGGCGCTCGGCGCGGCCTATATGTGCTCGGGCGTCACCGCCTATGCCGCGATGAAGAAGGTCGGCCATTTGGGGCCGAACGACCAGGTTCTCGTGCTCGGCGTCGGCGGCGTCGGCATGATGGGCGTGCAGTTCGCGAAAGCCATGTTCGGAAAAGGCCCGCTGGCGGCGGACATCGACGAAGGCCGGCTGGAGGCGGCGAAGAAGGCCGGCGCGTCGGCCACCTACAACACCAAGGTCGACGGCGAGGCCAAGCGCCTGATGGCGGAGACCGGCGGCGGCGCCTATGCGGTGATCGACTTCGTCGGCTCGGAGAAGACGTTCGCCTTCGCCAGCCAGACGGTGCGGCGCGGCGGCAAGATCATCATCGTCGGCCTCTTCGGCGGCGCGATGTCGATGCCGCTGCCGATGTTCCCGTTCCGCACGATCTCCATCGGCGGCTCCATGGTCGGCTCGCTCGACGACACCAAGGAGATGATGGAGCTGGTGCGCGCCGGCAAGGTCGATCCCATCCCCTACACCAAACGCCCGCTCGCCGAAGCGAACCAGGCGCTGACCGATCTGGTCAACGGCAAAGTCACCGGCCGCGTGGTGCTGACGCCGTGAAGGAACCGATCCTCGAACCGGAATTGCCCATCGTCGATCCGCATCATCATCTGTGGGACCGGCCGACGGAGGTGTTGCGCAACCTGCCGCCGTCCGAGCACGGCTTCATGGATATCATCCGGGAGACGCCGCGCTACCTCTTGGACGAGTTGCTCGCCGACATGCGCAGCGGGCACAACGTTCGCGCCACTGTCTATATGGAATGCGGCGCGATGTATCGCGCGGACGGGCCGGAGAACTTGCGCTGCGTCGGCGAGACGGAATTCGTCGGCGGCATCGCGGCGATGACGGCCAGCGGCCTCTATGGCGACGTGCGCGCCTGCGCCGGCATCGTCGGCCACGTCGATCTGCGGCTCGGCGGCAATGCGGAGGACGTGCTGCGCTCGCATATCGCCGCCGGGCACGGGCGGTTTCGCGGCATCCGCCAGAGCGCGAGCCACGACGACGATCCGGGCGTGCTGGGCCCGCTGCATGGCCGCGTCCCCGCCGGCCTCTATCGCGACGCCAAATTCCGCGAGGGATTCAAGCTGCTGCAGACGCTCGGCCTGTCGTTCGACGCCTGGCTGCTGGAGCCGCAATTGCCCGATCTGATCGATCTCGCCCGCGCCTTCCCCGAAACCACCATCGTGCTCGACCATGTCGGCACGCCGCTCGGTATCGGACGTTACGAAGGCAAGCGGGAGGAACGCTTCGCCGGTTGGCGCGAAAATATCGCCGCGCTGGCGAAATGCGAGAACGTCGTGGTGAAAGTCGGCGGCCTGCCGATGCCCTTCGCCGGCTGGCGCAAGCGCATGGCCGAACCGTTGCCCTCCTCCGGCCAGCTTGCCGGCGAGTGGCGCCCCTATATCGAAACCTGCATCGAAGCCTTCGGCCCCAGGCGCTGCATGTTCGAAAGCAATTTCCCCGTCGACCGCTTCGGCGCCGACTATGCCAGCCTGTGGAACGCGTTCAAGCGCATCGCGATGAACTATTCCGCCGACGAGAAGACCGCGCTGTTCAGCGGCACGGCGGCCAGAATTTACAGAATAGCCGTCAATTAAACCAATTTTTCATCCCCGCCGAGCATCGCGCGCGAGCGCGATGTGAGGGAAGGGGACCCAGGTAGCGACGACACTCGGTCATTCGGAATAATTCGATCGCCGAATCGATGTCACCACCTAGGTCCCCTTCCCTCGCCGCGCTTCGCGCCGCTCGCCGGGGATGACAATTTCATTTCGTTAGATCGGCAACAAAATCGTAGAGACCGATTTGGCGAATCCGTTTCAAACGTTCTGCTTGGAGGATCGTTTTAACCCTCTGTAGGGCAATCTGGACGTCATCGTTCACGATGACGTAATCATATTCCTGCCAATGGCTGATTTCATCGGTCGCCTTCGCCATCCGAACTGCCACAACCTCTTCCGGGTCTTCAGCGCGATTTTTCAACCGCCTTTCAAGTTCGACATGAGTCGGCGGCAATATAAAAACAGTCACCAGGTCGTCACGCATTTTTTCTTTGAGCTGCTGGGTGCCTTGCCAGTCGATATCGAAGAGAACATCCTGCCCGCTCAATAAAGCGCCACCAACTGGATTTTCTGGAGTGCCATATCGGTTACCAAACACGATAGCATGCTCGAGAAATTCGCCCTCGCTGAGCCATTTATCGAATTTCTCCGAGGTCAAGAAAAAGTAGTCACGTCCATGAACTTCATTCGGCCTTCTTGGCCGCGTTGTCGCTGATATCGATAGCGAAATATTCTTGTCTTCTTCTAGAAGCCGGCGTGACAACGTCGTCTTCCCCGCTCCCGACGGCGAAGACAGGACCAGCATCAGCCCGCGGCGTTTGATTTCTCCCGTCATTCGACGTTTTGCGCCTGCTCGCGGAACTGGTCGATGGCGTGTTTGAGGGCGAGGCCGACGCGAGTCAGCGTGACGTCGGCGGATTTGGAGCAAAGCGTGTTGGCTTCGCGGTTGAATTCCTGCGCCAGGAAATCGAGCTTGCGGCCCACCGCCTCGCCCGATCCCAGCAGGGCGCGCGCCTCGCTGACATGCGCGGTCAGGCGGTCCAGCTCCTCGCGGACGTCGACGCGGGTGGCGAGCAGCGCCACTTCCTGCGCCAGACGCTCCTCGGAGAGCGAGGAATTGCCGAGCAATTCCTTCAGCTGCGCCGCGAGTTTCTCGCGCAGCGCTGCAGGCTGCCCCGCGGCGAGGACGCCGGCCTGTTTGGTCAGCGTGTCGATCTCGTCGATCTGGGCGCCCATGATCTGCGCCAGCTTGCCGCCTTCGTTGCGGCGGGCACGCTTCAGCGCGTCGAACGCATGCGCCAGGCTTTCGATAATGCCGGCTTCGCGCGCGGCGCGTTGGGCGGGATCGGCGGGCAGCGCCGCCTCGTCCTGCACGATCACGCCGCGCAGCGACAGCAGCCCGTCCACCCGCGCGGGTGCGAGGCCCGTCTCGTGTTCGATCTCCTTGGCGAGGCGCACCGCGGCGGCCAGCGCCACCGGATCGACGCGCAATGCGCGGGCGCCGTCCTGCAACTCGATGGTGAGCGTGGCCTGCAGGTTGCCGCGCCGGAAGCGCTCGGTCGCCAGCATGCGCGCGGCGGATTCGATGCCGTCGAAACCCGGCGGCATGCGCAGGCGCAGATCGAGCCCCTTGCCGTTGACGCTCTTCACCTCCCAGCGCCAGCGAAGCGTATCCTTCGCGCCGTGCGCCTCGGCAAAGCCGGTCATGCTGATGACGGTCATAGCGACTCCGTGAAGCTGCGAACTTAGCGCCGCCCCCACCCACTCGCTAGTGCTGAGTTTTCTCCGTCTGCCGCAATTTGGCGACGTTTTTCTGGTGTTCGGCGTAGTTCGCGGTGAACACATGGCCGCCATGGCCGGTGGCGACGAAATAGAGGTCGGCCGTGTTCTCCGGATCGAGCACGGCGGCGATGGCGTCCTTGCCGGGGTTGCAGATCGGCGTGGGGGTGAGGCCGGCGACGACATAGGTGTTGTAGGGCGTGGCGCGGACGAGTTCGCTCTGGCGAATGCCGCGGCCGAGCGGATAGCCCCTGGTGATGCCGTAGATGATGGTGGGATCGGATTCGAGCTTGATGCCCTGGCGCAGCCGGTTCTCGAACACCGAGGCGATGTGGCGGCGCTCTTCGGGGATGCCGGTCTCTTTCTCGACGATGGAGGCAAGGATGATCGCCTGCTCCGGCGTGCGGACCGGGAGGTTGGCGGCGCGCGTCGCCCAATGCTCCGCGACGAACTTGGTCTGTGCCGCATGCATCAGCGCCAGCAGATGCGCGCGCATCATGCCGCGGGTGAAGAGATAGGTCTCCGGCAGCAGCGTGCCTTCGGGGGGCTCCGGCCCCGCATCGCCCACCAGAACAGTGTTGCTCTCGACCAGCCTGTAGATCATGTCGCTGGTCAGACCTTCGGCGGCGGTGAACTTGTGCTGGATCGACTTGCCGCCGACCAGGATGCCCGCGACGCTGGCCATGCTGGCCCGCGGCGGGAAGAAATATTCGCCGGCCTTGAGCGCGGTTTGTTGGCCCCGGATGCGCAGCCCCACGCGGAACAGATCAGCGTTGGTGATGACGTCCGCCTTCTGCAATTGCTGCGCGATCGCCGACACGCCCTCACGCGGCTTGACCAGCACGACAGCCCCGCGCGGAGACGGCCCGGGCGCGGCGTAATTCCACTGCTCGCCATACCAGGCGGCAGCGGCGATGAGCGCGAGGATCACGATGAAGAAGAAAAATTTGCGCATGGGGCGGGAGGATCAGCTTGAGATGGCTGTCAATTCAAACACACGCCCATAGCGGGATGCTGTAGCGGTATCGCCACTGCGAAGAGATTTCCGGACCTCGTCGATCTTGAGGGCATCTTCCGACGAGAGATACGGCGACCAACCACCCTCTTCCTCGATAAGATTTACGGGCACTTCCGCCGCGAAGTTGCCCTCGCGCACCAACTTCAAGGACTTTCGTGTCATGGTTTGCGCCGCTCCTTGAAGTCGGCCGACCAGCGCGCGGGATCGGGCCGATAAGCGGTTACCAATACTGCGGGCGCGCTTGCGCCCCTCGGAATACCCCACACTGCGTGGACTGGTCGATTTTCCGAATCTCTTTGCAGCACGAGAACACTCGGCCCTTTCGAAGCGGTGGGATAATCCTCGACCAATTCGGCTTCGGACAAGCCACTGAGAACGTCGCTAAACAATATACCATCTGCGGCGAGTTCGTCATAGCCATGTGCCGACACGAGAACTCGGCCCGCGCCGGCGAGCACCACGACTTTTTCGAGTGTTTCGCTTTTCGCCATGCCGGAGGGTGCCGGCATCGCGGTTAATTCACCGCCGTGAAGATCACGCTGGCGTTGGTGCCGCCGAAGCCGAAAGAGTTGGAGAGCACGGACTTCACTTCGCGCTTCTTGGCCTTGAGGGGGACAAGGTCCAGTTCCGTCGCGACGCTCGGGTTTTCGAGGTTGAGCGTGGGCGGGACGATCTGGTCGCGGATGGCGAGGATCGAGAAGATGCCTTCGACCGCGCCCGCCGCGCCGAGCAGATGGCCGATGGAGGATTTGGTCGAGGACATCGACATTTTGCCCGCCGCGTTGCCGAACAGGCGCTCGACGGCGCGCAGTTCGATCTCGTCGCCCAGCGGCGTCGAGGTGCCGTGGGCGTTGACATAGTCGATATCGGACGCCGCGAGGTTCGCGCGCTTGAGTGCCATCTGCATCGCGCGATAGCCGCCGTCGCCGTCTTCGGCCGGCGCGGTGATGTGATGCGCGTCGCCGGACAGACCGTAACCGCTCACTTCGGCGTAGATCTTCGCGCCGCGCGCCTTGGCGTGCTCGTATTCCTCGAGCATCAACATGCCGGCGCCTTCGCCCATGACGAAACCGTCGCGGTCCTTGTCATAGGGGCGCGAGGCCTTCGCGGGCGTGTCGTTGAAGTTGGTGGAGAGTGCGCGGCAGGCGGCGAAGCCCGCCATGCCGATGCGGCAGATCGCGGCTTCCGTGCCGCCGGCCAGCATCACGTCCGCATCGTCGAACATGATGAGCCGCGCGGCATCGCCGATGGCGTGCGCGCCGGTGGCGCAGGCCGTGACCACCGCATGGTTCGGGCCTTTGAAGCCGTGGCGGATGGAGGCGTAGCCGGAGACGAGATTGATCAGCCGTCCGGGAATAAAGAAGGGCGACAGCTTACGCGGGCCCTTCTCATGCACCAGGATAGAGGCCTGCTCGATGCCTTCGAGGCCGCCGATGCCGGAGCCAATGAGCACGCCAGTGCGGCAGCGCTCCTCTTCCGTCTTCGGCGCCCAGCCGGAATCGTCCACGGCCTGCTGCGCGGCGGTGAGGCCGTAGAGGATGAAATCGTCGACCCGGCGCTGTTCTTTCGAATCGAGCCACTGGTCGGGATTGAACGTACCGTCCGTGCCATCGCCGCGCGGAATGTGGCAGGCGATGCGGCAGGGCAGATCGTCCACCTTGAACTTGGTGATCGGCCCGGCACCGCTCTCGCCGGCGAGCAGCCGCGACCAAGTCTCCTCGACGCCGCAAGCCAGCGGCGTGAGAAGACCAAGTCCGGTAACGACTACCCTACGCATACGGGAGATTTCAGCGCCGGCTCAGGCTTGCGCCTTTTCGATGAACTTCACCGCATCGCCGACCGTGACGATGGATTCGGCGGCATCATCCGGAATTTCGATGGAGAATTCCTCTTCGAACGCCATGACCAGCTCGACGGTGTCGAGGCTGTCCGCGCCGAGATCTTCAATGAAGGACGCGGTGTCGGTGACCTTGTCGGCGTCGACGTTGAGATGCTCGACCACGATCTTCTTCACGCGATCGGAAATATCGCTCATTGCTTCTTTTGACCCTCTCGTTGTTGTCATCGCCGCATGACTGTGGGGGCACGGCGACCCCTCAGCTTCCTACTTGGAACGCCCGAGGGTGGGTGTTGGTAACACAAAGCCCCCGGGATACGCCACAAGCGGGTTAAGTATCTGAATTCATTGTCATATCATCGCCATGCCGCCATTGGCGTGCAGGGTTTGGCCGGTCACATAGGCCGCTTCCTGGCTCGCCAGATAGACGACGGCGCCCGCGATTTCCTCCGAAGTGCCCATTCTACCGGCCGGAATCCGAGGGAGAATCGCCTGCTTCTGGGCGTCGTTCAGGACCTCGGTCATCGCGGTGGCGATGAAGCCCGGCGCGACGCAGTTAACCGTGATGTTGCGGCTGGCCACTTCGAGCGCCAGCGATTTGGTCATGCCGACGAGGCCCGCTTTGGCCGCCGCGTAATTGCCCTGCCCCGGATTGCCCGTCGCGCCGACCACGGAGGTGATCGCGATGATCCGGCCCCAGCGCTTCTTCATCATGCCGCGCAGCACGGCGCGGGAGAGACGGAACGCGGCCGTGAGGTTGATCGCGATCACCTGGTCCCACTCGTCGTCCTTCATGCGCATGAAGAGATTGTCGCGCGTGACGCCGGCATTGTTGACCAAGATGTCGATGGACGCGCCTGCGGCCTCTTCCGCCTTCCTGGGCAGCGCCTCGACATCGGCCGTGTCGGAGAGATTGCAGGTCGCGGTGAAGGCGCGCGCGCCCAGTTCGGCCTTCAGCGCTTCGAGCGCCTCGGCGCGCGTGCCGGAGAGCACCACGCTGGCGCCTTGCGCATGCAGCGCCTTGGCGATCGCGCCGCCGATGCCGCCGGAGGCGCCCGTCACCAATGCCGTCTTGCCGGTGAGATCGAACATCTAGAGCGTCCTCGCGAAGGCTTCGATATCGCCCGGCGTGTCGAGCGTGAGGGTCTGCAATTCGCGGTCGATGCGCTTGACCATGCCGGTGAGCACTTTGCTGCCGCCCACTTCGACGGTGATGCCGACGCCGAGCGCGCGCAAGCCCAGCATACTCTCCCGCCAACGCACGCGGCCGGTGACCTGCTCCACCAGAAGGCGGCGGATGGTTTCCGGCTCGCTGGTTTCCGCCGCCGTGACATTGGCGACGAGCGGCGCTGTGGGCGGGCGGATCACGATCTTCGCAAGTTCCTCCGCCATGCGGTCGGCGGCGGGCTGCATCAGCGGCGAATGGAACGGCGCACTGACATTCAGCGCCATGGCGCGCTTGGCGCCTTTGGCCTTGGCGATCTCGCCGGCGCGCTCGACGGCGGCCTTGGTGCCGGAGATGACGACCTGTCCCGGCGCGTTGTCGTTCGCGACGACGCAGACCGCGCCCGCTTCGCCTGGCAACGCGGCCGTCACCGCTTCTTTCGCGGCTTCTTCCGCCATGTCGATCTCCGCGCCCAGCAGCGCGCTCATCGCGCCCAGGCCCACAGGCACCGCATCCTGCATCGCGCGGCCCCGCGCTTTCAGCAGACGCGCCGCATCGGCCAGCGAGAACGCGCCCGCGGCACAGAGCGCGGTGTATTCGCCCAGCGAGTGCCCGGCGACGACGCGCGCATGTGTGGCGAAATCGAGGCCACCTTCGCGCTGCAACACGCGCACGATGGCGAGGCTTGCTGCCATGATCGCCGGCTGGGCGTTCTCGGTGAGCGTCAGATCGCTCTCCGGACCTTCCCACATCAGCTTGGAAAGTTTCTGCGACAGCGCGTCGTCCACTTCCTGGAACACGTCGCGTGCCGGCGCGAACGCCTCGGAGAGCGCCTTGCCCATGCCGATCTGCTGGCTGCCCTGACCGGGAAAAAGAAATGCTCTTGTCATGCTATGGGGAAAAACACCTAGCTATGGCAAGTGTCAAGTGGGCTTCACTTTCCACAGCCCCATGCTATGATCACCAGGGGTATTTCCGATGAATGATATTTCGAAATCGCAAAACGAGCCCGATTTCAGCTGGTCGTTTTTGCTAATTCCACTACTGACATTGGTTTATTACGTTGTGCTCCAATCCGCATTTCAAAAATCACTCACTTTCGTCATCCAGGACGCCACGGATATCGATCCCAACACAATCTCAGGACCCGCGTGGGGCTCTCATTGGATTTATAGGTGCGTATCTGAGGCGGCATCTATAGCGTTTGCCGCTGTCATCGCTGCCGGAATTTTTCGAGGGCGTGGGCGAACTGCCGCATTGATCTCCGGCTTTACAATTTCTGTGTCATACGTTTTAGGGTTCGTCTTTCTGCTATGGCTAGCGTCTTCCAACGAACGCACCCCGCTAAGCGAACCGTGGTATCAGAATCTGATCAGCGGCGCGCTAATATTCGCCGCCCCGCTTATCGCACTCTCGACTCTTGAAACCGCTGACGATTTTAACGCAGGAACACAGCGTGGATTCGCCGGAATAAACAGTTTGCACTTTGTTTGGCTTTGGATACCAACGTACTTTTATGCTCTCGCCCTAATTTCTCCGATCATGCATTTCTATCTCGCGCAATGGAACGACCCCAGCTTACTTGGGCTGCTTTTCAGCATACCTAACATACTTATAGCCGCGCTCTTTTTGGTGCCTTTATATTTTGGAGTGGCGCTTTTATCTGGACAAAACGGCTCAAGGCTTTCGCCAATTGTACGTAACGGCGCCGGAGTTTCAATTCTGATATTTGGCTGGATCGCTGCAGCCCTAATCGAATACTCCCTTTTAACTTTGGTGAAAACGATTTTCGGAAAATAAAAGCCGTAATTTCTAACTGCCGTCTCTCAAGGCATCGCCATCACGAGGCTTTCCTGCGCGGGGGGAAGCTTCGCCATCGCGGCGGTGACGAGATCGTCGAGTTGCGATTCCCGGTCCATCGCGTCCTGCAGTTCGATACCTTGCGGCGCAGCCGGACGGGTTGGCGCTGCCGGCGCGGAGGTGCTGCCCGGCGTCGCGGGCAACAGGCTGACGAGGGGATCGCCCTGCGCGCTCGACACCAGCTGGCCTCCGCCGCTCAGCTGCGAGCGTTGCGCGTTGCCGGTCAGCACGCTGCCCTGTTGCGCATGGCGCTCGTCTTCCATGACGGCATTGGCGGTCATGTCGGCGACGGCGACACCGCGCACCGCATTGTCCGCGTCGCGCTCGGCCTGCATCAGCACCAGAAACGAGAGCGCGTCGAGGTTGGCATCCGTCGCGCCGTATTGGAACGCCGCGCTTCTGGCAGCGCCATCCGAGACGATGTGGGCGGTGGCTTCGTGCGCGCCTTCCTTGGCGATCCACGCTTTCGCGGCCGGGCCCATCTTGGCGAGCAGCCGCGCTTCGAGCGCTTCGGAACCGGTGGGATAGGCAAAACACGGCGTCACGAAAGCACAGAGCGTGGCCGCGCAACCGAGGAGAACAAGCGCGCGCATGCGGCACTCCTTAGAGATGGCCGCTCACTGTATCACGGCTTGCCGCTTTGCCACGCCCGCGCGCGAAAACGCGGTTACCACCGCGGCTGTCAGGATCAGGCCCAGCGCCAGCACGGCCATGCCGCTGGAATAGTTCCCGGTCCTGTCCTTCAGCCAGCCCATCAGCGAAGGCCCAAGGAAACCGCCCAGATTGCCGACGGCGTTGACCAGTGCGATGGCGCCCGCCGCCGCCGAGCCACCCAGGATCGACATCGGGAGCGTCCAGAACACGACCAGCGCCGCATAGGTGCAGATCAACGCAAGCCCCAATGCCACGATCGTGAACGTCTCGCCGCCGAAAAATGCCGCCGCCAGCAGGCTCGCCGAGGCAAGGAGCGCGGGGGCGACGACGTGGACGGTGCGTTCGTGGCGGCTGTCGCTGGACTGCGCCCAGGCGAGCATCACGCCGAGCGCAACCACATAGGGGATGGCGACGACGAAGCCCGTCGCCAGCGCGGACAGCCCCGTGGCCTTCACCACCTGCGGCAGCCAAAGGCCGATGCCGTAATGGGTGGTGATGATGCCGATATCCGCGAGGCCGAGAACCCAGATGCGAACATCCTTGAGCGCCACCCACAAATCCTCGCGCGGCAGGCTCTCGGCGGACAGCGCGTCCGCGATGCAGGTCTTCTCGGCACGGCTCAGCCAGCGCGCGTCCTGCGGGCCGTCCGGCAGGAAGGCGAGCACGCTGAACGAGAGCAGGACCGCGGGCGCACCCTCGATCAGGAACAGCCACTGCCAGCCATGCAGGCCCGCGACGCCGTTCATCCCGAGGATCGCACCCGACAAAGGCGAGCCGACGATGTTGGCGACGAGGATGGAGGCGAGGAACATCGCGTTGAACCGCGCGCGCGTGGCGGCGGGAAACCAGAACGTCAGGTAGAGGATCATGCCGGGAAAGAATCCCGCCTCGGTGACGCCCTGCAGGAAGCGCAACGTGTAGAACGCGCCGGGCGTGCGCACCAGCGCCATCGCCATCGACACCGCGCCCCAGGACAGCATGATGCGGAATATCCAGCGCTTGGCGCCGACACGGACCAGCATTGCGTTCGACGGCACCTCGCAGAGGAAATAGCCGAGGAAGAAGATGCCGGCGCCGAACCCGTAGGCGCCCGCCGAAAGCCCCAGATCGCGGTTCATCGCCAGCGCCGCGAAACCCACATTCACCCGGTCGAGATAGTTGACGACGTAGAGAAGCCCCATGAACGGGATCAGCCGCCACGCCGCCTTGGCGAACACCTTGCTCTCGTCGCTCATCGCCCACCCGCCCTACACGCCGGGCAGATGTTTAACCCGCGCGGCGCGACAAGCACAGCGGCCTAGTTGCGGATGCTTTTCTTGACCGGCGCACCGCGCGCCTTGGCTTGGGCGACGATAGCGCCGCAATCGGCGTTGTCCGCCAGGCCGGGATTGACGAAGGGCAAGATCGCCGCCAGCGGCGCGACGAACGCGGCGAGCGCGACGCCGATTCCCGCTTGCGGCAGAGCTTTTCCGGCGTCGACGCCGATATGCGGCGAGACCAGCGGGCCCGTGACCAAGATCGGCGCCTTCAGCCGCCCGAGGCGGATCTTCTTCGGCTGGCCTTTGAACGACATGTCCACCGTCTCGTTCTTCAGATCGATCGTGCCGGTTCCGGTCGCCAGCACGACATTGGTGTCGAGCGTCACGCGCTTGGCGGTGAGGATACCGTCATGTGCGTCGAACGAGGCGACCATGCAGCGCATATTGGTGGGGGATTTGTCGCCGGTCAGAAGCTCCCATCCGCCGGTGAGGACGTTGATGCCAAGCAATTCGGCGAACGCCTTGCGCATCTGGCCGTGCGGCACCACGAAGGTGAGCGTGCCGCTGGCGGCGGACGCGGCCTTGTGCACCGAATTGCCCGCGCCCGTCAGCTTGACGCGCGCTTCGAGCGAACCGGAAAGCGGCGGCGGCTCGCCATTCTTGGCCGGCAGAATCTGGTCGAGCGAGAAATCGCGCAGCCGCATGTCCACCGATGTGACCGGCACGTCGTGGCTGGCGTCGAGCCGCGCGGTTCCGTCGACGCGGCCATGCACGAATGTCGTCTCCAGCGGATCGAGGACCAGCACGCCATGATCGAGCGAAGCGGTCACTGAGAAGCGCCGCACCGGAATGTCGCGCGAGTCGATCCTGTCTGCGACGTAGCTGAAGCGCGCATCCATCTGGCGCACGCGATCGATTTCGAGCGGCGCGTCAGGCAGCAGAAGATGGGTCGGCTGCGTGCTCTGCTCCACCGTGATGCTGCCCGCAGGTTTCGCCGCCTGCGCCGCACGCGGCGCCAAGGGCGCGGTGTTGCGGCCCTTGCCGCCGCCGAACATGAAGCCCAGGTCGTCGAAATTCACGTAGCGCGAATGCAATTTGCCGCGCATGAAGGGCCGCGCCCCGGAATCGTCCACCGTGAAGTAGCCGTCCAGGTCGCTCTTGCCCATGCGGGCGACGAGATGATCGAAGCGATAGAACTCGCCATCGCGCGTCAGCAGGCCGGACATCACGTAAGGCGGCGAGTTCAGGAAGGTCAGTCCGGTCAGATAATAAAGGTTGGCCAAGTCGTTGCCCGAGATCCTGGCCTTCGCCGTCAGCGCGCCCATGTCGAACGGATGGGTGATCGATCCCGCCGCGACGATGTGGGTTGCGCCCGCGTGCAGGTCCATCGTGAATGGATAGGGCTTCGCCGCATCGACATTGAGCAGCGGCGCGCCGTGGATATCGGCCTTGAACGGTTCGCGGTTCAGCGTCCCGTCGCCCGTCATCCAGAAGCCGCGGCCCTCGCCTTTCGCGCTCTCGTTCGAATTGATCGTGCCGGTGAAGACGAGATTGCGCCGCTCGTCCGTGACCTTCAGCTGCGCGTCATGGACGATGAAGTGCCGCACGGGCGGAAACTTCAGCGGCTCCTTGACGGCCGAACGCGCCCCGAATTCCCAGTTGGCGCGGCCGTGCCTGTCGCGCACCAGCTGGATGTTCGCGTTCTCGACGTCGATCAGCGGCACCACCGTATGCCCACCAAGCAACGGAAGCAGCTTCACCTCGAAAACCAGCCGCCCGAGCGTCGCCATGTCGCCGCCGCCCGCCCAATCGGCGTTGGCGACGCGCAAACCGTTCACTTCGACGCGCGGCGTCAGCGTCCAGATATGGACATGCAAGTCGCCGTCGATATGCACGTCGCGCCCAAGCCGCGCCGACGCGATCCGCGCCGCCGGCCCGCGCAGCATGTTCCAGTCGAGCGTCGCCAGTGCGATGACCAGCGCGACCACGATCCCGCCGACGACGATCCCCGTCCAGCGCAACGCCTGCACGACAGGATCCCGCCGCAACTGCGCCTTGCGCACCGCCCGTTCGGCACGCCTGCGCTCCGCCTCGGGACTGGCGCCCCACCGCCACGCATCGCGCAGCCGCGCCCGCGCAGACTTCCAATGTTTCTCGATGCCTGACCAGGCCGTCATGGGGGCTCATAGGGGCGCTACCTCACGTAAAGCCCCGGCGGCATGAGATGTTCCGCTTTGGTAGCCCCTGAAAGTTCCCGAACCTCACCCGACCCGTCATGGTCCGGGGACGACGGCTTTGTTCGGTGCGAAAATTGGAGTTTGATGCCGGGATGATCCGCAGGGCTATCGCATATGTCGGATGAGATCGAAGAGGAAGGCGTCGTCCCAGCCTGCGCGCAAGAGTTTCCGTCGAAGCGAAGTCTTTTTGTCGGGGTGCGCTCTTGCGATGTTGAGTGCCAATCGCCTGAGGACGGCCAG
>DATATK010000048.1:0-2074 GCA_036268825.1 Rhizomicrobium sp. | reverse complement strand
GCCACCGCTCTGGCACGCCTTTGAGTCGGTGGACGCCGCGATCCTTGAAGCGGATTGTCGCCTGCGGCATCAGATCCTTGACCGCGCTCGAGACCAGGACTTCACCGGCACGCGCCTTGTCGGCGACGCGCGCGCCGATGTGAAACGCGAGACCGACCAGCTCCGCCCCGCTCACATTGTATTCGCCGGCGTGCAGCCCCACCCTGATCTCCAGCCCCAGCGTGCGCACGGCCTCGCGGATCGCGGCGGCGCAACGGATTCCGGCATCCGGCGCGCGGAACGTCGCCAGCAGGCCGTCGCCCGTCGTCACGACTTCCTTGCCGCGCAACGCCTTCAGCTCTCTGCGGACGGCGGCGTAATAGTGATTCATCACCTGTGTCCAACGCGCATCGCCCAGCCGCGCGGCTTTTTCGGTGGAGCGGACGATATCGACAAACAGGATAGTGGCGAGCGCTTGTTCGAGGTTTGCGTCGCGCTCGGCACTTCGGCGCCGGCTCGCAATGTTTCCGGCCAGCGGTTCATAGCGATGGCTGCGTCGCCGCGCGATTGCCGCCTTTGCATAGTCCTGGGCACGCTGCACCGTGCGGCAGCGAACTGTTTTATCCCGCGGCGGAAGCGTCCAGTAAACCTTTCGCCCGTCTCCGACGCCATGAACCTCCACGCCGCCCCACTTCAGGAAGACCGTCGCGCCGACCCGTCGAACGCACCAGGCCTTCGACGTGTATCCGGAAACGTTCGACTGATGGACGCCGATACGAAGGAATTTTGGCATGAACGTGCGGCCGATCGAAAGACCGTTTGGGCCGACCTAAAGCCCTATGGCCTTCAGGATGATCATCATCGCGCTTGGCTCTTGTTTGGGCATGATCTTTTCGGAAAACCGCTCCACATTTCTCCCGATCAGCCCGGGGTCAAGCGTAGTCATCCATTGCTGCGTTGGCAACAGGACTGCCAATGCTCGCCTCGTCCTCTCGCGCGCCCCAAGGGTCTGGCCCCGCGCACCCGGAACGATTATGAAAGGTGCCGGTTGATTTGGCGACAAGGGAGGCCGCGTCATGAGGAAAGAGACCGCAGCGTTCGCTCTCGGAACGGCCCTGGTGTTATGTCAGCCCGCTCTGACCGCAGCCCAGGCGCGGACCGGCAAAGTCGTTCGCGAACCACGGGCGAGGCTTTTCGTCCCCGTGCCCGTGGTCAGGCCTTACTGGGATTCCTATATCGTCCCGCGATATCGTTATCGCCCTGAGGACGACCGGGTCGATCCATATGGTCCGCCCGTGGTGCCGGTGATCCGCTACGGAAATCAGGAGATGACGCTCCCGGCGTGGTGGTGGTGAGGACGGCCGGATAGAACCGCACACCCCGATCAGCTCTGCGGCAAATTCAGCCTGATGTGCAGCTCGCGCAGCTGCTTCGGCGCGACGTCGCTGGGCGCACCCATCAAGAGGTCCATCGCCTGCTGGTTCATCGGGAACAGCGAGATTTCGCGCAAGTTGGTGGTGCCGCACAGGAGCATGACGATGCGGTCGACGCCTGCCGCCATGCCGCCATGCGGCGGCGCGCCATACTGGAACGCGCGATAGATGCCGCCGAAACGCTCGACGACTTCCTTCTCGCCATAGCCCGCGATCTCGAACGCCTTCACCATCGCTTCGGGACGATGGTTGCGGATGCCGCCGGAGGCGATCTCGTAGCCGTTGCAGGTGATGTCGTATTGAAACGCCTTGATCGACAGCGGATCCTGCGATGTCAGCGCGTCCAGCCCGCCCTGTGGCATCGAGAACGGGTTGTGCGAAAAGTCGATCTTCTTGTTTTCCTCGTCATACTCGTACATCGGAAAGTCGACGATCCAGGCGAGCTCGAAGCGATCCTTGTCGATCAGGTTCAATTCCTCGCCGAGCTTGCTGCGCGCAAGCCCGGAGAACTTCCAGAACTTGTCGGGATCGCCGGCGACGAAGAACGCGGCGTCGCCCTCCTTCAGGCCAAGCTGGGTGCGGATCGCAGCAGTGCGCTCGGGGCCGATGTTGTTGGCGAGCGGGCCCGCGCCCTCATTGCCCTCGCGCCACATGATGTAGCC
>DATATK010000047.1:0-3529 GCA_036268825.1 Rhizomicrobium sp. | reverse complement strand
CGTCCGTGCCACGCCGGGACAGCTGCGCCCCGATCCGGGACAGCTCAGCCGGCGAGACGATGCTGCCAGCGCGCCAGCCGTCCGTTTCCGGCACGCAGCAGGGGGACGAGCGCCGAAAGATTGGGTTCGCGCGCTTCCAATCCATAGCGCGGCAGCAGCCAGGGATTGGCGCCGCCGCCCAGCGAACCGGCCAGCGTGGTGAAGCCGTAGTCGTAGCCCGCGTCGCGCACCGCCTGCCATGCCTCGGCCGAAACGTCTTCGGTGTTGCCGAACGGATAGGCGAAAGCGCGGCAGGCGCCGATCTCTTCGACGATGCGCGCGCGCGGGGCGCGGGCCTGTTCGCGCAAGGCGTCCGGCGGCTGGGCGGCATTCATCGGCCAGTGCCAATGGGCATGCGCGCCGATCTCGACGCCGCGGGCATGCAGCGCGCGGACTTGTGGCCAACTGAGGAAACGTTCGGAGGCGAACCGCTCGGTCAGGTCCAACAGCTGCGCCTCGCCCAGCGCGGCCAGCATGGCGGCGAGCGCCTCCTTCGCGGCATCGGCGGGCAGCGCCTTGAAGCGCGAAATCACCTGCGCCGCAACGGTTTCCCGCGCGCCGCGCAGCGCGACGCCTCCCAAGTGCGGCAGCGTGTAATCGCCTTCCGGCGCGTGGAACAGGAACAGGCGCGCCAGCGTCAGCGGGTTCCATTCGCCGGTGTCGATATGGTGGGTACTGAGGAACAGGGTCCAGCTGAGGCCCTCTTCTGCCAGCATATCGGCGGCGACGGAGAGCGTGTTCGCATAGCCGTCGTCGGACATCAGGAACAGCGCGCGCGGATGGCGCTCCGGCGCCTTCATCACGTCGCCGAGGACGGCCAAAGGCAGCACGTCGAAATCGCGCTTCAGTGTGCGCAGGATGGCGCGGAATTCATCCACCTCGTGGTGGTTGCGCTGGATGCGCGGGTCGGCGATCGCGGGCTCGACGCCGTGGAAGAACAGCGCGGCGGGGCGGCCGAAGGCGCGCGCCAAGGCCGGCGGACACCATTCCGCCAGATCGCGCAACATGCGGCCGCGTCTGCTCATTACCGGACTCTATCCTGCTGGTCTCGCCGAACGGTTACCGCGCGCCTGTTTCATTTCGGAACAGGACCGGCATGGACCGGGGCTTGCATCTTGTGTTCCGCCCGCCGAAGCCCCTCGGCGCGTACCCGCGGAGCAGACGATGAACATTCGTGTCGCCCTCAAGCCCAATCCGGAATTCGAGGCCAAGCTCGAAGCGCGCACCCTGCGCGTGGGCGTGATCGGGCTCGGCTATGTCGGCCTGCCGCTGGCGCATGTGTTCTGGCAAGCGGGCATCGCCTGCACCGGCTTCGACATCGACACCGCGAAGATCGAGACCCTCGCCGCCGGCGAAACCTATATCAAGCATTTCGGCGCCGAACGCGTGCGCGAGATGAAGCAATCCGGCCGCTTCTCCGCCACCGACAACTTCGCCGAACTCGGCGACATGGACGCAATCCTGATCTGCGTGCCGACGCCGCTGACCGCGACGCGCGAGCCTGATCTCAAATATGTCATCGCGACGACCGAAACCATCGCCAGGTATCTGCGCCCCGGCCAGTTGATCGTGCTGGAATCCACCACCTATCCCGGCACGACCGAGGAAGTCGTGCTGCCGATCCTGGAAACCAGCGGGCTGAAGGCCGGCGTGGACTTCCAGCTCGCCTTCTCGCCAGAGCGCGAGGATCCGGGCAGCGCCATTGAGACCCGCGCGATCCCCAAGATCGTGGGCGGGGTGGACGAGTATTCCGGCGAACTCTCGGCGCGGCTCTACGGCCTCGCCTTCGACCGCGTGCACAAGGTGACCGACGCCAAGACCGCGGAGGCAGTCAAGATCACCGAGAACATCTTTCGCTGTGTGAACATCGCGCTCGTCAACGAATTGAAGCTCGCCTATTCCAAGATGGACATCTCGATCTGGGACGTGATCGAGGCGGCGAAGACCAAGCCGTTCGGCTTCATGCCGTTCTATCCGGGGCCGGGCCTCGGCGGGCATTGCATCCCGATCGATCCGTTCTACCTCTCGTGGCGCGCGCGGGCTTTCGAGGTGGACACCAAGTTCATCGAGCTCGCCGGCGAAGTGAACCGCGCCATGCCGCGCACCGTCGTGCAGGCGCTGCAGGAGGCGCTGAGCGGCCGGCTGGGCCTTGCGCTCAAGGGCGCGAAAATCCTGATCATGGGCGTCGCCTACAAGAAGAACATCGACGATCTGCGCGAAAGCCCCGCTCTGCGCATCATGGAGATCCTGCAAGGCTTTGGCGCGGAGGTCTCCTATCACGACCCCTATTTCGCCGAAATCCCGCCGACCCGCGAACATGCCTCGCTGACGGGCATGCGCAGCGTGGAGTTCGACGAAGCGAGCGTCACAGGTTACGACGCCGCGATGATCACGACGGACCATGACTGCGTGGATTACAACGCGCTGGTGAAGTGGTCGAAGCTGGTGGTCGATACGCGCAACGCGACCAAGGCGGTGTTCGCGCGCGACAAGATCGTGCTGGCTTAACTTCTTATACCCTCCCCTTGAGGGAGGGTAAAAACTACTTCACCAGATTTACGATCGCGACACCGATTGCAACCAGGAGCGCAGCGGCGCCCTTTTGAATCAAATTCTTCCGCGACAAATCTTCTCTTCCCAGCCTGGGCACGAACAACGTCAGCAATATCCCGAACGCGAAGACGAACAGCGTCGTCGTGGACGAGATCGCGGACACCAGCGCGACGGGGACCGAAAGATACGCATAGCGGACGCCCAAACCGCCGCCCAGATTGATCAATTCGTTGGCGCCGTTGATCGCGATCACCGCGCCGGGACTTTTGCGGAACAGCGCGAGGAATTGCCGCCAGTAATGCGGCACGGCGAGGATGGCGAGGCCGAACAGCGCCTCGCCCACGAAATTCCAGAACGTCGTCACCCAATAGTCATCGTGCACCGCGAAATATTTGAACAGCACCGCGGAGACGGACATCACCAAGCCGCAGGTCAGCATCAGAAGCGCGAAGCGCGGCTTGAGGGCGCGGAAATGGAGCGACGCGTCCAGCGACAGCAGCATTGCGCCCGCCACGACCAGCAATCCTCCCCCGATCCGCACCCAGCCGATGGTTTCGTGCAGGAAGACATAAGCGAGGATGAAGGTGAAGATGGTGGAGACCTGGAAGAACGGCGCCACCACCGACGCTTCCTCCGACTGGATCGCGCGCAGGTAGAACAGCATCGCGCCCATATAAAGGATGCCCGAGACCGCCATCACCGCCATGGCGGAGAGCGGGATCGCAAAGACGCCGGGCGCGAAATACCAGATGAACGGCAGCAGCAGCGCGCCAATCAGCGCGGTGAAGACCATCAGCACGGCGGTGTCGCTGTTCTGGAAGTAGCGATCCACCAGGTATTTGTCGATATGGGTCGAGGCGGCCCAGAGCACCGGGCCGGAGAACGCGAAGAACAGCCACATGGCGCCCACGCTAAAGCATTTCGGGCCACAAATGAA
>DATATK010000046.1:0-6905 GCA_036268825.1 Rhizomicrobium sp. | reverse complement strand
CCCCACCACGCGGACGCGCTCATGGCCGCCGCGCTCGTCGCGTAGGGGCCGGTAAGCTGCGCGATGATCCGCGGCGCGACGGGGATGATGATCCCCAGCCCCACCGTGTCCACGAACATGGTGATGAAGATGAAGGCGAGTGCGTACCGGCTCGCGACGCTTGATTCGGTCATTCCACGATTCCCCTGCCGGCGCGGACACTAGGCGGCCAGCCGCCGCCCGGTCTTGCACAAATTTCGCGGGGCAGGGTGTGGGCTAAATCTGGGGGTCGAAGCGCACGATCCACTATCCCTTGATCGTTGTTTTCAATGAAACCGCCATACCCCCTCCCCCGGGGGGCGGTGGGGTATTCGAACCTCGCAAATTCGAGGGGGGGCACCCCCGCCAGTCCACTGCGCTGATTTTTCACATCTTGTGGTCCAGGGCGGAGCAACGCATTCGTTTTCACGTTTGCGGCTCCCCCTCCCCTCATGGTCTCCGACATCCCAGCACGCACGGCGAATCCCTTTCGGCAAAAGAGATCGATGATAGGAACATTACGGGAACGAGTCAATTCTGGCGCCGAGAAAAAAGGATTCACGCGGAGCCGCGGAGGGCGCGGAAAATGCGCAAGTGTTCAAAACTGCTCTTTGAATTGTCATGGCCCGCGAATGCGGGCTACCCAGGTCACAAGATCACAGCCGTCTAAAATGCAGCGCTTCTTCTCTGTGGTTCTGTGTCTCTGTGTGCAAAGTTTTTTCACACAGAGACACAGAGCCACAGAGGAAGGAGTTTGAACTTTCAACCTCGTAACAACATCACCTGGGTGGTCCGCATTCGCGAGCCATGACAAGCAAGGATGTTCGTGATCGCCTGCACACTTCCGCGTCTCCGCGGCTCCGCGTGAGATTTTTTGCTGGTTATGGTTCGACGATGGCCTTGCCGATGATGGTGCGCTCGGAGAGCGTGCGCATGGCGGCGATGGCGTCGGCGAGGGCAAAGCGCGCGCCGATATGCGGGCGGATCTTTTTTTCGGCGAGGAGCTTGTCGATGGCGGCGATGTTTTCGCGGCCTTTCTCGGGATTGCGGCGGCCATACTCGCCGGCGCGGACTCCGACGACGGAGAAGCCCTTTATCAAGGGGATATTCGCGGCGATGGATGGGATGCGGCCGCTGGTGAAGCCGATCACCAGCAGGCGGCCGTTGAAGGCGATGCAGCGCGTCGATTCATCGAACACGTCGCCGCCGACCGGATCGTAGATCACGTCCGCGCCGCCGCCCGTGAACGCCTTCACCGCCTCGCGGAAACCGCTCGACGGCAATACCAAATCGGCGCCGTAGTCCTTGAGGAACGTTCGTTTCGCCTCGCTCGACGCGGTCGCGATCACGCGTGCACCCATGACGCGGCCGAGATCGACGGCCGCCAGCCCCACGCCGCCCGCCGCGCCATGCACCAGCAGGCTCTCGCCCGCCTGCAAGTCGCCGCGCCGCGCCAGCGCGACAGTGGCGGTGAGATAGGCGGTGGTGAAGGCGGCGGCCTTGGCGTAACTCGCGTCGCCGGGGATTTTGCGCAAGCCCGATGCGGCAAGCTGGTTCTCTGCTGCGAACGCGCCCTGGAAGCCGCCGCCGACGACGCGGTCGCCGACCGTCACGTTCGTGACATCGGCGCCGACCGCGATCACATCGCCCGCGAATTCGCCGCCGACGGTGAACGGCAGTTCGGGGCGGTGCTGATACTTGCCCTGCACCATCAGGATGTCGGGGAAATTGACGCTCGCGGCGCGCACGCGCACGCGCGCCTCGCGCGGGCCGGGCGGCGGCAACGTCACATCTTCGAATTTCAAGGTGCCGATGTCGTCCGCATTGGCCCGGCAGATAAGCGCCTTCATGCCGGCGGCGCTTCCACATGCGGCAGCGCCCGCACGCCGCCCAGGAACAGATGCGTGGCGAAGGCGGCGGCGGCGGCGGGATCGCGGGTTTCGCGGCGCAGCAGCCGCTCGGTCATCTCGAAGGCGACGCCGACGATGCTGGCCATCAGGTAGTCGGCATCCACCGGCGGGAACAGGCCGCGGGCGATGGCGCGCTCCAGGTCCTCGCGCAATTCCTCGAAGCCGGCGATCACCTCGGGCGTGTCCATGCGGACGCGCGTGGTGTCGGCGGCGTGGCGCATGGTGCGGAAATTGGTTTCGTCGCGGGTGACGAATTCGAAGAAGGTGCGGAACGTGCCGGAGATGAATTCCTCCACCGTCGCGGCGCGATGGCGCTCCTCGCGCAGTTGCGGGCGGATGACGAGGGCGACCTCGTCGCGGATCGCCTCGTACACTTCCTCTTTCGATTTGAAGTAGTTGTAGAAGGTGCCCGAGGCCAGCGGCGTGGCCCGGATGATGTCGCGCACGGTCGCCGCGCCATAGCCCATCTCGGCGAAGACGCGCCGCGCCGCCTCCAGGATCACGGTGCGGTTCTGCAGCTTGGTCTGCTCGCGCTTGCCCGACGGCTTGGGGGCCGGGCGGGGCAGCGGCGGGATTGGTCTTTGAAGCTCGGCGTCCATGGGTCCCGAATAGGTCATCCATGACGCCACGTCAATTTTGGCGATGTTGACAGCCTGTCAGGGTTCGCCTTCAACGGGACATGGCCCTGCACCCCGACGTCACCCCCTACCTCGCCGGTATAGGCGGGGAGATGCTTGAGATTTCGGACGTCCGGGCGCTGGCCCGCGTGCCCTATGGCCCGCTGCTGATCGGCGATCCGGCGACAGGCGTGGTCCATGGCGGGGTGGTGACGGGCCTGCTCGACCACACCAGCGGCATGGCGGTGTTCGGCAAGCTGCGGAACCCCATGCCCATCGCGACGCTCGATCTCAGGATCGACTACATGAAGCCGGCCACCCCCGGCGAGGCGATCACCGCCGAGGCGCGCTGCCTGAAGGTGACGCATGAGATCGCCTTCGTGCGCGGCATCGCGTTCCACACCGATCCGGAGGATCCGATCGCGCTCTCCACCGGCACCTTCATCCTGATCCGCGGCGGCGTCTCGCCGAACATGCCGGGCGGCGGGCGATGAGCGAACGCGATCCGGCGGAGTTGCTTGCGGCGATCCCCTATTGCCGCCACCTCGGCGTGCGCGCGGAATTGCGCGACGGGGAACTGATCCTGGTGATGCCGTATCAGGCGCATCTCGTCGGCAACACCATGCTGCCCGCGCTGCATGGCGGCGTCATCGGGTCTTTGCTGGAGACCGCCGCCATCGCCACCTTGATGTGGGACAAACCCGGCGGCGCATTCCCCAAGCCGGTGGACATCACCATCGACTATCTGCGCTCCGGCCGCGCGGCCGAAAGCTACGCCCGCGCCCGCACCGCCAAACAAGGCCGCAGAGTCGTCAACATGCACGCCGAGATGTGGCAGGACGATGCGAGCAAACCGGTCGCGGCATTGCGCGGGCATTTTCTGGTGAGCAGCTAGTGCATTTAAAAAAACACTGTCATCCCCGGCGAGCGCGAACCGAAGGTTTACGCGAGGGAAGGGGACCCAGGTAGCGACAAACACTTTCTCTCGAAATTGCAAACCGGCTTCATTGAGACCGACGGTGTTCCAACACCTGGGTCCCCTTCCCTCGCATCGCACTATCGCGCGACGCTCGCCGGGGATGACAAGCGATTTTATGTTGGGACCCTCAACTCAGCCCTGATCCGGCGGGATTGTGTTCAGCGCTTCTTCCAATTGCTGGAACGTCGGCTGGGCTTCGGTGGGCACGCTGCCGCGGCCGATTTCGACGGAGACCTGCGCGGCGTTGCCGTGGAGGTGCGCGACGAGGATGTCGCGGATGACGTGGTAGAACTGCGCTTCGTCGTCGACCACGGCCTTCAGGCGCGTCGCCATGGGACCCACGATTCCGTAGGCCAGGAACACGCCCATGAAGGTGCCGACGAGGGCCGAGCCGATCATGCGGCCGAGCACTTCGGGCGGCTCGCTGATCGCGCCCATCGTCTTGATGACGCCGAGCACGGCGGCGACGATGCCGAGCGCGGGCAGGCCGTCGGCCATCGTCTGCATCGCGGTGGCGGGGCCGAGCGCCTCGTTGTGATGTTTCTCGAGCTGCTTCTCCATCGCGTCCTCGACCTGGTGCGGGTCTTCGAGGCTCATGGTCATCATGCGCAGCGTGTCGCAGATGAAGGTCAGCGCGAAATGGTCTTTGCAGATGCGCGGAAAGCGCTTGAAGATCGAGGAGTCTTCCGGCTTCTCGATATGCGCTTCCAGCGCGATCAGGCCCTTGGACTTCATCGTCTTGGTGAGCAGGAACAGCAGGCACAGAAGATCGCGGTAATCGGCCGGCTTCCATTTGGGCCCGCTGATCACCTTGCCGATGTCGCCGCCGATCTTCTTGAGCGAATACATCGAGCCACCGATGAGGAGCGCCGCCACGGCCGCGCCGCCGATGGTCATCATCTCGTGCGGCAGCGACTCCAGGATGACGCCGATGGAGCCCCCGGAAATGAGGAACCCGCCGAACACCATGGCGAAGAGAAAAACGATGCCGCCGATCTGGAGCATGAATGTGTGGACCCGACCCCTCGCGCGGCCAGGGCGGCGGCGCTCACCGGTTCACTATTAAGAAAAGCCCTTAAGGACGGGTGAATGCGGGCATCATCCCGGGCCCGGTGCGGGGAGGCGCCGTGCCGCATGGCGAATTTTTTACGCGCCTTTGTCCGCCATCCGTCATAGGATTTAACAGGGCTTAACATATTCCGGCCATGACAGACACCGCCACGCTCACAGCCAAACCCGCCGGCGTCAAAAGCCGCTCCTATGTTTCGCTCACGCCGGGCGATCCCGCGCCGTGGTTCCACCAGCGCTCCGGCGGCAATCCGCGCTACGCATTCGACACCGCGGCGGGGCGCTACATCGTGATGTGCTTCTATCTCACCGTGCGCGATCCGCAGGCGCGGCTGGCGCTGGACGCGGTGGCGAAGAACCGCAAGCTGTTCGACGACGAGCGCCTCGCTTTCTTCGGCGTCAGTCTCGATCCGGCCGACGAGAAAGAAGGCCGCGTCAAGGAGTCGATGCCCGGCATCCGCTTCCTGTGGGATTTCGACGCCGCGGTGAGCAAGCTCTACGGCGCCGTGCCGGCGGATGCGCAGGCCAGCGAGGCCAATATGCCCGCGCGCCGCTTCTGGATGGTGCTCGATCCCACTTTGCGCGTCACCGCCGTATTTCCGTTCCAGCCCGACGGCGGCGAGCTGGGCGCAGTGTTCGCGTATTTGAAGAAGCTCCCCAAGCCCGAAATATATGCGGGCGTGACGCTGCAGGCGCCGGTGATCTTCCTGCGCGACGTGTTCGAGCCGGCGTTCTGCAAGAAGCTCATCGGTCTCTACGAGACCAACGGCGGCACGGAGTCCGGCTTCATGCGCGAGGTCGACGGCAAGACCGTCCACATCCTCGACCGCAACCACAAGAGCCGCAGCGATTATCTGATCGAGGACGAAGCGCTCATCAAGGATACGCAGAATCGCATCCAGCGCCGCATCCTGCCCGAGATCAAGAAGGTGCATCAGTTCACGGTGACGCGCATGGAGCGCTACATCGTCTCCTGCTACACCGCGGAAGCCGGCGGCCATTTCCGCCAGCATCGCGACAACACGACGAAAGGCACCGCGCATCGCCGTTTCGCCGTCTCGATCAACCTGAACGACGATTTCGAGGGCGGCGAACTCAACTTCCCCGAATACGGCCCGCGCAGCTTCAAGATGCCCACCGGCGCGGCCGTGGTGTTCTCCTGCTCGCTGCTGCACGCGGTGTCACCCGTGACCAAGGGCAAACGCTACGCGTTCCTGCCCTTCCTCTACGACGACGCCGCCGCGCGCCTCCGCCTGGAGAACAACAAATATCTCGGCGACGAAGTCCCCGCCTATCGCGACCCGGATATCGAGAACATGAAATAGTTTTTCTCCCCCGCAAAGCGGCGAAGGAAAGGGACATTCAGCCCCGCCCCGTGACCGGCAGCGAGCTCGACAAGCCGCCATCCACCGCGATCGCCTGCCCGTTGATGTAGGACGCTTCATCGCTGGCGAGGAACAGCGCCGTCGCCGCGATCTCTTCGGGCACGCCGTAGCGGCGCAAGGGATTGAGCTGGCCGATCTTGCTGTCGGTGCCGCGCTCGCGGGCGCGGTCGAAGATCGGCTTGGTCATGCCGGTCTCGATGATGCCGGGGCAGATCGCGTTGACGCGCACGCCCGTGCCGTAGAGGAAATTCGCCGATGTGGTGACGAGATTGATCACGCCGGCCTTGCTCGCGCTGTAAGGTCCCGGTCCCGCGCCCGAGCGGATGCCCGCGACCGAGGCGGTGCAGACGATGGCGCCTTTCTTGGCCGGCACCATCACGCGGCTCGCATGCTTGATCGCGAGGAACACGCCGATCAGGTTGACGCTCAGGATCTTCATCCAGTCGTCCGCGCCCGCCTCGAAGAAGCTCGGCCCCATGCCGCCGCTGATGCCGGCATTGGCATAGATCGCATCCAGCCGGCCGAATTCCCTCACCGCCGTGTCGACGGCCTTGGCGACATCGGCCTCGCTCGACGCATCCGCATTCATCGCGATGGCGCGCCCGCCCGCGGATGTGATCATCGAAGCGGTCTCTTCCACCGCATCGGCGCGGTCGAAACAGATGACGTCCGCGCCCTCGCTCGCGAACAGTTTCGCCGAAGCCCGCCCGATCCCGCTGGCGGCGCCCGTAACGATGGTGCCGCGGCCTTCAAGACGTTTCATGCTGGTGTCTCCCTGTTTCTTCCCGCGCCGACCTTAGAATGTTCCAACTCAGAAATGCACCTCCCCATTGTGGGGAGGTCGAAAAAGCGAAGCTTTTTCGGGTGGGGGGCCGAACCTCCGTCTGGAGCGGCCCCCCACCCGAAAATCGCCACGCGCTCAGCGCGT
>DATATK010000045.1:0-14412 GCA_036268825.1 Rhizomicrobium sp. | reverse complement strand
GAACTGCACTACAAGCCTTATCGCATAATCTACCGGGTGTTCGCGAAGGAAGTCATTATCCACTGCGTCGCCGATGGGCGGCGCAACATGGAAGAATTTCTCAGCGACCGGCTTTCCCGTCTCGACTAGAGAAACGGGTTGTCCTGCATCGGCGCGGCGGCGATGCCCAGCGCTTCGCGTTTCTTCTTCGGCAGGCCGGCCGCGACCTGGGCGTGGGCGCGGGTCAGGTAGGCGCGGAGATCTTTCGCCGGCAGCGGCGTCAATCCCTCCATCGCAACCCAGTGCGCGCGCGCCAGATAGGGGCATGGCTTGATGCCGCCGATGCGCGTCAGGATGTCGAAGCTGCCCGCGCCCGCCTTGAACCACACACCCGTCGCGCGGCCTGTTCCCATCGGGATCATCGCGAACATCTTGCCGCCGACCTTGAACACCGGCGATTGGCCGTCAAACGGCGTGTCGCGCGTGGCGCCCGGCAGGCCCATGCAATGCTTCTCGATGGCGGCGTAGCCCATGGACGCCAATATCGCCTTCGCGCGCGGTGAAGGAAAGCGTTCCACGTCCTCAAGGGCGAGTAAGGAAGTTGCCGTGGCGTCGGCTTTGCGCCCGCCGATGAGCCGGTCTAAGAGTCCGCCCTCGTCATCTCAGGGAAGGACAACAACATGGAACTCAACTCCTCGGTCTCCGCGATCGTCACGGGCGGCGCATCCGGCCTCGGCGAAGCCACCGCGCGCGCGCTGGTCCAACACGGCGTGAAGGTCGCGCTGTTCGATCTGCAGAAGGACAAGGGCGAGACGCTCGCAACCGAGATCGGCGCGACGTTCTGCGAAGTCAACGTCACCAATGACGAGAGCGTCGCGGCGGGCTTCGTGAAAGCGCGCGCCGCCAACGGGCAGGAGCGCATCCTCGTCAACTGCGCCGGCACCGGCAACGCGGCCAAGACCGCGAGCCGCGACAAGAAGACGGGCGAGATCAGGTTCTTCCAGGCGAAGGATTTCGACCGCATCATCCAGATCAATCTCGTCGGCACGTTCCGCTGCATCGCGCAGTCGGCCGCCGGCATGCTGACGCTCGATCCCTTGGCCGGCGGCGAACGCGGCGCGATCGTCAACACCGCCTCGGTCGCGGCGCAGGACGGCCAGATCGGCCAGGCGGCGTATACCGCATCCAAAGCCGGCATCAACGGCGTGACGCTGGTCGTCGCCCGCGACCTGGCGCAGGAAGGCATACGCTGCAACACGATCATGCCGGGCCTGTTCAACACCCCGCTGCTCGCCGCGGCGCCGGACGCCGTGAAGCAGGCGCTGGGCGCGCAAGTGCCGTTCCCGCCGCGCCTGGGCAATCCGCCGGAATATGCCAGCCTGGCGCTGGAGTTGATCCGCAACGGCTATTTCAACGGCGAATGCGTGCGCCTCGACGGCGCGATCAGAATGGCGCCCCGGTAACGCGCATGAGCATGGCGCAGATCGCGGTCTGGGCGGGGTTCTTCGGAACCCTCGCCCAGATCGGCGCCACGCTCGCGGGCCTGTTGTTCGTCGGCCTCACCATCAGCCTGGAGCATGTGATCGCGTCGCGCGGCTATCTTGCCCGCGGCTTCACCGCGCTGGCGTTGCAATTCGAGATGCTGATCGTGGGCGTGTTCGGGCTGATACCGGGACAGACGCCGGTGGCGCTCGGCTGCGAATTGATCCTCGCGGGCGCCGTGGTGCTCGCCGGCGTGACGGTGTTCGCGCGCAATTTCCCCGAGGACGGCAGCTCCACCGTGCTCGCGACGCGCGCGCCGCGCGCGATCCGCGCCAGCCTCACCGCCATCGCCACGCTGTCGCCGGCCGCCGCGGGCGCGGGCCTGATCCTCGGCTGGCCCGGCGCGCTCTACGCGATCATCCCCGCCGTCGTCGCGTCGGTCTATCTGTCGATCGGCTACGCCTGGATCTTCGCCATCGAAATCCCCCGCCGCAGGCAAGAGCGGAAGAAGGACTAGGCAGATTATCGCACGCGGAGCCGCGGAGGACGCGGGAATGCGCAGGTGATCGCCATCTTCTCTGTGATTGTCATGGCCCGCGACTGCGGGCCACCCAGGTGATATCGCTGTGATCGCGAAAACTGAAACCCGCTCCCTCTGTGGCTCTGCGTCTCTGTGTGAAAAAGCTTTTGCACACAGAGACACGGAGCCACGGAGAAGAAACGCAGATGATCGCCTTGTGAGTTCATTCGGGCGAGATCGTGGGTATGGATGGCCGGCACTTGGCCGGCCATGACGATGTTGAGGGTGTGAAAACGTGAAGCGCGGTGCGGATCACCCGCGCTTCTTCTCCGCGTCCTCCGCGGCTCCGCGTGAATCAGACTTCCTTCAATGCACGGGCCCCGTCATCGCGGTCGGCGGCAGAGGCGGGCGTCTGATCTGGTCGGGTTGGGCGAGGCCGGGCAGGAAGCTGAGATCGGATTGCGGCTGCGGCTGGCTCACCGGAAGCGTCGCGAACTGATGACAGGCGACGCAGGAGCCCGGCGCGTTGCCGGGGCCATGCGAGGTCTGGATATAGGTCTCCACCACCGTGTTCGACAGATAGGACGGCACGCCGTTGGACGGGATCTTCGGCGTCGGCGTGTTGGTGATGTCGCCGGCCCATTGCGTGCCGACCAGCATGTAGTTCTGGAACGGCGAACCCGCGGCCTTGAGTTGCGCGCGCCACTGGGTGTTGAGATCGCGCGTCATCGAATAGGTCTGCCAGCAGCGCGACACCTGCGTGCCGACCGGCTTGCCGGCCTCCGTCGTCATGTATTTCTGGGCGAAGGGCTCGGTGGGATTCCACGAGAACCGCGCGCCGCCGATAAGCTTGGACGGCACCGGCGGCTGGTTGGTCGGCGTGTTGGGCGCGCCGGTGTTGTAATAGGAGTACTGGCCCTGCACGCGCTGCACCGGCGGGCAGGCCTGGCTGGGCGAATTCAGCAACGGGCAAGCGATGGCGCGCGCCGGATCGCAGGCCGCGAAGGCCATCGGCGCATTGTCGACATGCTCGAAGGTCGACCAGAACCATTGCGGCAGCAGCGCGCTGCCGGCCTGGCGCGGCGGATTCTTCTGGATGATATGCATCGCGACGAGGCCGAGCGTGACCGGCTGGCAGATCGGCCTGCCGTCGGTCGTCAGGTCGGGCGAGACCTTGAGGAAGCCGTTCACGACGTAATAGGACGCCAGATTGTCTTTCTTCGGATCGAGGATGCGCCAGGCCGCCTTGATCTCGATCGCGCCGGTCGGCGTCGAGCCGGCCGAGGGGAAATCGACGTTGCCCTTGTTGGCGACGAAGCGGAGCTGGCCGCCCTGCGTGGTCAGATCGCCCTTGCCCGCGCCGAGCGGCGCTTTCAGGTAGCCGGCTTCGCGCGCGTTGACGCGGCGCTCATAGATCGTCCAGTTGCCGCTTACGTCGATCAGCGGATCGCCGGTCGCGGCCTGGATGTATTCTTCGTTCTGCGTCAGCGGATAGCCATGGCCGGTCGAGCCCATGGAGAAGACCTGCAGATTCGTCGGCACGTTGGTGCAGTTCGCCTGCACCGCGGAATTGCCGAAGACCTGCGAGACGCGCGCATAGGTCTCCCAGACGCGCGGGCCTGTGCCGGCGAGGCCCACGGAGGGTGGCGCGCCTTCCTTGCCGGCCGTCCAGTTCAGCGCAACGAAGCTCTGCCACGAAAGATTGTCGAACGGCGTCTGCACGTCCCGCTGCGCATCGGGCGGGGGCGTTCCGGGCAGGCCGCTATAGGCGATGCCGTGGGGCGGGAAGAGCGCGGGATCCGGCCCGATATTGCCCGGCAGGGTCGAACAGAGCGACGGCGTCTGCGTCAGCACGCAGAACTGGGCCTTGGGGACATAGGCGGTCTGGGCGGGCGCCGCGCCGGGAATCGCCCAGACGGCGGTGACGGCGGCAACCGCCAAAAGCGGCAGCAAAGCGCGAAAACGAAGCATGACAATCCCCCAAGTCCCGAATCGACGAGCGGGAGTTTACCACGAGCCGCCAAGTCACGAAACAGTATTCGTGAAGGACTCACGAGAACGAGGTTTTGGCAGGCGCGACCCTATA
Source organism: Rhizomicrobium sp. (assembly GCA_036268825.1). Lineage (GTDB taxonomy): Bacteria > Pseudomonadota > Alphaproteobacteria > Micropepsales > Micropepsaceae > Rhizomicrobium. Next base: position 10,345 of record DATATK010000045.1, on the reverse strand, counting down.
TTTCAACCCGCAGATGCAAGCTCGTGGATCTGGCTGTTGGCCAGCGTGAGTTTGGCGATGGAGAGGTCGCCGGTGCGTTCCAGTTCTTCGAGGAAGCTCTTGGTCCGCGCCAGCATGTCGGCGCGCTGCTCGGCCCAGGCATCGGCGGCCTTGGCGCCGTCGGCGCGGGTGCGGTCCATCTTGTCCCCTTCGAAGCCGGCGAGGACCTGCGCGGTGAGGGCGCGCTGGCCGGCATAGAGATCGTCGACGATGCGGCGGATGGCAAGGCGGTCCCAATGCTCGTTGGCGTTGATGCGCGAGGCGAAGCCGCGCAGCCGGTCCAGCCCGATGATCGCGCCCACAGCGAAGTACGCGCCGGCGACGAGATCGATGTCGAGCGAGCGGGCGTAAGCGAGCTGCGCGATCTCGGGCGCGGTGCTCCAGAGCTGCAGCGCGGCGACGTCGTCGGCGAGGTCGTGTGGCACGCCGGCCTCTTCCATCTTGTCGATATGGCTCACCGTGTCGGTCATCTCGTAAGGCGAGACGAGCGAGGAATAGGTGCCGCGCAACGCTTCGACGCCGGCGCGATAGCGCGCGACGGTTTCGCCCAGATCGGCGGTGGCCGGCACGTTGACGAGGAACCACAGGCCCAAACGCCGCAGCAACTCCGCCACGTCGGCATACATGCCGGTCTGGATGGCGGCAGGGACCTTGCCGTCGAGCAGATCGATGCGCGCCTTCAGCGCCGACAGGCCGAACGCGCCTTCCGCCACCACATAGGCGCGCGCGACGCGTGACGCCGCCGCGCTGGAGACTTCCTTCATGCGGTGCACGAAGACGGGGCCGGCGAGATTGACGATCTTGTTGGCGAGCACCGTCGCCACGATCTCGCGCTTGAGGCGATGCTGGCTCAGTTCATCGGGGAACCGCGCGACGGCGGCCTTGGGGAAATAACCGGCGAGCTCGGAGGTGAAATAGCTTTCCTCCGGCAGGCCGCTGGCCGCGATCTCGGCATCCAGATCGAGCTTGGCGTAGGCGAGCAGCACCGCGAGTTCGGGGCGGGTGAGGCCCTTGTTCTCCTGCGCGCGCTTGCGCAGCTCTTCGTCGCTGGGCAGGAATTCGACGGCGCGGTCGAGCTTGCCGCGGCGTTCGAGGTCGCGGATGAAGCGGCCCTGGCTGTCCATGTCCATGACGCCGCGCGATTGCGCGACGGAGATCGCGAGCGTCTGCTCGTAATTGTCGCGCAGCACATGGGCGGCGACATCGTCGGTCATCTCGCCGAGCAGCGCGTCGCGCTGGTCCTCGGAGAGTTCGCCGCGGCGTAGCGGACCGCTGAGCAGGATCTTCAAATTCACTTCATGGTCGGAGGTGTCGACGCCGGCGGAATTGTCGATCGCGTCGGTGTTGATGCGCCCGCCTTTCAGCGCATATTCGATGCGGCCCAGTTGCGTGGCGCCGAGATTGGCGCCCTCGCCCACCACCTTGGCGCGCAGCTCGGCGCCGTTGGCGCGGATCGCGTCGTTGGCGCGGTCGCCCGCATCCGCATTGCTCTGCGACGCGGCCTTGACATAGGTGCCGATGCCGCCGAACCAGAGCAAATCCACGTCGGCCTTGATCAGCGCCTTCATGATGTCCGCCGGCGCGGCGCGATCTTTCGCAAGACCGGTCAGCGCCTTCATCTCCTCCGACAGCGGGATCTCTTTGACGTTGCGCGCGAAGACGCCGCCGCCCTTGGAGATCAGCGACTTGTCGTAATCCGCCCAGCTCGAACGCGGCAGATCGAACATGCGCTGGCGCTCCGCGAAGCTCTTCGCCAGATCGGGATCGGGGTCGATGAAGATGTGGCGGTGGTCGAACGCCGCCACGAGCTTGGTGCATTTCGATAGCAGCATGCCGTTGCCGAAGACGTCGCCCGACATGTCGCCGACGCCGGCGACGGTGAACGGCTCGTTCTGGATGTCGCGGCCGAGTTCGCGGAAGTGGCGCTTGACCGCTTCCCACGCGCCGCGCGCGGTGATGCCCATCTTCTTGTGGTCGTAGCCGTGGGAGCCGCCACTGGCGAACGCATCGCCCAGCCAGAAGCCGTGCTCGATGGCGATGGCGTTGGCGATGTCGGAGAAGGTCGCGGTGCCTTTGTCGGCGGCAACGACGAGATAGGGATCGTCGCCATCATGGCGCACGACATCCTTCGGCGGCACGACGGAGCCGTCGGTGTGGAGATTGTCGGTGAGGTCGAGCAGCGCGTTGATGAAGCATTTGTAGGCGGCGATGCCCGAGGCCATCACCTCGTCGCGCGTCGCGTTGACCGGCAGGCGCTTGGGATAGAAGCCGCCCTTGGAACCAACGGGCACGATCACGGCGTTCTTGACCTGCTGCGCTTTCACAAGGCCGAGCACCTCGGTGCGGAAATCCTCGCGGCGGTCGCTCCAGCGGATGCCGCCGCGCGCGATCTTGCCGAACCTGAGATGCACGCCCTCGACCATCGGCGCATAGACGAAGATCTCGACATGCGGCCGCGGCGACGGCAATTCCTCCAGCTTCTGGGAGTCGAGCTTGATGGCGAGATAGGGCTTGGCCGCGCCCGCGGCATCGGTCTGGAAGAAATTGGTGCGCAAGGTGCAATCGATGACATTGCGGACGCGGCGGATGATGCGGTCGTCGTCCAGGCTCGGCACGTCGTTGAGCGCGGCGGCGAGACGGTCCTGCAGTGTCTTGATCGCAGCATCGCGCCCTTCGCCCAGCGACGGATCGGACTTGGTGCGGAACAGGTCTACTAGCAGCCCCGCGATATCCGGATTCCGCGACAGCGCCTGCTCGATATAATCCTGGCTGAACGCAAAGCCCGCCTGGCGCAGGAATTTGGCGACGGCGCGCAGGATGGTCACGTCGCGCCACGAGAGCCCCGCACCGACGACCAGTTTGTTGAGCCCGTCGCTTTCGGCGACGCCGGTGACCACCGCGTGGAACGCTTCCTCGAACGGCGCCTTGATTTCGGATAGATCGGCGGCGCCTTCGTCGGCGCGCTCCATCAGGAAATCGAGCACCGAGGCATCGCCCGACCAGCCGTCGCCCGATTGGAGCGCGACGGGATAGGAGTCTTCGGCGATGACGCGGAAGCCCAGATTCTCGAACACCGGCAGCAGCGACGACAAAGGCGGCACGTTGCCGAGGCCGTAGAGTTTCAGCCGCATCGCGGCGTGCGCATCGGTGGCGCGGCGATAGGCGCGCGCCTTCAGCCCGCCATCCTGCTTCGCCAGCGTTTCGATCTCGCCCAGATCGCACACCGCTTCGTCCGGCGCGAAGGCGTCGCGATAGCGCGCGGGGAAGGCTTCGCCGTGGCGGTGATGCAGCGCGACGCCTTCGGCATCGCCATGCTGGCGGGCGAGCGCGGCGGCGAAGCCGTCGTCCCAGGTGCGGATCGCGTCGCGGATATCGGCTTCGAGCATGTGGACATCGACATGCGGGCGCTCGCCTTCGTGGCGGCCGACGATGTAGTGCACGCGGGCGAGCGAGGACTCGTCGAGCGTCGGCGTCGCGGCGGATTCGCGGCCGTCGAAGGCCTTGGCGAGGATGTGATGCACCTTCTCGCGCGCGCCGGTGTCGTAGCGGTCGCGCGGCAGGTAGACGACGGCGGAGACGAAGCGGTCGAACCGGTCGAAGCGCAGGAACACGCGCACCTTGGGACGCTCGCCCAGGCGCAGCACGCCCATCGCGGTCGCGAACAGCTCGTCCTCGTTGACCTGGAAGAGTTCGTCGCGCGGATAGTTGTCGAGGATATGCGCCAGCGCCTTGGCGTCGTGGCTGCCCGCGGCAAGATTGGCGCGTTTGGTGACGGTGTTGACCTTGTGACGCAAGAGCGGGATGTCGCCGGGGCGGCGGCTATAGGCGCCCGAGGTGAACAGGCCGACGAAGCGGCGCTCGCCGGTCAGATTGCCGGCGCGGTCGAAGATCTTCACGCCGACATAGTCCATGTGCACGCGGCGATGAACGAGGCTGCGCTCGTTGGACTTGGTGATGATGATCGGCTGCGGCTGCGTCAGGAAGGCGCGCACTTCGGGCGTCAGTTGCGCCCGGTCCCCGCCGCGGCGGACGACGCGGGCTTCGATATTGGCGAGGACGCCCAATCCGCTCGCATCGATGGGCGCGAGGCTGCCGCCGTTGGCGTCGCTATAGGCGTAGTCGCGCGCGCCGAGGAAGGTGAAATGATCGGTGGCGAGCCATTCGAGGAAGGCGAGGCTCTCGCCCAGTTCTTCCTTCGAAATCCGCGGCGGGTTGGCGCTGAGTTCGGCGACGGTCTCTTTCAGCGCCAGCAGCATCTTGCGCCAGTCGCGCACCGCGAGCCGCACCTGCGCAAACACATCGTCCGCGCTTTTGATCAGCGCCTCGCGCCGCGCGTCGTCCGCGATCGGATCGAGCACCAGCACGATGACGCTTTCGCGCGAAGCCGCGCCGCTGTCGCTGCGCACGCCGGATGCGTCGCGGCTGGCGGGCATGATGGGATGGAACAGCGCATGCACGCGCAGGCCCTGCGCGCTGGTGTCGGCGAGCAGCGAATCGAACAGGAACGGCATGTCGTCGTTCACGGCGAGGAGGATGGTCTCCTTGCGCGCGCCGTCGCGGCTCTGCGCGTTCATGTCGAACAGCGACACCAGCGTCTCGCCCGGCTTGCGCTTCAAGGAATTCTCGAACACCAGCGCGGCCAGCGCCGCCAGCGATTCCGGCGCGTAACGCGTCACGTCCTCGGGCGGGGCGCCGCGATAGAAGGCATCGAAGAACGCGGCCTGCCCCGGCTCGGTCAGGAGCCTGGCGGCGTCGCGCAGCGTGGCGGTGGCCTTGGCCTGGTCGTCATGGGCGACGACCGCCGCGTCGGCGGGATCGATGGCGTAGGCTGTGTTGGCTGTCATGGTCTTCCGGGCGTTGTCGCCGCGTATTCTGGCGCGGCGGAACCTAACGCCGCGTAAGCCCTACCGGAAGCCGAAAAACGTGAATTCAGTGCGCAGCCAGTCCGGCGAGCGGCGGCGCGGGTACGGCGGCGGAAGTCCTTTCGAACCAATAGCTTAGCCCCGCCACGGCGGCGCAGGCCAGGACCACGGTTCCGGTCGCCGAGACCCCGCCCAAGGGGCGGATCAGGGTCGCCAGGGTGGAAAGGCCCACCACCGGCGCGAGGAAGAACAGCGCCGGGACCCGTGCACGCAGCAGCACGGCGACGAGCCCGGCCGGCACGGCGGCGAACAGCGTGATGCCAAGCGGGCTCACCTGCACCGGGAGCACGAGGAACGCACCCGCGGCCCAGGCAAAGCCGGTGTAGAAGAGAACGGCGGCGAGATCGCTGGAGAAGGTCTTCAGCGCGAAGAGCTCGAACGGCGCCTCGATGGCGCGCGCATAGGCCCGCCAGATCGCGACGATCCCCGCCGCCATCAACGCGATCCACACCGCGATGGGCGCGGTGGGCATGGCGCCGAACGACAGCGTGGCCAGCGCCAGCGCGCTCAGCGACAACACGGTCATCGCCTGCGGCGTGCGGCCGAGCAGATTGGCGAGCGTCGCGGTGCGCGCCGCCTCGTCGTGCAACCGCGCGAGTTGCGCCAAACGAATGCGCGGATCCTCGCGGCGCTCGCGCATCGATGCGGGCGTCTGCAGGACAACCGGCTTGGTCTCAACAGGTTGGGCCACCATGGCAGTGCCTCGCGCGCAAGCGTGGAATTTCGGACTTACACACGCTCGGCTGGGAGCGTTAAGAATGGCTTAACGACGCGCCATCCCTGATTCGGTTCCACGTTACACCCGTCCGTCCACAGGTTCCTCATGCCGCATGCCACCGTCTTCGACCTGGAATTCACCGCCTGGGACGGCTCCATGGCGCGCAAATGGCTGGGACCGGGCGAATTCAAGGAGTTGGTCCAGATCGGCGCGGTGAAGGTGGATGCGCAGAGTTTCGCGGTGCTGGACGAATTCGAGATCGTGGTGCGGCCGCGGATCAACCCGGTCCTGTCCGATTACCTCGTGGCGCTGACGGGCGTCACGAACGAGGCGCTGGCGGAACGCGGCGTGGATTTCGTGGAGGCCTACAAAAAATTCGTCGCCTTCGCGGCCGGCGGGCTCACCTGCGCCTTCGGGCGCGACGAGTTGGTGTTCGAGGAGAACATCCGCCTCTACGGCATCGCAAACCCGCCGCAAGCGCCCGTCTATGTGAACGCGGTCCCGCTGCTGCTGGAGAACGGCATCGATCCGCGCGGCTTTCACGCCTGCGATGTGGCGCGTCTGTGCGGCGCCGATTTCGCCGGCCGCCAGCACGATGCGCTCGACGACGCGCGCTCCGTCGCGATCGGGATCCAGACGCTGGTGGCGCGTGGCGCGTGGAACATCCTCTTGCCATGAGTGAAGCGGATCGCATCATCAAGACGCTGAAACTCAAGCCGCATCCCGAAGGCGGGCATTATCGCGAAATGTTTCGCGATACGCGCGCCAAGGGCCGCGCGCATTCCACCGCGATCTATTTTTTGCTGAAGCGCGGCGAAGTCTCCCGCCTGCACCGCGTCGATGCGGCCGAGGTCTGGCACTTCTATGCGGGTGCGCCGCTTGAACTCACCGTCGGCGCCAAGAAACTGCTGCTCGGCAAGGACCTGACGAAACAGCAACGCCCGCAAATCGTGGCGCCCGCGCAGGTCTGGCAAGCGGCGCGCAGTCTGGGCGCGTATACGCTGGCAGGCTGCACGGTTGCGCCGGGGTTTGAGTTTGCCGGGTTCGAGATGAAGAAAGAAAGTTGATTCACGCGGAGCCGCGGAGGACGCGGAGGCGCAAGTGATCTGCTTCACCACTAACTGTCATGGCCCGCGAATGCGGGCCACCCAGGTGACGCGCACACCACTTTATCCAAGCCAAAACACCATCATCGCGGGATGGAGTGAATTCTACGATCACCTGGGTGGCCCGCATTCGCGGGCCATGACATTGTGGGAGGGTGGATATCACCTGCGCCTCCGCGGCCTCCGCGGCTCCGCGTGAATCGACTTATCGCCGCGGCCAGAGGGTTGCGCCGAGCCATTGGGTCATGGCGCGGGAGGAGGCGCAGCCGGCGAAGCCGCGGCCGGAGTTGAACATGACGACGAGCGTGCGGCCGCTGAGGGCGAAATCGGGACGGCCGCCAGTCGCGGCGACGACCACAGTGTCGATGCGGCGCGCCACGGCATCGTGGCCGACGGCGGACGTGGTGAAGCGCTCGATGCCGCGGGCGGCGTTCTCGATGGCGTTGAACGCATAGCTTCGCGCGAGCGGGCTGCCGAACCCGCCCCAATCGACATTGAAGCCGATCTGCAGGCGGCGCGCGGTGAACAGGCGCTGGGATTCGGCCGACATGATGTTCTGCATTTCGCCGGGGCCGATCATCGGCGGCGACGGCGGCGGCGCGTCGCCCGTGCGCGTCACCGGCAATCCGCCGGGACTGCCGTCGGTATAAAGCGTCATGCCGCCCCACACCGCGACGCGCATCGCCGTCTCGCCGTCGTCATATTTCAGCACGCGGCCGCCAAGCGAGGCGTTGTCGGCATAGAGCACGAACACTTCGGGGGAATCCTGGAAGCGCACCAGGAAGTCGCCATTGAAGGGGGAGAGCACGAACCTGACGGCGTCGCCCGCCAGATAGGCGCCGGGCTGGATGGCGGCGAGCCTGTCCATGGAGAGCCGCTCGCCCATCGAATCCTGCGCGCGCGCGGGCCCGATCGCCCACGGCGCACACGCGATCGCCGCGCAAGCAGCGATTGCAAGGATTGGCCTCACCATCGTCTCTGTTCTCATTAAGCGCTCGCGTCCGAGCATTGCCCCCTCAGGCAGTCTCTTATCCCCGGCGAATGGGGCGAGATTAAGGAACAAGGCGCCTCTCGGGCCGGCCGGGAATGACGGCGGTAACCGGACCGTGACGTTCGGCGCGTAGATTTGTCTGCCCGGACAAGCCGGTTTCTCCTTGGCTTTCGGGGCGAACCTTACTAAACCACGCGCAATTCCGGCGCATTCCCTTCATCCGCGCGAGGCGACCAGTGACGCATCCCAACAGCTTCAAATCCCTCAAAACGCTCAAAGTGGGCTCCAAGAGCTACGGCTATTTCAGCCTGACCGCCGCGGAGAAGAGCGGGCTGAAGGGCATCGCGCGATTGCCCTATTCGCTGAAGGTGCTGCTGGAGAACCTGCTGCGCAACGAGAACGGCCAGTCGGTCGTCGCCGACGACATCAAGGCGGTCGCCGCCTGGCTGAAAGACAAGCGCTCCACCCGCGAGATCGCGTTCCGCCCCGCGCGCGTCCTGATGCAGGACCTGACCGGCGTGCCGGCGGTGGTGGACCTCGCCGCGATGCGCGATGCGATGAAGAACCTCGGCGGCGATCCGGAAAAGATCAATCCGCTCGCCGAGGTGGACCTCGTGATCGATCATTCGGTGATGGTCGATTTCTTCGGCCACAAGGATTCGTTCAAGAAGAACGTCGTCAAGGAATATGACCGCAACGGCGAGCGCTATTCCTTCCTGCGCTGGGGCCAGCAGGCCTTCGCGAATTTCCGCGTGGTGCCGCCGGGCACCGGCATCTGCCATCAGGTCAACCTGGAATATCTCGGCCAGACGGTGTGGACGCGCAAGATCAAGGACGGAAAAAAGACCACCGAATATGCGTTCCCCGACACGCTGGTCGGCACCGACAGCCACACCACCATGATCAACGCGCTCTCGGTTCTGGGCTGGGGCGTCGGCGGCATCGAGGCGGAGGCGGCGATGCTGGGCCAGCCGATCTCCATGCTGATCCCCGAAGTGATCGGCTTCCGCGTCGAAGGCAAGTTGCGCGCGGGCGTCACCGCGACGGACCTCGTCCTCACCGTGACGCAGATGCTGCGCAAGAAGGGCGTGGTCGGCAAGTTCGTGGAGTTCTACGGGCCGGGTCTGGACGAGATGACGCTCGAAGACCGCGCCACCATCGCCAACATGGCGCCGGAATATGGCGCGACCTGCGGCTTCTTCCCGATCGACGCGGAGACCATCCGCTATCTCAAGGCCACCGGCCGCAAGCCGGCACGCGTTGCGCTGGTGGAGAAATATGCCAAGGCGCAAGGGCTTTACCGCACCGCCAAATCCGAAGACCCGGTCTTCACCGACACGCTGTCGCTGGACCTCGCCACCGTCGAGCCGAGCCTCGCCGGTCCGCGCCGGCCGCAGGATCGCGTGTCGCTCGCCAACGCCGCGAATGAGTTCGCTACCGCCCTGATGGACATCTTCAAGAAGGAAGACGACGCCAACCGCCGCGTGAAGGTGGACGGGACGGAATATTCCATCGGCCATGGCGACGTGGTGATCGCCGCGATCACAAGCTGCACCAACACCTCCAACCCCTCCGTGATGATCGGCGCGGGGCTCGTCGCCAAGAAGGCGGTCGAGCGGGGGTTGAAAGTGCGCCCGTGGGTGAAGACCTCGCTGGCGCCGGGAAGCCAGGTGGTGACGGATTATCTCGCCAAGGCGGGCGTCGACAAATATCTGGGCAAGCTCGGCTTCGATCTGGTCGGCTATGGCTGCACCACCTGCATCGGCAATTCCGGGCCGCTGCCGGACGCGGTCGCCAAAGCGATCAACGATGGCGATCTCGTCAGCGCCGCCGTGCTCTCCGGCAACCGCAATTTCGAGGGCCGCGTGCACCAGCAGGTGCGCGCGAATTATCTCGCCTCGCCCATGCTGGTCGTCGCCTATGCGCTGGCAGGCTCGATCAACATCAACCTCACCAAGGACCCTGTCGGCTACGACACCGAGAACGAGCCGGTCTATCTCAAAGACATCTGGCCGAGCCCGCAGGAGATCGCCGCGACGATCCGCAAGGCGGTGAAGACCTCCAGCTTCCGCGCGCGCTACGGCAATGTGTTCGAAGGCGCGGCGAACTGGAAGAAGATCAAGATCTCCAAGGGCAAGACCTATACCTGGGACACCGCTTCGACTTACGTGAAGAACCCGCCTTATTTCGACGGCATGGAAAAGAAGCCCGGCGCTGTCGCCGAAATCGCGGGCGCCAGAATCCTCGCACTATTCGGCGATTCCATCACCACCGATCACATCAGCCCCGCGGGCGGCATCAAGAAAGACGGCCCGGCCGGCAAATATCTCATCGAACGCGGCGTGCCGTATGAAGACTTCAACTCCTACGGCGCGCGCCGCGGCAACGATGAAGTGATGGTGCGCGGCACTTTCGCGAACATCCGCATCCGCAACGAGATGATGGGCGGCAAGGAAGGCGGCGACACGATCTACTACTCCGAGAAACAGCCTTCCGGCGCGGAGATGTCGATCTATGACGCCGCGATGGCCTACAAGGCGGACCATGTCCCCGTCGTGGTGATCGGCGG
>DATATK010000044.1:0-2561 GCA_036268825.1 Rhizomicrobium sp. | reverse complement strand
GTCGAGATCAAGTCCAAGAAAATCACGCGCGTGAAGAAGGACGGCAAGACGCAGACCATCGCAAAGGTGCAAGGCGGTCCGAACGGCCTCGCCGTCGGTCCGGACGGCGCGCTTTACGTCTGCAACAATGGCGAGAACTTCACCTACACCAAACGGATGGGATTGCTGATCCCCGGCCATGCGCCGAAGACGCACAAGGGCGGATGGATCGAGCGGGTGAACATCTCCACCGGCAAGGTCGAGCGGCTTTACGACAAGTGCAAAGGCGAGAAGCTGATCGCGCCGAACGACATCGTGTTCGACGAGGTGGGCGGTTTCTGGTTCACCGATCACGGCACCACGACGGAAAAATACCGCAGCCATGGCGCGCTCTATTATGCGACGGCCAACGGCAAGAAGATCAAGCAGGTGCTGCGCGAACTGGTGACGCCCAACGGCGTCGGCCTGTCGCCGGACAATCGCATGGTCTATTACGCGGAGACATTCACGGGCCGTCTCTACAGCCTGCCGCTGCAGGGGCCTGGCAAAGGCGGCAAGGTTGAAGGTTTCACGCCGGGCGCGTTCGTGAACAACTTTCCCGGCCTCGGCTATTTCGACTCGCTCGGTGTGCAGGCCGATGGCGGTGTATGCTGCGCGACAATCCTTGCCGGCGGCATCACGACGTTCTGGCCCGGCAGCAAGAAAGTGCGCCACACGCCGTTGCCCGATCCGCTTGTCACCAACATCTGCTGGGGCGGCAAGAATATGAAGACGGCTTACATCACGTCGTCCGGCACCGGAAAGCTGATTGCGATGGACTGGCCCTCCGCCGGCCTGCGCCTCAACTACAACGCATAAGACCTGGAGATATTCATGCGCATGTTTCTGCTGGCCGCACTGTTTGCGACCGCCACGGCCTCTGCCGCGCTCGCGGGCGACGAAGCGATGGCGCCGTTCTTCGGCAACACCGCGATCGTCACGGGCGGGATGGCTGACACCCACACCTATTACAATGCCGACCATAGCTTCACGCTGAAAGCGCCCACGTTCGGCATGGAATGGAAGGGCACGTGGAAGATAGAAGGTCCCAATCTGTGCCGGATCTACGAGAAGCCGCCGCCGGGCGTCACCAACCCGTTCTGCACCGTGTTCGAGCCGCACAAAGTCGGCGAAACATGGACGATGACGCTGGACGGCAAAACCCGCACCATCTCGCTGGTCAAAGGCATTCAGTGATCGTCCGCTAGTGGGAAAATAAAGGAGCGGCGCCTCTTGTCGCTCCCGCCACGCGCTCCGATATCGGAAAAGCGGGGCGTTCCTCCCGCTGGTGTCGCATTGGGGAATTTCCATGAAACGCATCGCGCTCGGCCTCGCCGCCGTGCTTGTGTCCACGGCTGCCGCGCAGGCAGACGATCTGTTCGCCGTGGCGTACGGCAATACCGTCACGCAGACGATGAACGGCAAGACGACGACGATCTATGTGAATGCCGACAAGACCTGGGAGCAGCACAGGCCGGATGGCGCCGTCATGAAGGGCACCTATGCCTGGAAAGACGATCACACAGCGTGCTTCACGCTCACCGATCCGGCGCCGGCCGATCCGTCGAAAGCCACGAACTGCAACGCGATGGATGGCAACCACAAGGTCGGCGATACCTGGACGGAAACGCTGCCCGACAATCAGGGCACAATGACCATGGCCATCACCGCCGGACGGCAATGAGCGTCAGGTCGGCGGGAGCAGGTCGAATTCGATCGTGATCCGCTGGCCTTCGCCATTGTAGCGGTGTTCGCCGCGCGGCTGCCAGGACGGATGGAGAACGATCATGCCCGATGACGGGCGGATGATCTCCGTCTGTCCGGCATTGCCGCCATTGGGAATCCGGAACGCGAGCTGCGGCGCGATCATCGCGGGCAATGCGCCGCGCGGATCGGCCAATTCGACTTCGCCGCCCAGCGCCGGATCGTCGGATTTGTTGTAGCCGTCATCGACGAAATAGACGCCCGACCAGAAGGCACCGGCGCGCGGCGCCATCGCGCCATATTCACCTTTCTGGCGCACGACGGCGCAGGCCTTGATCGACCATTCCAGATTGATACGGCCGCCGGCGCGCGTGGCCGTCATGCCATCGGCGAGTTCGCGCACCATGCGGAACAGGGTTTGCGCGGCATTGCCGCCCCAGCTTTCGAAATCGGCTTCCGAGCGCCAGCCTTGTTCCTGCGCGCCATTGGCGGCGGCGGCGAAACGCTGTGTCGCGAGCGCGCGCAGATCCACGTTCACTTCGTTCGCGACCGGAAGGAAGTGCGTGCACAGCGGCGTGGCAAACGTGCTTTTTATCTGTGGCTTCGGCGTAGCCATCTTTATTCCCCGAACAAACGTTTATTCCATAACGATCTTTGGCGCCGGGCGCGACGGCGCCGCAATCTTCTGCGCAACTTGGGACGCGATTGCAAGGAAAGCCTGTGCCTCGGCACCCTGCGGGTGCGACGCAACAATCGGCGTGCCGGCGTCGGATGTTTCGCGGATCAGCGGAACGAGTGGCACTTCGCCCAGAAAAGGCGTGTTCGTCTTTTCCGCCTCG
>DATATK010000043.1:0-3287 GCA_036268825.1 Rhizomicrobium sp. | reverse complement strand
AAACCTCATGCATCGAAGGCGGCTCGACCGACTGATCGAGCCCCCGCCACACCACCAAGCCGCTTCCCAGCAGTTGGCGATACAATGGCGCTAAATTTAAACCGGACAGCCGTGGACCTTGCCCGGGGATGACGACGTGTTTTGTTTTGTGTTCAATCCAATTCAACGCGACGCGCGTTACCGCGGGCTTCTCTTCGCCAATATCCGCTGCAGCGTGCGGCGATGCATGTTGAGGCGGCGGGCGGTTTCGGAGACGTTGTGGCCGCAGAGTTCGTAGACGCGCTGGATATGCTCCCAGCGCACGCGGTCGGCCGACATCGGGTTTTCGGGCGGCTTGGGTTTGGCGCCGGCGGGCGCCATCAGCGCGGCGAGGATATCGTCGGCATCGGCGGGCTTGGGGATGTAGTCGATGGCGCCGTATTTCACCGCGGCCACCGCCGTCGCGATATTGCCGAAACCGGTCAGCACCACCACCCGCGCGTCGGGCCGCGTCTTGTGCAAGGTCTCCACCACGTCGAGCCCGTTGCCGTCGTCGAGCTTGAGGTCGACCACCGCATAGGCGGGCGGCGCCTCTTTCGCCCGCGCCACGCCCTGCGCCACCGTCTCGGCGATGCCGACCGTGAAGCCGCGCGCTTCCATGGCGCGCGCCAGCCGCTCGCGGAACGGGCGGTCGTCCTCCACGATCAGGAGAGTCTTGTCTTCGGTGGTCATCGGCGGTCCCTTATAAGCCCGGCTCCCTAACGCCAATCGCCGCAGGGGGCAAGCTAAACCCGCGCGAGGCGGGCTCGCGGAAATATCCGAGCGATTTTAAGGGCTTGGCGCGCCCTTTTTTAGACCTGCCCGCTCGATGGCGGGTTCTCGCCGTCCACCGCGCCGCGCGGCCAGCGGACGGAGACGCGGGCGCCGCCATGTTCGCTGTTGCGGGCGCGGACGCGGCCGCCCGTGCGTTCGAGCAGCGTTTTGGCGATGAAGAAGCCCAGGCCCATGCCCTGCTGGCCGGTGAAGGTGTCTTCCGGCGACAATTCGGTTTCGCCCAGCGCGTAGCTGCCCGGCCGCGTCGTCACATAAGGCTCGCCGATGCGCTCCAGGATCTCGCCGGCGAAACCCGGCCCGTCATCCTCCACGGTGATGCGCAGATCCGCGTCGGTCCATTGCGCGCGCACCCAGACATGCGCCTGCGCAAAGTCCGCCGCGTTGGAGACGAGATTGCCCAGTCCGTGCACCAGTTCGGGCGCGCGCCACACTTTGGGCTCGGCGCCCTCGGCGAGTTCGACGATGACGGCCACTTCGCCGCTCCTGTAGGGGCTCGCGATCTCATCGAGCAGAGCGCCCAGCGGCAGATGATCGGTCTCGCGCAAGCCTTCGGCGTCCGGGCGGGCCAGCCGCGTCAGGATGGTGCGGCAGCGTTCGGCTTCGCTGCGCAGCAGTTTCGCATCGTCCGACTCCGGCGTGCCCGGCGGCAAGGCGCGCTCGAGCTCGCGCGACACCACCGCGATGGTGCCGAGCGGCGTGCCCAGTTCGTGCGCCGCCGCGGTGGCGAGTGCGCCGAGCGAGGCGAGGCGATGCTCGCGGGACAGCGCCAGTTGCGTGGCGGCGAGGCCCGCCTGCATGCGCGCGGTCTCGCTCGCGATGCGCCAGGCATAGATCGAGGTGAAGCCGATGCCGATGACGAGCGAGGACCAGATGCCGCCGAGATAAAGCGCCGGCAAGGTGAGCCGTTCGTTGCCGTCCCATGGCAGCGGATCGTGCTTCACCGCGATCAGCGAAACCGATGCCAGCGCGAGACCCGCCAGCAGCAGCGTGTTGCCGAGATTGAGCGTCGAGGCCGCGATCACCACCGGCGCCAGGAACATCAGCGCGAAGGGATTTTCGATTCCGCCGGTGAGAAAGAGCAGCAAAGCGAGTTGCAGCACGTCATAGGCCAGATGCGCGGTCGCCTCGCGGTTGGTGAGCCGGTGGCCGGCGGGATAGAGGAAGGCGAGCGCGACGTTGATCAGCACACTCATCGCGATGGCGAGCGCGCAGGGCACGATCGGCAGATGCCAGGAAAGCCCGAAATAGACCACCAGCAAGGTGGCCGACTGCCCCGCCACCGCCAGCCAGCGCAGGTTCGAGAGCGTGCGCATGCGCACCCGGCCGCGCGTGGGTGTCCGGGCGAGCGCGGCGTCCGCCTCGCGCCACAGCCGCGGCCACCAGCCCCTCTGTCTTTCGTCAGCCATCGCCATCGATTGTGATCCCCGGGCGACCATTCGCCGCTTGCGACCGCTTGCGACACTAGCAATCCTCGCCGCCCGCGGTCCATTTTGTCGTGATCATGATCCGCACGCCCGAAGCCCTGCTGCCCTACCTGCTGCTCTTCGCCTTCGTGGCGGCGGGCGCGTTGTGGAATCTGAGCGCGGGTGGCGGCGCGCAGAGCATCGTGCTGTCGCCTTTGGGTGGGCCGTTCACGCTCACCGACCAGGCCGGCGCCGCGCGCCGCGACACCGATTTCCGCGGGCGCTATATGCTGCTCTATTTCGGCTACACCTTCTGCCCCGACGTTTGCCCCACCACGCTCGCCAGCGAGGCCGATGCGCTGGACCGGCTGGGCGCGAAGGCGCGGCGCATCGTGCCGGTCTTCATCACCATCGATCCCGCGCGCGACACGCCCCAGGTGCTCAAATCCTATCTCGCGGCGTTTGGCCCGCGCTTCGTCGGCCTGACCGGCACGGCCAAACAGATCGCCGCCGTCGCGCATGAATATCGCGTCTACTATGCCAGGCGCCCGCTGAAAGGTGGCGGCTACGGCATGGACCATTCCGGCGAGGTCTATCTGGTGGGGCCGGACGGCGCCCTCGTCACCTATTACGACGCCCCGCTCGATGCCAAGGCGCTGGCCGCGGACCTCGCCAAGCGCCTGATCCAGAACCCAATTTGATTCGAATCTGCGCAAAGTTCCCTATTTGGCGCCGGATTTTTCCTACATTGGCTTGACAGCGCCACGCTGGTCAGGTTAAATTCCAGCATCTCCCGAATCACGCCCGGACCACAGGCCCTTGAAGGCCTGCGTTCGTGCGCACAAAAAGATGATTCACGCGGAGCCGCGGAGGGCGCGCAGGTGAAGGATCACCTCGCATCACTCCCTCCACCGTCATCCCCGGGCAAGTCCCACGGCTGTCCGGTTTAAATTTGTAGACAAGGCGCATGGCGTTGATTCTTCTGTGTTCCAAGCGTTTGGCGACGTTTTGGACAGGGAAGCGAGCAACACCATGCGGCATGACAATAGCGTTCTGCACCAGATCTTGCAG
>DATATK010000042.1:0-4346 GCA_036268825.1 Rhizomicrobium sp. | reverse complement strand
ACCTGGGCGTCGATCACCAGTTCGACGACATATGGGCTGCGAACCTGACCACCGACTTCACCTATGACTCCACGACCGGCGTCACGCAGCTCTACATCAAGAAGGCCTATCTGCAGGGCAAGTTCGCCGATTGGCTGACGGTCCGCCTGGGTTCAGCCGACCTGCCGTGGATCCCCTTCGTGGAAGACATCTATGGCTACCGCTACGTTGAGAACACGCTGATCGACCGCACCAAGTTCGGCACGTCCGCGGATTGGGGTCTGCACGTCGGCGGCAATGTCGCGGACGGCCTGTTCAGCTACGCGATCTCGGCGATCAATGGCAACGGCTACAAGAAGCCCGGCTTCGTCGGCGGCGTGAACCGCACCGACGGTCTGGACTACGAAGGCCGCATCAGCATGAACCTGGACGGCTTCACCCTCGGCGTCGGCGGGTACGACGGACATCTGGGCGCCCCCCATAACGTCATGACCCATCACGACGCGGAGCGCTTCGACGCGATCGCCGCGTACAAGTGGGACGGCCTGCGCGTCGGCGTGGAATACTTCAAAGCCAAGAACTACACGGACGTTACCTCGACCAACACCGACAACGACGACGGCTATTCGACCTTCGCGTCGTACGACTTCACGCCGGAATGGGGCATCTTCGGCCGCTATGACTGGGTGAAGCCGACCGTGAAGACCGCCGCCAACGTGTTGGTGTCCGATCCGAAGAACACCTACTACAACTTCGGCGTCACCTACACGCCCACCAAGATCGTCAACATCTCGCTGGTCTACAAGCACGACGCCGTCGACGACGGCTTCCTGACCGACCAGAACGGCACGATCGGCGGCCTGGCGCAGGGTGCGGGCCACAGCGGCACGTACAACGAAATCGGCGTGTTCACCCAGCTCCGCTGGTAATCGCCGCGCAGTAGAATCCCCTCTCTTGGCGCCGCCGGTGAAAACCGGCGGCGCCTTTGTTTCAGCTGGCTGCCAGCGCGCCGTATTTGCCCTGGAAGAAGACCAGCGGCGCGCCGGCTTCCCTGCGCGCGAACCGCAGCACACGGCCGATCAGAATGGCGTGGTCGCCGGCATCGTGCAGGGCGTGGCGTTCGCACTCGAACACGGCGAGCGCATCGGCGAGCGCCGGCGGGCCGCACTCGGTTGCGATCAGTTCGATGCCTTCGAGATTGTGCGCCCCCTGCCGCGCGAGGCGTGCCGAGACGCTTTCATGCGCGGTGCCGAGCACGCTGATCGTGTGACAGGACGCCGCCGTGAACGGACCGAAGCGGTCAGATTTGCGGTCGATGCACCACAGGACCAGCGGCGGGTCGAGCGAGACCGAGGTGAAGGAGTTCACCGTGATCCCCACCGGATGGCCCGCGGGCGATGCGGCCGTCACCACGGCGACCCCCGTGGGAAACGTGCCCAAAGCCTGCCGGAATGCGCGCGTGTCGAAGCTCATGGCGGTATCCCTTGGCCTCAACGCTCGGTTAACGCGCTTAAGGCATGCTGTGGCCTCGAAATTAGGCGAGGCGCGCGACCGGGGAAAGCCCGGCGAGAGGCGCCTCGCGACGGGTAGAGGGGTTCCACCGTGGCACGCGACGGCGCGGTCATCATCAAACGTGTGAAGAAGGGCGGGCACGGCGGCCATCACGGCGGCGCGTGGAAAGTCGCTTATGCCGACTTCGTCACCGCGATGATGGCGTTCTTCCTGCTGATGTGGCTGATCAACACGACCACGCCCGAGCAGAAGCGCGGCATCGCCGATTACTTCGCCGCCCAAAGCATTTCGCAGACCTCCAGCGGCTCGGGCGGTGTGCTCGGCGGCACGGTGCTGGGCCAGACCAGCCCGCGCGCCGGCGGCGTCGCCTCGATCAGCCAGAAGACCTCGCCGCCTGCCCCGTCCAATCCCACCCACTCCAAGGACGACGCCAAGAAGGCCGGCGGCGCGACCGATGCCGCGGGCCAGTCCCCAGCCTCGCAATCGCAGAGCGACGACCATCTGGAGCGCGCCGTGCCCTCCTCGCAGGACCGCGATTTCGAGAGCGCGGCCGAATCGATTCGCCAGGCGATGCAGGAAATGCCCGACATCGCCGACCTCTCCCGCCAGGTGATGGTCGACAAGACGCCCGAGGGCCTGCGTATCCAGCTGGTCGACCAGGACGGCAAGCCGATGTTCCAGCCCGGCACCACCGAACTCATGCCCTATACCAAGCGGCTGCTCGAAGCCGTCGCCAAGGTGATCGACCGGCTGCCCAACCGTATCTCCATCTCCGGCCATACCGCCGGCAATGACGGCGGCGGCGCCGGCAACTGGGAGCTTTCCGCAGCGCGCGCCAACGCAGCACGCGCCGTCATCACCGGCTCCGGCGTCAGCGGCGACCGCATCTACGAAGTCGCGGGCAAGGCAGGCTCCGAGCCGCTCCTGCCCGAAGACCCGAACGCCTCGGCCAACCGCAGGCTCAGCATCGTGCTCCTGCGCGAGGCGCCGCCGGTTCCGCCGGGAAGCAAACTTTAACCGCGAAGTGAGGCGCGATCGCACTGGCGCTGCCCCACTTCGTTTTGTCATACTGACGACGAAGATGCCGGGCGGCCTTCCTTGACGGACCAACGCACAGCGCGACTGCCGCAGTTCTTTCTCACCCCGGGTGGGCCGTGCCCGTATTTGCCCGGCCGCATCGAGCGCAAGGTCTTCGCCCGCCTCAACGGCAGCTTCGCCCAAGGCCTCAATGAGGCGCTGACCCATTCCGGTTTCCGCCGCAGCCAGATGATCGCCTACCGCCCGGCCTGCGAGGGCTGCAACGCCTGCGTCTCGGTGCGCATCCTGGTGAGCGACTTCCAGCCCTCGCGCGGCCAGCGCCGCACCCTGCGCCACAACGCCGACGTGACGCGCCATCCGGTGACGGCCGAAGCCACGCGCGAGCAATTCGCGCTGCTGCGCGCCTATCTCGACTCGCGCCACGCCGGCGGCGGCATGTCGGACATGGGCCTGTTCGACTATGTCGCGATGGTCGAGGAGACGCCCGTCGACACCCACATCGTCGAATATCGCGGCGCGCCCGAGCAAGGCAAACCGCTGCTAGGCTGCGCGCTCACCGATGTGCTGAAAGACGGGCTGTCGATGGTCTACAGCTTCTACCATCCCGGCGAGATCGCGCGCAGCCTCGGCTCGCACATGATCCTCGACCACATCGAGCACGCGCGCGAACGCGGGCTGTCCTATGTCTATCTCGGCTACTGGATCCGCGGCAGCGCGAAGATGGACTACAAGGCTAAATTCCAGCCGCTCGAGGCCTTGGGGCAAGAGGGCTGGGCGAAGATGCTGCCCTAACCGCGCGCCGGCTTCGCGATCCGCGTCCGTCGGACGGTCACGGAGGCGTTCCGCCGAATCGCGTGCGCCATTCAGCGACCTGCTCGTCGGTGATCTTGGCGAACAGCACGTCCGGCGCCGTGACCGGATGGCCCGGCTCGAGCTGGCTGAGATACTCCGCCATCGGCGCATCGGGCCAGGAGATGATTTCGGGCGCGTCCTGGATCGCGTCGTGGATCTTCCGCGCGAAGACCGGGATGACGGGCCACGACAAATGCCCGAACAGGTGCACGAGATTGAGCCCCATGCGCACGCCCACCGCGGCCTTCGCGCGGTCGGTCTTGAAATGCGTCCACGGCGCGGCGCGGGTGACGTATTCATTGCCGATCACCCAGATCGCGCGCAATTCGCCGAGCGCTTTTCGGAATTCCAGCGCCTCGAAATAGTCCGCATACGTCTTGATCCGCGCGTCGAGTTCCGCCATCAACGTTTTCTCGTCGTCACCATATTCGCCCTCGCCCGGCACGACGCCGTCGAAGCGCGCGGCGCAGAACTTCGTCACGCGGTTGACGAAATTGCCCAGCACGTCGGCGAGGTCCTTATTCACCACGGAAGCGAAATGCTCGAAGGTGAAATTGGAATCGGAGCCTTCCGGCGAATTGGCGGTGAGGTAATAGCGCCAGTAATCCGCCGGCGCGATCTCGAGCGCCGTGTCCATGAAGATGCCGCGCTTCTGCGAGGTCGAGAACTTGCCGCCCTCGTAATTGAGGTAGTTGAAGCCCTTTAGCTTGTCGACGCGCTTCCACGGCTCCCTGGTGCCGATCATCATCGCCGGGAAGATGATGGTGTGGAACGGCACGTTGTCCTTGCCCATGAATTCGTAATAGGTGACGTCTTTCGGGTCGTACCACCACGAGCGCCACGCATCGCCCTTGCCGTTCGCGTCGGCCCATTCCTTCGTCGCGCCGATATATTCGATGGGCGCGTCGAACCAGACATAGAACACCTTGCCTTTGAGCTCGCCGTTGCCGATATCGTCCGGCACC
>DATATK010000041.1:0-4014 GCA_036268825.1 Rhizomicrobium sp. | reverse complement strand
CTATGCCTGCGGGGTGGAGCTGGCCAATGCCTTCGGCGAACTGACCGATGCCGCCGAGCAGCGCGCGCGCTTCGACGCGGCGATGGCGGAGAAGCAGCGCATCCATGGCGAGCGCTATCCGGTCGACGAGGATTTCCTCGCCGCGCTGGCGCAGATGCCGCCTGCATCCGGCATCGCGCTCGGCTTCGACCGGCTGGTGATGTTGGCGACTGGCGCGTCGACTATCGAACAAGTGATTTGGGCGCCGGTGACCGAATAATAATGAAGGAACTTGCCATGAAAACTCTTCGCACACCGGCGCAGTTCTGTGAGGCTGGTCTGGTCGCGCCCGAGCGACGGGCGGGACTTGAGCAGGTGGCGGCGCGTTATGCCGTCGCGCTGCCTGCCGATCTCGCGGCGCTGATCGACCGCGATGACCCGCGCGATCCGATCGCGCGCCAATTCGTACCCACCGCGGCCGAACTCGACACGCGGCCCGAGGAATTGTCGGATCCGATCGGCGACGACGCGCATAGCCCGGTCGAGGGCATCGTGCATCGCTATCCGGACCGCGTGCTCTTGAAGCTGACGCATGTCTGCGCGGTCTATTGCCGCTTCTGCTTCCGGCGCGAAATGGTCGGGCCCGGCAAGGCCAAAGCGCTATCGCCCGCAGCTCTCAAAAGCGCGCTCGATTACATCCGCAGCGACGCCAATATCTGGGAAGTGATTCTCACCGGCGGCGATCCGCTGGTGCTGTCGCCGCGGCGTCTGCGCGCCGTGATGACGGAATTAAGCGCCATCGCCCACGTCAAGATCGTGCGCATCCACACCCGCGTGCCGGTGGCGGAACCCAAACGCATCACGCCCGAACTGGTGCGCGCCATGAAGGCCAAGGGCAAGGCGGTTTACGTCGCCGTTCACGTCAATCATGCGCGCGAACTGGCCGAGGCGGCGCGCGCCGCCTGCGCGCGCATGGCCGATGCCGGCCTGCCGCTGCTCGGGCAATCGGTGCTGCTGGCCGGCGTCAACGACACGCCGCAGGCGCTCGCCGAACTGATGCGCGCGTGCGTCGAGTGCCGCATCAAACCTTATTATCTGCATCACGGCGATCTCGCGCCCGGCACGTCGCACCTGCGCACCGACATCGCCACCGGGCAGGACTTGCTGCGGGTTTTGCGCGGGCGGCTCTCGGGCCTATGCCAGCCGAATTACGTGCTCGACATTCCGGGCGGCCACGGCAAATCGCCGATCGGCCCGAATTATATCGCGCGCGAAGGCACGAACGGGTCCGCGCATTATGTCGTCGAAGACTTCAATGGCGTGCGGCATGCCTATCCGCCGCGTGCGCCTTAGTGGCGGATCGCCCAGATGTCATACAGCGCGGCCGCCACCGCCAGCCCGGCAAAGCCGAGGAAAACAATGACGATCGCGGCGTGCCAGATGTAGGACACGTCGCGCCGCAACTCCGCCACCACGTTCTTGCTTTTGATCATCGCCTGATGCTCCTTCAGGAGCCTCGTCGCCCAACAGCGCTTATTTAGCTGTTTGGAATCAGCCAGCCTATAATTTCTACATTAAATAACGCCGCAAATGCGCAGCAACTTCGCATGGGAGACATGAGCGCCGCGCCGTACGCGGGTATGGCGCGCCCTAGGGGATTCGAACCCCTGTTACCGCCGTGAAAGGGCGGTGTCCTAGGCCTCTAGACGAAGGGCGCATGCTGCTAATTTCATGGGCACGGGATGCCCGGCAGCGCGGCGAGGTATAAAGAGCTTCGCTTTCAGCGGCAAGGTCAGTACTTGCTCACCAGCTTGCTTACCACTTGCCGGTATTGGGCATCGATTTCCACGGCTCAGCCGGCGCTTTGGCCTCGCCCTTCTGCAACAGCTCGATCGAGTGCTTGTCGGGCGAGCGCACGAAGGCCATGACGCCGTCGCGCGGCGGGCGGTTGATGGTGACGCCGGCTTTCATCAGCCGCTCGCAGGTGGCGTAGATGTCGTCCACTTCGTAGGCGAGGTGCCCGAAATAGCGCGCCTCGCCATAGTCCTCGGTGTCCCAGTTGTAGGTGAGTTCCACCTCCGGGCCAGGACGGCCCTGTTTCTTGGAGGCTTCGACGATCGCCGCGTCCGCGGGCCCCGCCAGGAACACCAGGGTATAGCGGTTCTTCTCGTCGACCCGGCGGCGCGTCTCCTTGAGGCCAAGTTTGTTGACGTAGAAGTCGAGCGCGTCGTCCAGATTGCGTACGCGCAGCATGGTGTGCAGATATCGCATGGGGAAAGGTCCTCGACGAAAACGAAGGGGCGGGCATCTTCAAGGCCCGCGCGCACTATAGCAATGATAGCTTCCGATCTGGACACGGCAATCGCCGCCTTGCGCGACCTGATCGAGGACGCCGAGCGCATCGTCCCGTTCACCGGAGCGGGCATATCGACCGAATGCGGCATTCCCGATTTCCGCTCACCCGGCGGGCTCTGGAGCAAGAACCAGCCGATCCAGTTCGACGATTTTCTGGCCAGTCAGGACATGCGTAACGAAGCCTGGCGCCGCCGCTTCGCCATGGAGGAGCATTTCACGCAAGCCAAACCCGGCCGCGGCCACCGGGCGCTCGCCAGCTTCTACCGCGCCGGCCGGGTTCCGGGCCTCATCACCCAGAACATCGACAATCTGCATCAGGCTTCCGGCATCGCGGCCGACGACATCGTCGAACTGCACGGCAATACCACCTACGCGACCTGCCTCGACTGCGCGAGGCGCTACGAACTATCGTGGGTGAAGGACAAGTTCGGCCGCGGCAACCACTGCGCGCCGGATTGCGACTGCGGCGGCTACATCAAGACCGCGACCGTCTCCTTTGGTCAAGCGATGCCGGCCGACGCCATGGAGCGCGCGGAGCAATTGATGCGCGACTGCGACCTGTGCCTGTCGATCGGCTCCTCGCTGGTGGTGTGGCCGGCCGCCGGCTTTCCCTTGATGGCCAAACGCAACGGGGCGGCGCTCGTCATCGTCAACCGCGAGCCGACCGAGTTCGACGAGATTGCCGACCTCGTGGTGCGCAACGACATCGGCGACGCGCTCGCGCCCTTCATCGCCAACTGATTCGGCCAGCCGCTACGCTGTGTACAGACCTGTGCGCAAGCGCATTTTGCCCTTTGCCGTTTTAGGGCCGGTGTTATCTTCGATTCAGCGGAAAGATTCGTGGAGCGCCCGGAAGAGGCGCCAACAAAGTGGCGGCACACGCCTTCAAGGCGTCGGACGGGGTCGAATTTAAAATGTCAGGGACCAATCTCCGGCCCGGTACGGTCAGAGAACTTACCGATGAGACGACAGGCACTCTCATCGAGATGGCCGGCGTCATCAAGTGGTTCGATGTCTCCAAGGGCTTCGGCTTTGTCGTTCCGGATAACGGCATGCCGGACATACTTCTGCACGTGACCTGCCTGCGGCGCGACGGCTACCAGACCGCCTATGAGGGCGCTCGGGTCGTTATCGAGGTGTTGCAGCGCCAGAAGGGCTTGCAAGCATTCCGCATTCTGTCGATGGACGAGTCGACGGCGATCCACCCGGCGCAGATGCCGCCGCCGCGCACCCACGTCACCGTGCAGCCGACCAGCGGGCTGGAACGGGCGCAGGTGAAATGGTTCAACCGCTTGCGCGGCTTTGGTTTCCTCACCCGCGGCGAGGGCACGCCCGACATCTTCGTGCACATGGAGACGCTGCGCCGCTACGGCATCGCCGAGCTTCGGCCGGGGCAGACCGTGCTGGTCCGCTTCGGGCCCGGGCCCAAGGGCCTGATGGCCGCCGAGGTGCGCCCGGACGGCGGATCGCTGGGGCCGGCCTCGCACTAAGGCTCACCTGACCGCCTATTTTCCCATTGCCGCGCCGAAGGCCGCCGCGTAAGTCCGCACGCATGCGCGTATTGCGGTGGACCGCCTTCGTTCTCTTCGCCCTTTTGGTTGCCGTCGGCCCGGCCCGGACGGCTGACCAGCACACGCTGGAGATCGCCAGCAAGACCGGCGTTCATATTTTCGCGGTCGA
>DATATK010000040.1:0-2927 GCA_036268825.1 Rhizomicrobium sp. | reverse complement strand
TGCATCATGTGCATCACCTCTGCAGCCGCATTCCCTACTACCGGTTGCGCCAGGTCCTGCGCGATCATCCCAGCCTGCGCGGCATGGGCCGCGTTACCCTCTGGCAGAGCCTGCGCAGCGTTCGTCTGTCCCTGTGGGACGAGGCGCAGCAGAAGCTCGTCTCGTTTCGCGAAGCGAGAATGCCGACACCGCGATAGCGGCGCGATTGCCTTGAGAGCGCCCTGACGGATACTGTGATCCCGTTCGCAACGCTGAAAGGCGCGTACAACGGTATGAACGTCTTCATCGACACCGTCCTTCTCAGCTACGCAGCCCTTTTTCCGATCGTGAACCCGGTCGGCAGCGCGCCGCTGTTCCTCGGCCTCACCCAGTTCTGCACCGACAGGGAGCGCAACAGTCTCGCGTTGCGCGTTTCGGTCAACAGCTTCTTCCTGCTGCTCGGCTCGCTGTTCATGGGGTCGCATGTACTCGAATTCTTCGGCATCAGCCTTCCGGTGGTGCGTATCGGCGGCGGCCTGGTTGTGACGGCGTTCGGCTGGAAGTTGCTCAATTCGGACGAAAGGCCCGACGGCGACCGCGATGCGCAGAAGAACACCTCGCCCGTTCCGGATTCCTTCTATCCGCTGACCATGCCGCTGACCGTGGGGCCGGGCTCGATCTCGGTCGCGATCACACTGGGCAGCCAGCGGCCAAAGGACATCGCGTGGCTGGACCTGCTCCAGCATGACAGTGCCGCGATCCTCGGCATCCTGTTGATCGCTCTTAGTACGTGGTTTTGTTATCGCTTCGCGGAGCGTACCGTGGCGCGGCTGGGCAAAACCGGGACGAACGTCGTCGTGCGTCTATCGGCCTTCATCATGCTTTGCATCGGCATTCAGATCCTGTGGGGCGGTGTGAGCGCGCTGATGGCGACGCCGCGCTAGGCCTTTTCAAAGGGCGAGCGCGCGCAGCGGCGGTGCGCGCGAAAGCCGCTAGAGCGGGATGATTTTAGGTTGCTCATATCCTGAGTTCTCGAAGTAATTTTTGCATTCTGTCGGTGTGATGGTGTCGAGGACATCACCGATAGCGTTGCAGACGGCGTCTTGGGATCGTCTTGCGGCCTTTCGCAGCCAGTGCTTGAGCTTTGAGAAGAACTGCTCGATGGGGTTCAGGTCGGGCGAGTATTTGGGCAGGAAGAAGAGCTTTGCGCCTGCGGCGCGGATAGCTGCGCGCACGGCTTTAGCGCGATGCGATCCGAGATTGTCCATGACCACGATGTCTCCGGGACGGAGGGTGGGGACGAGGATCTTCTCGACATAGAGCAGGAAGCGCACGCCGTTGATCGGCCCGTCGATGAGCCAGGGCGCGTCGAGACGGTCGTGACGCAGAGCGGCCAGGAAGGTCATGGTCTTCCAGCGCTTGTGCGGCACCTTGGCTTGCAATCTTTTGCCGATCGGCGCCCAGCCTCTTAAGGGTGCCATGTTGGTTTTGGTCCAGGTCTCGTCGATGAACACCAGACGCGACGGTTCTATCCCGACACGATACTTGATCCATTGCGCGCGGCGGCGCGCCACGTCGGGGCGATCCTGCTCGGCCGCAATCAGCGTCTTTTTTTGTGACTGAACTTCTCGGCGTGAACGAACTCCCAGACCGAGCGGTAGTCCACCTTCAGACCGCGCTCGCCCAACTCCGCCACCAGACCGCGCAGCGTGAAGTCGCTGGCCCGGCAGCGCCCGATCAGCCAGTCGCGATGCGCGCCCGCGATCTTCTTCGGCTTGTGGCCGCCCATCTGGCCAGGCTCGGCGCTGCCCGTCTCGCGAACGCGCTTCAGCCAGGCGATCGCCGCGCTATAGCTGACGCCAAACCGAGCCGCTGCCTGGCGCCGCGAGAGCCCCTCGCCCTCAACGGCCCCAACCACACGTTCGCGAAGGTCCATCGAATATGGTCTGCCCATCCATGCCGGCCTCCCACTCCAGCCAGCATCTTGAATCAGACTCGCAACCCTTTGGGAATCAAAATTCGACTCGGCATCATCTCATCCCGCTCTAAGCAGGACCGAAGAAACCGCGAAGCCGGCGCAGCGGATTCGCGCTCGCGCCAGACCAGTCCTGCGCCAGAAGTTTGTCGATGTCGCCGTCGGGCTCGAACGGATGGAGCGGTGCTGCGGCTCCGGCCCGCGCCGGATCGACGAAGGGGTTGACGGTCTCGATTAGTGCGTCGCGATAGGCGCGATAGGCGTCCTTGTTCGGCGGCGGATTGTCGAAATTAAAGTCCGCCGTGCCGCGGCGGAAATTCTCCGGCGTGCAGCTGTGCAGAAGATCGCGCAGCCCGCTGAAGCGATAGGAATCGTGCGCCGAGGCCACCAGCAATACCGGCGTGCCCAGCGCCAGACATGGCAGCGCGCAATGCAGCTTGCTCGTCACCACGCATTTCGCATGGGCATAGAGACTGAGAAGCTTTTCTGCTTTCGTCATGCGATCTTCAAAGGACTTGGCGATCCTGTCCTCGTGGCTCACCTCCACCCAGCGGCTTCTCGCGCCCGCGCGGACATTGCGCGGGACCGGTCTGGCAAAACCGGCGGCGCAGATATAGCCCCGGCGCGGTCGCGGCGCTCCGCTTCCGAGTGTGAGCGTCATGCAGCCGGAGAAATAAGTCTCGACGCCCGCGGCCCGAAGAAGATCTCTCGTCCACAGATCGCGCGCGCCGACGGGCTCGCGGCTTTTGAGGAATTCGAGATTATATCCCTGAAGCAGCGCGTCCGCCGGCCTGAGTCGGCTTTTGTTCAGCGACGGCATTTCTCCGGTGATGTGCACCGACACCAGAAGCGGAATGAGCCGGGGCGACGGCGGCCAGTTCTCCGGCGCGTGCGTGTGCCAGCCGTTGAAGACGATCTTGTAGGGACCTTCGGCATCGGCGGGCAGCGCATTGGGCCGGTCGCGTTCGACCAG
>DATATK010000039.1:0-22645 GCA_036268825.1 Rhizomicrobium sp. | reverse complement strand
GAAGTGCACCGCGCCGAGATCGGTCACGTTCTGGACTGTGAGAGCGGTGTAGGCGTTGGTCGAATTCAGGAAATCGATATTCGCCGCGGCGAGGCCGGAGAAGGTCAGGCCGCCCAAATGCGCCGCGGTGTCGGAGATCGTGACCGTGTCGCCCGCCGTCAGCGTGACGACGCCCAGCTCGCCGAACTGCGTGGCGTTCATCGTCAGCGTGTTGTTGGTGGCATCGATCTTGTCGACGCCATGCGTGCCGTAGGTCGTGAAATTGGCGACGGCGGCGATATGCGCGCCGGTGTCGGCCAGGGTGACGGCGCTGGCGGACGTGAAGACGACGGCGCCCAGATTGCTGATGTCGTTCACGGTGACGTTGATCGCCGTGGTGGCGTTCAGGAAATCGATGCCCGCGGCGGCGAGTGTGCCATAGTTCGGGCCGCCGACGATGTTGGCGGCCGTGTCGGAGATCGTGACGGTGTCGGCGCCGGTGAGCGTCGTGGTGCCCAGCGCCTGGAACTGCGCTTCGGAGATCGTCAGCGTGTCGTCGCTGGCATCCAGCGTGTCGATGCCGTGCGCGGCGAAGACCGAGAAATCGGTGACGGCGGCGATGTCGGCGCCGGTGTCGGTCAGGGTGACGGCGCTGGCGTCGGTGAAGACGACCGTGCCGAGCGCGGTGAGATCGGAAACCGTGAGCGTGGTGTAGGCGTCCGTGGAATTGAGCTGATCGACATTGGCGGCCGCCAGCGTCGAAAAATCGAGCGTCGCGAGATTCTCCGCGGTATCGGAGAGCGTGACGGCGTCGTCCGCGGCGAGCGTGATGCCCTTGCCCACGAACGCGTCAAACTGGTCGACGGCGATGACCAGCGTGTCGTCGGTGGCATCGACGGCATCGACATTGACGAGCGCGTTGATCTGGCCGGTGGTGAGCGCGGCGAGATTGGCGCCGCTGTCGGCGAGGGTGACGGTGTTGCCCGCGGTCAGCGAGATATTGTCGGTGACGGTTTCGTTGTACTGCGCGACGGTGAAGGAGATCGCGTTGTCCGTGGCGTCGAAGATGTCGATGCCGCCCGAGGCGAGCGTGTCGATTTCGCCGGAGGAGAAGCCGGAGATGGTGGCGCCGGTGTCGGCGAGGGTGACGGTGTCGGACTGCGTGAGCGTCACCGAGCCCAGCGCGTTGAAGTCCGCCAGGCTGATCGTCAGCACGTTGTCGGTCGCGTCGATATGGTCGATGCCGTTGGCGCCGAGATTGCCGAAGGCGGAGGCCGACAGCGTTTCGAGATTGGCGCCGGTGTCGGCGAGCGTGACGTCGTCGCCGGCCGTCAGCGTGACCGTGCCGAGCGCTTCATACTGCGCGACGCTGAGCGCCAGCACATTGTCGGTCGCATCGAGATGATCGACGCCGAGCGAGCCCAGCGCGCCGATGGCGCCGGGGCTGAGGGCCGCGATGGTGGCGCCGGTGTCGGCGATGGTGAAGTCGGCGCTGGAGTCCACGCTCATGGCGCCGAGCGCGTTGAACTGGCCGACATTGAAGGTCAGCATCGAGTCGGTCGGGTCGATGGCGGCGACGCCGTCGGCGGCGATGCCGGAGATCTGCGCGGCGGAGAGCGCGGCGATATTGGCGCCCGTGTCGGACAGGATCGCGAAGGTGTTGCCGTCGATCGCGACGGGCTCGAGGATCAGGTGGGCATATTGATCGGCGGTCCAGGAGAGCACGCCGTCGGTGGCGCTGATCGTATCGACATTGTTGGTGCCCAGACTGTCGATCTGCGCATCGGTCAGCGCATCCAGCACCGTTGACGTATCGGCCAGGGTGACGTCATCGCCGGCATTGTAGGGGCCATTGAGCGTGGTGTCCGTCGTGTACTGCGCGAAATCGACCGTGATGCCCGACATGAATGCTACTCCCGTGTGGCGGTCGTGGACCGCGCGCCAAAGCCCAAAGGCCGGCGACTCCAAGTCGCCAGCCTGCCGCCGCTCATGACAGAGCGGCATGAAACCAATGTGTCGACTGCTCTCAACACCCAGCCCGATTCATCGCCGTGCAGGATGCCCCGACCTGGGCACGCCAGCCGCGCGCAATGAGAAAAATTAAGCGGATCAACACCTTACGACGACAGCAACTCCGCCCCGATGCCCGTCGCACAACGCCCCAAGTGGCGATCGGCCGAAAACTATCTGTTCGAGGGTTAATAAGCAAGCCGAGCCCGGAAAAAGCGGCAGCATGTTTACGCAATTGTTAAGCCATATCAGTAGCTTGCATGATTGTCAGGGAAAGTTCCCATGTCATTTCATAAAATTAACCGTCGTAGGCCCGGCAGGCGGGAATCGCCTTGGCGGGCGGGACGGGTTGACAGTCCCTGCAAACCGGGCGGGATTGGGTGCGTTCCAGCGAGAGAGTCATGGCCGTCTATACCGAAGTGTCGTTCGACGACCTGGAGGCGCTGGCCGGCCTCTACGGCATCGGCGCGCCGGTCTCATTCAAGGGCATCGCCGAGGGGGTGGAGAATTCCAACTTCCATCTGCGTACCGATCGGGGCGCCTTCATCCTCACTTTATATGAGAAGCGCGTCCGGGAGGACGATCTGCCCTATTTCCTGGGCCTGATGGACCATCTCGCCGCAAGCGGCCTGCAATGCCCCACCCCGGTGCGCCGCCGCGACGGCGGCTTGTGGACCCGGGTGAACGGCCGGCCCGCCGCGCTCCTGACCTGGCTCGACGGCCTTTCGCTGCACCGCCCCGATGGCGCGCATTGCGCCGCCGCGGCCGCGGCCTGCGCCCAACTTCACGCGGCGGGTGCGGGCTTCGCTTTGTCGCGCCCCAACGCGCTCGGCCCCCAAGGCTGGCGCAAGCTCGCCGGCGCGACCGCCGCCGATGCCGACAGCGTGCAACCGGGCCTGTGCGCGCTGATCGCCGAGGCGATGGCGCAGTTCGAACGCGAATGGCCGGCCGGATTGCCCGGCGGCGTGATCCACGCCGATCTCTTTCCGGACAACGTCCTGTTCATGAACGGCGCGGTGTCCGGCCTGATCGATTTCTATTTCGCCTGCAACGACGCCTTTGCCTACGACCTCGCCGTGATGCTCAACGCCTGGTGCTTCGAAACCGACGGCTACAACCTCACCAAAGGCAAAGCGCTGATCGCCGCCTATGGACGCGAGCGCGAACTCACATCGGCGGAACGCGAAGCGTTTCCGTTGCTGGCGCGCGGCGCGGCCTTGCGCTTCCTGCTGACGCGCCTCTACGACTGGCTGCACCCCGACCCGCTCGCCATGGTCCGCCCCAAGGACCCGCGCGACTATGCACGGCGCCTGCGGTTTCATCTGACCGCTGTGAACCCGGCGGCGTATGGGTTTTAGAGTTTGGATGCGATGAACGCGCGCACGATCTTCGCGTCACACGCCAGCGTCTCGTAGCGCTCCGGCTTCTCGAACAGATCCTGCAGCCGCCGCGGCAGAACCGGGCCGACGCCGCAGGCCTGGCGCACCGCGTCGGGGAATTTCGCGGGATGCGCGGTGGACAGCACCACGACCGGCGCATCGGTGTGCACCAGACTGGCCGCGGCGATGCCGACGGCGGTGTGCGGATCGATCAGCCTGCCATGGCGCTCGTGCATGCGCGCGATAGCCGCGAGCGTGTCGTCGTCGCTCACCGCATAGGCCGAATAACGCGTGCGCAGATCGGCGAGCACTTCGGGCGGCAGTGCGAGGCGGCGCGTCGCGGCGAATTGCGCCATCGCGCCGCGAACCCAATCGGCATCGCGGCCCGAGGCCTCGAACAACGCGCGCTCGAAATTGCTCGCGACCTGGATGTCCATCGAAGGGCTTAAGGTCGCGCGCGCGTCGCCGGGCGCGTAGATCCCGCCGTCCAGCGCGCGCACCAGGATGTCGTTGGCGTTGGTCGCGGCGACGAGGCCGCGCACGGGCAACCCCATCCGCATCGCCGCTTCGCCCGCGAAGATGTCGCCGAAATTGCCGGTGGGCACGACGAAGACAGGCGGCGCGTGAAGCTGCGACGCGGCGGTGAAGAAATAGACGATCTGGGCCGCGATGCGCGCGAAGTTGATCGAGTTCACCGCCACCAGCGACGCGTCGCGCGCGAAGCTCTCGTCGGCGAACAGCGTCTTCACGATGGATTGGGCTTCGTCGAAACTGCCGTCCAGCGCGATGTTGTGGACGTTGTCGAAATCGGCCGTCGTCATCTGCAGCCGCTGCACCGCGCTGACGCGGCCTTCCGGATGCAGCACGAAGAGTTTGATGTTGGGCAATCCGCCGAACGCGGCGATGGCGGCGGAGCCGGTGTCGCCGGAGGTCGCCGCCACGATGGTCGCCCTGCCGCCGCGCTTCTTCAGCGCGCGGGCGAACAGGCGCGCCAGCACCTGCATCGCGATATCCTTGAAGGCGAGCGTCGGGCCGTGGAACAATTCGAGCAGGTACCGTTCGTTACCCAGATGCGTCAGCGGCGCGATGGCAGGATCGTCGAAGCCGGCATACGCCGCCTGGACGTCGGCGCGCAGATCCCTGGCGCTGAACGCATCGCCCACGAACGGCTTCAGCACCGCATAGGCCGCGTCCGCGTAGGACATCTGCGCGAAATCGCCTTCGATTTGTGGCCAGGATTGCGGCATTGCGAGCCCGCCGTCAGCGGCGAGCCCCGAAAGCAGAATATCCGCAAAGCCGCGCGGCGCGGCCTGCCCACGTGTGCTCACATACAGCAAAATACTCAGTCCCCGGCGATCTGATCCACGTCGCGCACGGCGCCGCGCGCAGCGCTGGTGGTGAAGGCCGCATAGGCCTTGAGCGCCGAAGACACTTTACGGTCGCGCTGCGCCGGACGCCAATGTTTCCCATGACGCTTTGTCAGCACATCGCGCCGCGCCGCCAGCACCGCGTCATCGACGGCCAAGTGTAACGAACGTTCCGGGATGTCGATCTCGATCCGGTCGCCGGTTTCCACCAGCGCGATGAGCCCGCGCATCGCCGCTTCCGGCGAGACATGGCCGATGGAGAGCCCCGACGTTCCGCCCGAGAACCGCCCGTCGGTGACCAGCGCGCAGGCTTTGCCGAGGCCCTTGGATTTCAGGTAGCTCGTCGGATAGAGCATCTCCTGCATGCCGGGCCCGCCCTTGGGGCCTTCGTAGCGGATCACCACCACCTCGCCCGCTTTCACGCTGTTGTCGAGAATGCCGGCGACCGCATCGTCCTGGCTCTCGAACACGCGCGCGGGCCCGGAGAATTTCAGCACGCTCGCATCGACGCCTGCTGTTTTCACGATGGCGCCGTCCGGCGCGAGATTGCCGGTGAGCACGGCGAGCCCGCCATCACGGCTGAACGCATGCTCCGCCGAGCGGATCACGCCCGACTTGCGGTCCAGATCCAGCGCCTCGTAGCGGCGATCCTGGCTGAATGCCGTTTGCGTCGGAATTCCGCCGGGCGCGGCGCGATAGAAGTAACGAACGTTTTCATCCCCGGTGCGCTTCACATCCCATTTGGCGAGTGCCTCGGTGAGGCTGGCGGCGTGGACCGACGGCGTGTCGCGATGCAGCAGCCCGGCGCGGTCGAGCTCGCCCAGTATCGCCATGATGCCGCCGGCACGGTGCACGTCTTCCATATGCACGTCGGCCTTGGACGGCGCGACCTTGCACAAGACCGGCACGCCGCGCGACAGCCGGTCGATATCCGCCATGGTGAAATCGAGCTCCGCTTCGTGCGCGGCGGCGAGCAGATGCAGCACCGTATTGGTTGAGCCGCCCATCGCGATATCCAGCGACATCGCATTCTCGAACGCCTTGAAGCTGGCGATATTGCGCGGCAGGGCCGACGCATCGTCCTGCTCGTACCAGCGCTTGGCGAGGTCCACGACCGTGCGACCCGCCTCGAGAAACAAATTCTTGCGGTCGGCATGCGTCGCCAGCACAGAGCCGTTGCCCGGCAGCGACAGGCCCAGCGCCTCCGTCAAACAGTTCATCGAATTGGCGGTGAACATGCCGGAGCACGAGCCGCAGGTGGGGCACGCCGAACGTTCGATGACGGTCACTTCCTCGTCGGTCATGCTGGAATCGGCGGCCGCGACCATCGCGTCGATCAGGTCGATGGCGACGAGCTCGCCCTTGATCTTCGCTTTGCCCGCTTCCATCGGGCCGCCGGAGACGAACACCGCGGGGATGTTGAGCCTGAGCGCCGCCATCAGCATGCCGGGCGTGATCTTGTCGCAATTGGAGATGCAGATCAGCGCGTCGGCGCAATGCGCGTTGACCATGTACTCGACGCTGTCCGCGATCAGCTCGCGCGACGGCAGCGAATAGAGCATCCCGTCATGGCCCATCGCGATGCCGTCATCCACCGCGATCGTGTCGAACTCCTTGGCGACGCCGCCCGCCTTCTCCACCTCGCGCGCGACGAGCTGGCCCAGATCCTTCAGATGGACATGCCCCGGCACGAACTGGGTGAACGAGTTGGCGATGGCGACGATCGGCTTGCCGAAATCGCTGTCCTTCATCCCCGTCGCCCGCCAAAGCCCCCGCGCCCCCGCCATGTTGCGGCCGTGTGTGGAGGTTCTCGATCTCAGGACGGGCATGGCGTTTATCCGTATACGTCGAATTCGGTGGCGTCTCTCTTATACCCTCCCCTTGAGGGAGGGTCGAAATCTTCTGGAGCGCAGCGGAAGGAGATTTCGGGAAGGGGCTCGTTCAACGGCCTCTGAATGAGCCCCTTCCCGAAAACGCCAACGGGCGTTTTCGACCCTCCCTCAAGGGGAGGGTATGAAGACGTGCCTCGCGCCTGGGCAGCCTGCACAGGCTTAAGGCACAAACGACATGAAACACAAATAATCTGCCCGCGTTTGAAATATCGTATTAGCGCTTTACCTCCGCTTAATCTTATGTTCCTATGAAGGCCGACGAACTTGAGAAGCAGGGTTTTCGTGTCTCAGCGCCGCGCCATCGCGAAGTACCTCCCGGCTTTTTCGGCCGAGGACGTTACACGCGCGCTCGGCCTCCTCCTTCTTAGCGTACTCCTTATTCGCACCCTGAGCGGGAGCGGAGCGAACTAAGCGTCCATCAAACGCAGATCGCCAACCGACACCCCGCTCCGAAAGGACGGGGTTTTTTGTTGCGCGACCTGCCGGAACTTTCACCGGAGGATCGAACTTTGCGTGTCTATACGAATGACGATGTGAGCGCCCGAAGCCTGGACGGCACGCGCGTGGCCGTGATCGGTTACGGCAGCCAGGGCCGCGCCCACGCGCAGAACCTGCGCGACAGCGGAACGGACGTGATTGTCGGCGTCCGCAAAGGCGGCAAAGGCTGGGACAAGGCCCAGGCCGATGGCTTGCGCACCGCCGAGCCGCGCGATGCGGCCGAAGGCGCGGGCATCATCGCGATCCTGACGCCGGACATGACCCACGACACGATCTGGCGCGACAGCGTCGAGCCCGCCATCGCGGACAACGCGGCGGTGATGTTCGCCCACGGATTCTCCATTCACTACCGCCGCGTCACGCCCAAGAAGTATATCGACGTGGTGCTCGTCGCCCCCAAGGGCCCGGGCGATCTGGTGCGGCGCGAATATCAGCGCGGCCGCGGCGTGCCGTGCCTGTTCGCGGTGCATCAGGATTCCAGCGGCAAGGCGCGCGATCGCGCCATGGGCTATGCCCGCGCCATCGGCGGCGCGGCGGGCGGCTGCATCGAGACGACCTTCGCGGAAGAAACCGAAACCGACCTCTTCGGCGAGCAATCTGTGTTGTGCGGCGGCGTCACCGAGATGGTGCTGGCGGGTTACGAGACGCTGGTCGATGCCGGCTACAAGCCGGAAGTCGCCTATTTCGAATGCCTGCACGAATTGAAGCTGATTGTGGACCTGCTGCACGAAGGCGGCCTCGCCAAGATGCACCAGTTCGTCTCGGAGACCGCCAAATACGGCGACCTGGTCTCCGGCCCGCGCATCGTCAACGCCGAGACGCGCCAGCGGATGAAGGAAGTGCTGACCGACATCCAGTCCGGCCAGTTCGCGCGCGACTGGATTCTCGAGAATCAGGCCGGCCGGCCGCGCTACGAGGCGCTGCTGAAGAAAGACCTCGAACATCCCATCGAGCAGGTGGGCCGGGATCTGCGCGCGCGCATGACCTGGCTCAATCCGCCGACCAACGCGGGCGGATGACCCTCATGTCCGGCGTCAGTCCCTCTTCCATCGCGAAAGCCGCGGCTCAGAGCGTGTCGCCCACCGGCGCGCGCCTGCTCGTCTCCGCGCTGGAGGATGCCGGCGCCACGACGGTGTTCGGCTATCCCGGCGGCGCGATCATGCCGGTTTACGACGCGCTGACGGGTTCGGGCCTGCGCCACATATTGGTGCGGCACGAACAGGGCGCGGCCTTCGCGGCAGACGGCTGGGCCCGCACCACCGGCCAGCCGGGCGTGTGCCTGGCCACCTCCGGCCCCGGCGCCACCAACCTGATCACCGGCATCGCCAACGCCGCGATGGATTCGGTGCCGATGGTCGCGATCACAGGCCAGGTGCCGACCGCGCTGATGGGCACCGACGCGTTCCAGGAAGTCGACATATTGGGTATGACCTTGCCCATCGTGAAGCATTCCTGGCTGGTGCGCGATCCGGGCGACGTGCCCGCCATCGTCGCCGAAGCGTTCCACACCGCCGCGAGCGGCCGCCCCGGCCCGGTGCTGATCGACCTGCCCAAGGATGTCGCGCAAGCCGCCGCCACGCGCATCAAATCTTTCACCGCGCCTCATTGGGACGGCGATGCCGACGACGCCTCCGCTCTGGCCCGCGCCGAGGCGATGATCGAAGCGGCGGAACGTCCGTTACTCTATATCGGCGGCGGCGCGGCTTTGGCGGGCGCGATCCCCGCCTTGCGCGCGTTTGCTCGCCGCACCGGCATTCCCGCCGTCGCGACGCTGAAGGGCCTCGGCGCGTTGCCCACCGACCATCCGCAATTCCTGGGGATGCTGGGCATGCACGGCACCCGCGCCGCCAACGAGGCGGTGCAGGAATGCGATCTGTTGATCGCCGTCGGCGCGCGCTTCGACGACCGCGCCACCGGCAAGCTCTCCACCTTCGCACCGCACGCCCGCGTCATCCATTTCGACGCCGACGCCGCCGAGATCGGCAAATTGCGCGCGGCAGACGTCGCGATCACCATGAAGATGGCCCGCGCGCTGGACGCGCTGCATCCGGCGCAACTGGACATCGCCGGCTGGCGCGCCCGCACCGTCAGCGCCAGCACGCGCTATGCCTTCCGCTACGACGCGCCGGGCGATGCGATCTATGCGCCGGGTTTGCTCAATGCGCTGTCGCACGCGGCGGGCGACCGTTTCGTCGCGGCTTGCGATGTCGGTCAGCACCAGATGTGGGCCGCGCAGCACTGCCGCTTCTCCGATCCCACGTCGCACCTGACCTCTGGCGGCCTGGGCGCGATGGGTTACGGCATCCCCGCCGGCATGGCCGCCAAGCTGGCGCGGCCGGATGCGCATGTCGTCACCATCACCGGCGACGGCTCGATCATGATGAACATCCAGGAACTGGCGACGCTGAAGCGCTACGGCATCGCGCTGAAGATTTTGCTGCTCGACAATTCCTCGCTGGGCCTGGTGCGCCAGTGGCAGGAGCTGTTCTACGACCGCAATTACAGCGAGATCGACCTCAGCGACAATCCGGATTTCGTCCAGGTCGCAAAGGCGTTCGGCATCGAGGCCTTCCGTGTCGAGCGCCGCGACCAGCAGGCCTGCGCCATCGAACGGCTGCTGGCGGCCGACGGGCCGTGTCTGGCCCATGTCGTCATCGACCCGCTCGAAAATGTCTGGCCGCTGGTGCCGCCGGGCAAAGCCAATCACGAAATGATGCACGAGGAGAAAAGACCATGAGGACCATCCACATCGAACTCGACCGCAATGAAGGTTCGCTGCAGCGGCTCATCGGTCTCATCGAGCG
Source organism: Rhizomicrobium sp. (assembly GCA_036268825.1). Taxonomy (GTDB): domain Bacteria; phylum Pseudomonadota; class Alphaproteobacteria; order Micropepsales; family Micropepsaceae; genus Rhizomicrobium. The sequence goes on along the minus strand of DATATK010000039.1, from coordinate 12,716 downwards.
CCGCGGCTTCCACATCGACGGCATGACGATGGACGGCAGCGGCGAACACCGCAGCGTCGCCATCAAGGTGCGCCCGCGCGATGCGAGCCGCCATGCCGACGTGCTGGGTCGGCAGATCGACCGGATGATCGGCGCGCGCCGCCACGAACACGTCGCGGAGGCCGTATCATGCGTAGCGTAGACGACAACCGCGTCATCGTGTTCGACACCACCTTGCGTGACGGCGAACAGGCTCCCGGCTTCTCCATGGGCATCCCGGAGAAACTGCGCGTCGCGGCAGCCTTGCGCGATCTCGGCGTGGACGTGATCGAGGCGGGCTTCGCTTCGGCCTCGCCCGGCGACGAAGCGGCGATCCGCGCCATCGGCGAAGCCATCGAAGGCCCGACGATCTGTTCGCTGGCGCGCGCCAACATCGCCGACATCGAAGCCTCGATGCGCGCGCTGGAGACGGCGAAGGACCGCCGCATCCATGTGTTCCTGGCGACGAGCCCGATCCATCGCAAGGCCAAGCTGAACATGAGCTGCGCCGAGGTGCTGGAGGCCATCGACCGCTCGGTGCGTTTCGCACGCACCTTCTGCGACGATGTCGAGTTCAGCGCGGAAGACGCGATCCGCACCGAACAGGATTTCCTGATCGAGGCATTGCAGGTGGCCGCCGACGCGGGCGCCTCGACGCTCAACATCCCCGACACGGTCGGCTATTCGACGCCCGAGGAAATCGGCGCGCTGTTCCGGCTGATCGGCGCGCGGGTGCGCCGCGGCAAACACGTGCGCCTGTCCGCCCATTGCCACGACGATCTGGGCATGGCGGTCGCCAACAGCTTGGCCGCCGTGCAGGGCGGCGCGCGCCAGGTCGAATGCACCATCAACGGGATCGGCGAGCGCGCTGGCAATTGCGCGCTGGAAGAGTTCGTGATGGCGCTGAAGACCCGCGCCGACCTGTTCGAGATGCAGACCGGCATCGACACAACGAAACTGGCGCCGGTCAGCCGGCTGGTCTCGCGCGTCACCACCTCGCCCATCGTGCGCAACAAGGCGGTTGTGGGCCGCAACGCGTTTGCCCACGAGGCGGGCATCCACCAGCACGGCATGATGAAGGACGCGCGGACCTACGAAGTGATGCGGCCCGAGGATGTCGGCATGAGCGCGAGCCAGATGGTGCTGGGCAAGCATTCCGGCCGCCACGCCGTCGCCAAGCGCGCCCGCGAACTGGGCTTCGAGGTCGGCGACAATGCGATGGCCGACGTCTTCGCCGCCTTCAAGGCGCGCGCCGACGAGATCGGTGCGCTCGACGATGAAGAGATGCGCGCGGTGCTGGGCGGCGACGCCAGCGAGCAGGGCTGGAGCCTGACGCGGCTGGAAGCCCGCACCGAGAAGACCGGCAAGAGCCACGCCGCCGTGGTGGTCGAGTTGGCGCAAGGCGACGGCCCGGCCGCCACGCACGTCGCCATCGGAGAGACCGCGCTGGAAGCGGCGTTCCTCGCCGTGCGCCAGGCGGCAGGCGCCGATGCCGAGGTCGACGAGATCGAGATCCTGCAAGCCGGCTATGGCGCAAATTCGGACGCACAGGCAGAAGCGATGGTGCGCATCGGCGACAAGAGCTGGTGCGGACATGGCCGCGGGCCCGATCCGCTCTGGGCGGGCGTGCGCGCTTTCGTGGACGCGTTCAACAAAGCCGCCCGCACCGTGAAGCAGGACGACGCCGTTCAGGAGAGTTTCAATGAAGCCGCTGGCTGAATTCATCTGGATGAACGGCCGCGTCACGCCCTGGGCAGACGCCAAAGTGCATGTGATGACGCATGCGCTGCATTACGGCACCTCGGTGTTCGAGGGCGTGCGCGTTTATAACACGCCGGACGGCCCGTGCGCCTTCCGCCTCAGCGACCACATCAATCGCCTGATCGATTCCGCGCGCATGTACGGCATTACGTTGCCCTTCGCGGCAGAGGAGATGGTCGAAGGCTGCAAATCCATCGTGCGGCGCAATGGGCTGTCCAGCGCCTATATCCGCCCCATCGCCTTCCTCGGCGAATGCGGCATGGGCGTCACGCCCACCGACGAGAACATGAATGTCGACGTCTCTATCGCCGCCTTCCCCTGGGGCGCCTATCTCGGCGACGAAGGCGTGGCGAAGGGCGTGGACGTCTGCGTCTCCAGTTGGGCGCGCTTCGCACCCAACACCGTTCCGACCGGCGCGAAGGCCGGCGGCAATTATCTCTCCGGCTATCTGATCGGCCGCGAGGCGCGGGTGCGCGGTTTCGTCGAAGGCATCGGGCTCGGCACCGACGGGCGCCTCTCCGAGGGCGCGGGCGAGAACCTGTTCATCGTGAAGGACGGCCGCATCCTGACGCCCCCCGCCGCCGCGTCCATCCTTGTCGGCATCACGCGCGACACGATCCTGACGCTGGCGCGCGAAGACGGCATCGCGGTGGTCGAGCAACCGCTGCCGCGCGAGGCGCTCTATGTCGCCGACGAAGTGTTCCTGACCGGCACGGCGGCGGAGATCACGCCCGTGCGCTCGGTTGATGGCATCGCGACGCGCGCCAACGGCCCGGGCGCGATCACAAAGCGCCTGATGGCGCGATTCCATGGATTGTTCGACGGCGCGTCGCGGCAGCATAGTGCGTGGCTGGAGCCCATCCACGACAAGACAGAGGCACGACATGCCGTCGCCGCAGAGTAGGACGCTATTTGAAAAGGTGTGGGATGCGCATCTGGTCGAGCCCGAGGGCGACGACCGGCCCGGCGTGCTCTATGTCGACCTGCACCTGATCCACGAAGTGACCTCGCCGCAGGCCTTCACGGCGCTCGCCGAACGCGGCCTCAAAGTCCGCCGCCCCGATCGCACCTTCGGCACGCTCGATCATTCGACGCCGACTCTGCCGACGCGCGCGGACGGCAAGCGCCCCTACGTGACCGCCGAAGCGGAATCGCAGGTGCACACGCTCGAAGAGAATTGCCGCGAGAGCGGCATCGATCTGCAAGGCTGGGACAGCCCCAATCGCGGCATCGTGCATGTCATGGCGCCGGAACTGGGATTGACCCAGCCTGGCATGGTCGTGGTCTGCGGCGACAGCCACACCGCGACGCATGGCGCGTTCGGCGCGCTCGCCTTCGGCATCGGCACATCGGAGGTCGGCCACGTGCTCGCGACCCAATGCCTGCTCCAGCGCAAGGCCAAAACCCTGCGCGTCACGGTGGACGGCAAGCTCGCGCCGGGAGTCGGCGGCAAGGACATGGCGCTCGCCATCATCGCCGAGCTCGGCATCGGCGGCGGCACCGGCAGCGTGATCGAATATGCCGGCGAAGCGATCCGCGCGCTGGGCATGGATGGCCGCATGACGGTCTGCAACATGTCCATCGAACTGGGCGCCCGCGCCGGCATGATCGCGCCGGACGAGACGACGATAGGCTGGCTGCGCGGCCGCCCGCGCGCGCCACTAGGCAAAGCGTTCGACAAGGCCGCCGCGCGCTGGCGCATGCTCGCCTCCGATCCCGGCGCGACCTTCGACCGCGAAGTGCGGCTCGATGCGGCGACGATCAAGCCGATGGCGACCTGGGGCACCACGCCCGACACCGGCATCGCCATCGACACCAACGTGCCGGACGGCAATGCCCGCGCGCGCGGCTACATGAAGATGGAGGCCGGCCAGCCCATCGCCGGCGCGCATGTCGATGTCGTGTTCATCGGAAGCTGCACCAACGGCCGCATCTCCGACCTGCGCGCCGCCGCCGATGTGATGCGCGGCCGCAAAGTGGATGCGGGCGTGCGCGCGCTGGTCGTGCCCGGTTCCGAAGCGGTGCGCCGCGAAGCCGAAGCCGAAGGATTGGACAAAGTGTTTCTCGCCGCCGGCGCGGAATGGCGGCTTCCCGGCTGCTCGATGTGCATCGCGATGAACGGCGATCTCGTCGCGCCGGGGCAGCTCGCCGTCTCCACGTCCAATCGCAATTTCGAAGGCCGCCAAGGCCCCGGCGCGCGCACGGTACTGGCCAGCCCCGCGACCGCCGCGGCGTCGGCCATCGCGGGGCGCATCGCCGATCCGCGCCCCTATCTGGAGGCAAGTCATGGCTGACCCGTTTCAAATCCTGAACTCCCGCACCGTTGTCCTGACGGACGAGAACATCGACACCGACCAGATCATCCCCGCGCGCTTCCTGACGACGACGGCGCGCGAGGGCCTGGGCCGCCTCGCCTTCCACGACTGGCGCTACGACGCCGAAGGCCGCGCCAACGGCACCTGCGTGCTCAACCGCATCGCGCCGTGCGCCCATCGCATTCTCGTCGCCGGGCGCAATTTCGGCTGCGGCTCCTCGCGCGAGCACGCGCCCTGGGCGCTGACCGATTTCGGATTCCGCGCCGTGGTCTCCACCGAGATCGCGGACATCTTCACTTCCAACGCGCTCAAGAACGGCCTCTTGCCCGTCGTCGTCGATCAGGCGACATGGGACGAACTCGCCTCCAAGCCGGGCGGCACCGCGACCATCGACCTGGAAAGCTGCGAGCTGCGCTTCGGCAATCATGTCGCCAAATTCCAGGTCGAGTCTTTTGCGCGGCGTTGCCTGCTCGACGGCGTGGACACGCTGGGCTGGCTGATGGGCCGCCTGCCGCAAATCGAGAAATTCGAAGGAACGTTCGTGACATGAAAACCTACAACATCACGCTGCTCCCCGGCGACGGCGTCGGCCGCGAAGTGACTGAAGCGGCGCGCCGCGTGCTCAGCGCGACCGACGAGCTCTTCGAATACGACATCCGCTTCACCGAAAAGCCCATCGGCGGCGCCGCGATCGACGCGACCGGCGATCCACTCCCCTCCGATACGCTGGAATCCTGCATCGCGTCGGATGCGGTGTTCCTGGGCGCCGTCGGCGGCCCCAAATGGGATGGCGGCACGCGCCGCCCCGAGGAAGGCCTGTTGGGCTTGCGCAAGAATATGGGCCTGTTCGCCAATCTGCGCCCGGTGAAAGTCACCGCCGCCACCATCGCCCATTCCCCGCTCAAGGCGGAGATCGTGCGCGACGTGGACATGCTGATCGTGCGCGAGCTGACGGGCGGAGCCTATTTCGGCGCCAAGACGCGCGACGCCACCAGCGCCTCGGATCTGTGCATCTACACGGTGGAAGAGATCGAGCGCGTCGCGCGCGTCGCGTTCCGCGCGGCGATGCGCCGGCGCAATCATGTCACGCTGGTGGACAAGGCCAACGTGCTGGAGACCAGCCGGCTGTGGCGTGACACCGTCACCCGCATCCAGAAAGCCGAATTCCCGCGCGTGGCGCTCGAATATGTCCTGGTCGATACCGCCGCGATGCGCCTGATCCAGAAGCCGCGCGCCTTCGACGTGGTGCTGACGGAGAACATGTTCGGCGACATCTTGAGCGATGAAGCCTCGATGCTGCCCGGCTCCATCGGCCTGCTCGGTTCGGCCTCGCTCGGCGCCGGCGGCCCCGGCCTGTTCGAGCCGATCCACGGCTCCGCCCCCGACATCGCCGGCAAGGACTTGTGCAATCCCACGGGCGCAATCCTGTCGGCGGCGATGCTGCTGCGCTACGGCCTCGGCCGCACCGACGAAGCCGACGCGGTGGAAGCCGCGGTGGCCGCCGTCCTCGCATCCGGTCGCAGCACGACAGACCTCGGTGGCACGGAAAGCTGCTCCAGCTTCGCCCGCGCGGTGGTGGACGCGCTGCGCCACACCTACGGCATGTCCGCCAATAGGACGCATTGGGGCATGAGCACGGCCTAGCCGCCAACTGGCCAAACCTGCCCGCGCGCGTTAGCGTTGCCATTCGCTTCGCCCGAGGGTCCCATCATGTCCCGTGTCGTTCTGTGCGGCATCGCTGCGCTGCTGTTCGCCTGCGCCGCGCATGCCGAGACTTTCAATCTCACCGCTTCACCCACGACGGTGGCCTGGGGCAATTACGACGCGGCGAAGACGCCCGTGCTGCGCATCCATTCCGGCGACACTGTTGTCTTCCGCACCTTGCTGACCAACAGCCCGACGGGATTGGAGAAGGCCGGCGTCGCGCCCGGCCAGGTGGAGCAGGCGCTGCGCGATGTCTACGCGCAAGTGACGGACAAAGGCCCGGGCGGGCACATCCTCAACGGCCCCGTCTATATCGAAGGCGCCGAGCCCGGTGACACGCTGGAAATCCACATCAAAAAGATCGAGCTGGCGATCCCTTACGCCTATAACGGCTTCCGTTATGGCGCGGGCATATTGACCGACGAATTTCCCTATGCGCGCGTCAAGATCATCCCGCTCGACAAGTCCCGCATGGTCGCGCATTTCGCGCCGGGCATCGAGATTCCGCTGCACCCCTTCTTCGGCAGCATGGGCGTGGCGCCGCCGCCGGAATTCGGGCGCTACGATTCCACGCCGCCGACGATCAATGGCGGCAACATGGACAACAAAGAGCTGGTTGCGGGCTCGACGCTCTATCTGCCGGTCTTCAACAAGGGCGCGCTGTTCGAGATCGGCGACGGCCACGCGGGGCAAGGCAACGGCGAAGTCGATGTCACCGCGATGGAGACCTCGCTGATCGGTACGCTCGAATTTGTCGTGCGCAAGGATCTGCACGTCCAATATCCCCGCGCCGAGACGCCGACGCATTACATCGCGATGGGCTTCGATGACGATCTCTCCATCGCCGCGCACAAGGCGGTGCGCGAGATGGTCGATTTCCTGGTGAGCGAGAAACACATGACTCGCGACGACGCCTATATGCTGACCAGCGTGGCGGGCGACGTCGACATCACCGAAGTGGTCGACCGCAACAAGGGCGTCCACGTGATGATGCCGAAAGCGATTTTCAAGAAGTAGCGCGCGCTTCCCGGATCGTGGCATCGACCAGTGCGTCGAGCGCATCGACGCTTGGCAGCGTGACGCCGTCTGGCGAGCCGAGCACCGACAGTTCGGTGCAGGCGATGAGGAATGCTTCCGCGCCTTTGGCCGCAAGCGCGTTCGCGACATCCGCATAATCCGTACGATGCTGCGCCGTCACCGCGTTCGCCTTCACGGCGCGGATGACGCCGAGAATTTTGTCTTCGCCCGCGCCGTCGGGAAACAACGCGATAAACCCGGCGTCTGCCAGACGCTTCGCGTAGAGCCCGACCTTCTGCACTGCAGGAGAAGCAAGCATCCCGATCCTTGCAGGCTTCGGCGAAGCCAGCCCAAGCCGCGCGACCGAGAGCCCGATCATGTCGAGCACCGGAATCGAAACGGCGCGCGCGATGACGGGCAGATAATAATGCGCGGTGTTGCACGGGATGGTGAGGAAATCGGCGCCCTGCCGCTCCAGGCCTTGCGCCATCGCGATCAGGACCGGCGCGGGATCCTCGCCATGGCCTTCGATCAGCGCGGCGATGCGCGAGGGGATTTTCGGATTGTTATCGACCAAAACGTGGATGTGATCGCCGTCATCCGCCGCGGGCGTCGCGGCCACGATGCGGCGCAGGAAATCGACCGTCGCTTCCGGTCCCATTCCGCCGATGACGCCGACGACCTTCTCGCGCGCGCTCACGCCGGCAGATCGAACGCGTCCGGATAGGCGAAAAGCCCCGCCGAACCGCCGGTGTGCAGGAACACGATGTCGCTGTCCCTGGCAAAATGGCCCTTGCGGACCAGATCGATGAACCCGTCCATCCCCTTGCCGGTATAGACGGGGTCCAGAAGTATGCCCTCCATCTGCGCCACCAGCTTCACCGCGTCGGCCATGCCCTTCGTCGGCAAGCCATAGCCCGGCCCGACATAGTCGCTGTTGGCGACGATGTGCTCACGCTTGATGATACCCGGCGCGCCCAGATGCTCGGCGGTGCGCTGCGCCAGGTCGAACACCGACTGTTCCTGCTTTTCCTTGGGCGCGCGCACGCTGATGCCGAGCACCGGAATACCGGAATTGATCGCGACCAGGCCCGCGACGAAGCCCGCCTGAGTGCCAGCGCTGCCCGTGGCATGCACGACGTGATCGATCTTGAGCCCGCGCTCATTGGCCTGCGCCACCAGTTCCAGCGCGCAATTGGCATAACCCAGCGCACCCACCGGGTTGGAGCCGCCGCCGGGGATTACATAAGGCTTCTTGCCCTTGGCGCGCAGGCCGGTTGCGAGAACCTCCATCTCCGCGTTCATGTCCGCGCCGCCGGGGCGCCGCGAGATGGACGCGCCGTGCAGCCGGTCGAGCAGCACGTTGCCGTTCAAGGTGTAATCCGGCGAGTTGTTGCCGGTGCGGTCTTCCAGAAGGATGTGGCATGCGAGGCCGAAGCGCGCCGCGGCGGCGGCCGTCTGCCGCGCGTGGTTGGACTGGGTCGCGCCTTGCGTGATGACCGTGTCGCAGCCTTGTTGCAGCGCATCGCCGATGAGGAATTCCAGCTTGCGGGTCTTGTTGCCGCCGCTTGAAAGCCCGGTGCAATCGTCGCGCTTCACCCACAGCCGTGGGCCGCCCAGATGCCTGGTGAGACGTTCCATCGGTTCGAGCGGCGTGGGCAGATGGGCGAAACGCTGGCGGGGAAAGCGGGAAAGATGCACGGGCGCGACCTGTTGGAAACCGCAGGGAGTGTCCCGATTTCGCGTGGACGCGGCAAGTGCGCTTAGGCGCCCGCGAAACGAACGAGCACCGTCGTCCAGTCGGCCACGGGCTTCCCGCTTTGCATCGCGGCGCGGAAGCGCCACTTGGCCTTGGCGAACTGCGCCGCGAGCCGATCCAGCATCGCCTGCCCGCTGGAGCGCGCGATGCGCGTGTCGGAGATGCTGCCGTCGGCTTCCACCTGCACGGTCAGGATCACATCGGGCAGAACGGCGTCCTTGGCGAACGATGCGGGCAATTTCGGACTGCCGTTCTGGAACGCCGGATCCGGCCGCGGCGGCAGGATGGCGGCTTGCGACGCACCGGCCGCCGGTGCCGACGTATCGATTTCGATTTGCGGCTCGGCGATCGCCGGGCCGACCGGATCGGCGGCCTGCATCTGCGGCTCGGGGACGGGATCGATTTTCGCGGAGGCCGGCACAGCATTGGGGACGAGCGCGACCTGCATCTCCCGGCCGGCGCCCCCGTCGCCGCGCGGCATCACCAGCCCGACGGCGAGAAACCAGATCGCGACGAGATGCAGGGCAATGACGGCCGCCGCTGCGGCATAGAGCCGGGGATTTTCGAACCGGGCGGCCAGCGCGCGCGGGCCGGGGGCCGTCCAATCTTTCAGCCGTGCCAATATTTGCCCGAACACGCCGATCCCTTCCACAACCTTTGGCTATGCTATCGCGCGTCCCTGCGAAGGGAAGTGCATTGCCCAAAATCACCCTCCAAAATCGTCATCTTACGAAAACCTTTTCATTTCAATGCTTTATTCGTTTTTCGGAATCGCACCACCCCCCTCCCCCCCCTCTATCCGCAGCGTCTTCAAAGGCGCGCTTTTCATGCTGAACATAATAGGAACAAAAGTCCCGTTTGTCAATTCCAGGGGCGCCGCTAAGCCTGAACCGGAAGCCCCGGTGAACCTTGCGCTAAACCGTGCTATCCATGGGAGAAATCCGGTTCACAGGAGACGGCATGGCGCTCGGGGAGACCGCGACGCGCGCGAGCGACACACCGGCCGACCGCAACGCTTTCGGACGCTATTTGCTGGAGATCGGCAAGCTGAACGAAGGCGGGCTTTCGCGCGCCACCTATCTGGCGGCCGAAAGCCAGGAACGGCTGGAGACGGTACTGACCCGGCTCGGCCTGATCTCCGAACGCGATCTCGCCGACGCGCTCTCCGGCTTCCTCAAACTGCCGCTCGCCACGCCGGCCGATTTCCCCGCCGCGCCGATTTGCGAAGACAAATTGAGCCGCGCCTTCCTCAAGCAGTCCCAATTGATCCCGCTCGCCGAGAGCGAGGGCGGCGTCACCATCGCCGCCGTCAATCCGCTCAATACCTATGCGCTCGACGCGGTGCGCTTCGCGCTGGGCCGCACGGTCGCGGTGCGCGTCACCTATCCCACCGATTTCGACGCGGCGTTCGAGCGGCTTTACGGCGAGGGCAAATCGCAGATCAGCCAGATCCTGGTCGAGACAGAGGACCGCGCCCACGACGTCGTCAGCGACGATGTCGATCGGCTCAAGGACATCGCGAGCGAAGCGCCCGTCATCCGCCTGGTGAACCTGCTGATCGCCCGCGCCGTCGAAGCGCGCGCCTCGGACATCCATATCGAGCCGATGGAGAACGAGCTGCGCGTGCGCTATCGCGTCGATGGCGTGCTGCAGAAGGTGGAATCGCCGCCGCAGCGCCTGTCTTCCGCCGTGATCAGCCGCATCAAGATCATGGCCAAGCTCAATATCGCCGAACGCCGCCTGGCGCAGGACGGCCGCATCGGCATGGCGGTGCGCGGCAAGGACATTGATCTGCGCGTCGCCACCGTGCCGACCATCCACGGCGAGAGCGTGGTCCTGCGTATCCTCGACCGCGGCCATCTCGAACTCGATTTCACCGCGCTCGGCTTCGAGGAGGAAGTCGCGAGCCCCATTCGCGACATGCTGAGCCGGCCCTACGGCATCTTCCTCGTCACCGGCCCCACCGGCAGCGGCAAGACGACGACGCTCTATACCGCACTGCTCGAACTCAACACCGTGGACAAGAAGATCCTCACCATCGAGGACCCGATCGAATATCACCTCTCCGGCATCAACCAGGTGCAGGTGAAGCCGCAGATCGGGCTCACTTTCGCGACCGCCTTGCGCTCGTTCCTGCGGCAGGACCCGGACATCATGATGATCGGCGAAATCCGCGATCTGGAGACCGCGCAGATCGCGGTGCAGGCCGCCCTCACCGGCCATGTCATCCTCTCCACCCTCCACACCAACGACGCCGCCAGCGCGATCACGCGCCTGCTCGATATGGGCGTGGAGGATTATCTCCTCACCTCCACGGTCAACGGCGTCGCGGGCCAGCGTCTGGTGCGCACGCTTTGCCTGCATTGCCGCGAGGCCTATGCGCCGGTGGCGGAACTGGTCACGAAACTCGGCCTCGACAGGCTGGCCAAAGGCCCGGTCGTCCTCTATCGCGCGATCGGCTGCGAGCAGTGCAACCACACCGGCTATAAAGGCCGCGCCTCCATCGCCGAAGTGCTGCCGATGTCGGACGTGATCCGCCAGGCGATCCTCAAAAGCCCCGATGCGGGCGGCATCCAGGCGCTCGCCATCGCGGACGGCATGCAGACCATGCACACCCACGGCCTCAAGAAAGCGCTCGCCGGGATCACCACCATCGAAGAGGTGATCCGCGTGACGCGCGCGATCTGAACCCATGGCGAATTTCCGGTACAAGGCAATGACCAGCGCGGGCGCCATGGTGACGGGCACGCTCGATGCGCCGTCGCAGGCCGCCGTTATCCAGCAATTGCGCGGACAGGGCCACTACCCGATTTCGGCGGTGCCGGCCGAGACTGGCGAAAGCCTGTGGGCGCGGCTGAAAGAGATGCGCTTCACCAGCGGCGTGTCCTCGCGCGCGCTCTCCACCGTGACGCAGGAACTGGCGGCGCTGATCGGCGCGGGGCTGGAGCTGGACCGTGCGCTCGGCATTTTGGTGAAGCTCTCCAATATCGGCGTGTTGCGCGAGCCGCTCGTGTCCATACGCGGCCGCGTGCGCGACGGCGCGAGCCTCGCCGAGGCGATGGCGGCGGAGACGGTGTTCCCGAAATTCTATGTCAGCATGGTGCGCGCCGGCGAAATGGGTGGCTCGCTCGACGTCACCTTGCGGCGCCTCGCCGATTATCTTTCCCGCACCGCCGCGATCCGCGAGACGGTGACCTCCGCGCTCGTCTATCCCGCCATCCTGATAGTGACGGCGGCGATGTCCATCATCGTCATCCTCGTCTTCGTGCTGCCGGAATTCGAGCCGCTCTTCGCCCAGGCCGGCAAGGAGTTGCCGCTGCCCACCCGCATCGTGATGGATGTGGGCGACGCGGTGCGCGGCTACTGGTGGCTGCCCGTCGTCGTCGCCATTGGACTTTATCTCTGGCTGCGCCAGGCGATGGGCGATCCCGCTTTCCGCAAGCGCTGGGATGGCGCGTTCCTCAAGCTGCCGATCTTCGGCAAACTGATCGCCGCCATCGAGATCGAACGCTTCAGCCGCGCCTTGGGAACTTTGCTCTCCAACGGCGTCTCGCTCACCGCGGCGCTCGGCCATGCGCGCGAGGTGCTGCGCAATTCGCAGATCGGCGAGGCGGTGGCCGAGACCGCCCGCAAATTGCGCGAGGGCAAGGGGCTGGCGCAGCATCTAGCGCAGTCCAAAGTGTTCCCGCCTCTGACGCTGGACCTCATCCAGATCGGCGAGGAGACCGGCAAGCTCGACGAGATGCTGCTGCGCCAGGCCGATCTGGACGAACAATCCATCAAGCAGACCATCGACCGGCTGTTGGCCCTGTTGGTGCCATGCCTTACGATCGTGCTCGGCATCGTCGTCGCCGGCCTCATCGCCTCCATGCTGGTCGCGATCCTGGGTGTCAACGATCTGGCTTTGCAATAAAGGACGCGACATGCGTAACGCGGAACTGGTTTCTTCCTGCACCTCCCTCTTGTGGGGAAGTCGAAAAAGCGAAGCTTTTGCGGGTGGGGGGCGGAGCGCGCCAATTGCAGCGGCCCCCCACCCGAAAACCTTCGCGCAACCGCGCGAAGGTTTATCGACCTCCCCACAAGAAGGAGGTGCCCTGAGTTCGCGCCAGTCCGGTTACACCTTGATGGAATTGCTGGTGGTG
>DATATK010000038.1:0-13268 GCA_036268825.1 Rhizomicrobium sp. | reverse complement strand
AGCTTCTCCAGCGCCGCCATCGTGTTCGTATCGAAGATTTGCGCTTTGCCCTCACGCAGTTGCAGCATCTGCGCGATGAACTCGATATCGACGAGGCCGCCGGGCGCGTATTTCAAATCCCAAAGACTCTTGCCGGGGAATTGCGCGGCGATCTTCTCGCGCATGTCGGCGGCGTCCGCGGCGAGCTTGGCCGCGTCGGACGATCCGGTCAGCGTGCCGCGGATGACGCCCTCGATCCCGGCCCGCAACACATCCGGCGCCGCGACGACGCGGGCGCGGGTCAGCGCCATGCGCTCCCAGGTCCACGACTCCTCCGCGTGATAGCGTGCGAAAGTCTCCAGACTCACCGCCACCGGGCCTTTGTTGCCGGTGGGGCGCAGGCGCATGTCGACTTCGTACAACACGCCCGCGCCGGTCGGCACGGTGAGCGCCGCGATCAGGCGCTGCGCCAGCCGCATGTAATAGACGCTGAGCGGCAACGGCTTGGCGCCGTCCGATGCCTCCGCGCCCGATGGCGCGTCATAGACGAAGATCAGGTCGAGGTCGGAACTCGCGGTCAGCTCGCGCCCGCCAAGCTTGCCCATCGCGATCACGGCGAACGCGCCCGGCGCGCGGCCGGCGGAGAGCGCAAGCTCCTTCTGGGTCGCGGCGAGCAGTTCCGCGATCACGCATTCGGCGATGGCGGCGAAGGCCGGTCCGGACTCACCGGCCGCGATGCTGCCCTCGATGATCTGCACGCCGACGCGGAAGTTCTGCTCGTTGGCGAAACGCCGCGCCACGTCGAGCACGGACTCGAAATCCGGCGCGCGCGCGATCTGGGCGGACAGCAGGCCGTCCAGTTCGCCACGCGAGGGCAGCGCGCCGATGAAGTCCGGATCGAGCAGCGCATCGAGCACGCCCGGCGCGCGCGCCAGATGATCGGCAAGCCGCGGCGCCGAGCCGCAAATCCCCGCAACCCGCCTAAGCAGCTGCGGATTGGCGAGGAACAGCGAGAACAGCTGTACACCCGCCGGCAACCGCGTCACGAAGCGGTCGAACTGCGCGAAGGCGGCGTCCGGATCGGCGGTCGCGGCAAGCGCTTCGAGTAGCACCGGCATCAGCTTGGTCAATATCTCGCGGGCACGCGCGCTACGCGTCGCGCGGATGCGGCCGTGATGCCAGCCGCGGATCGCGGCAGAGACGTGGCGTGGGTCCTCGAAACCGAGGCTGGTCAGCGTCGCCAGCGTCTCGGGGTCTTCCTCGACTCCGGTGAAGACGAGGCTTCCCTTGGGTGCGGAGAGCGGCGCGCTCTGCTCGAACAGACGCGCATAGTGGCCCTGCACGGTAGCGAGCGTGCGCGCCAGGTCGATGCCGAAGACGGCGCTATCCGCAGTGCCCATGAAACAGGCGACATGCGAAACGCCCTCCTCGGATTTGGGCAAAGTGTGCGTCTGCTCGTCGTCTATCATCTGCAGGCGGTGCTCGAGCTTGCGCAAGTAACGATAGGCATCGCCCAGATCGGCCGCGGCCTCGTCCGACACGCGGTCGCGCAGGCGCAACGCCTCGATCGCGTCGAGCGTGCGGCGCGAACGCAAATCGGGATAACGACCACCCAGGATCAACTGCTGCGTCTGCGCGAAGAATTCGATCTCGCGGATGCCGCCGCGCCCGAGCTTCACATTGTGTCCCGCCACGGCGATGGCGCCGTGACCGCCATGGGCGTGGATCTGGCGCTTGATCGAATGGATGTCCTCGATGGCGGCATAGTCGAGACTGCGCCGCCAGACGAACGGTTCGATGGCTTTCAGGAACGTCGCCGCGGCGACCGGATCGCCCGCGCAGGCGCGCGCCTTGATCATCGCGGCGCGCTCCCAGTTCTGGCCCATGCCTTCGTAATAGGCCTCCGCCGCATCGGTCGAGATCGCGACCTGCGTCGCGCCGGCGTCAGGCCGCAGCCGCAGGTCGGTGCGGAAGACGTAGCCGTCCGCCGTCGTCTCGCTCAGCAGCTTCACCAGCCCCTTGACGATATCGACCGCCGCGCCGCGCAAATCTTCCTTCTTGCGAAACGGAAAACGATGCGTGTCGTAGAAGACGACGATGTCGATGTCGCTCGAATAATTGAGCTCGAACGCGCCATACTTGCCCATCGCGAGCACGACAAGTCCGGTCTCGGCTTCAAGCACCGCCGTATCGCTCGCGTCCATTCCGGCGCGTGTTGCCGCTTCGCGCAGCAGAAAGCGCAGCGCCCCGCTCACGCAGGCATCGGCAAACCGTGTCAGCGCCCCGGTAACGGCGTCGAGATTCCAGAGCCCCGCTATATCCGCCATCGCGACGGATAGTGCCGCCTGCCGCTTGGCGCGGCGCAGGCGCTTCATCGCCTCGGCGATATCCGGCGCGTCGGCCGCGCTCCGCGCCAAGGCTTCTGAGTTGTCGAACGCGGGCTTCGGGCCGTCTTCGATCAGCGCGCGCAAGAAGCTGCGTTCGCGAAGCGCCAGCCGCGCCAGGAACGGGCTGTTGCCGAACATCGCGTCGAGCAGCGGCCGCGCTCCCTTCGGGGACACATATCCATCCGCGCCTTCCGCCAGCGCGGCGAGCGTGCGGGCGGCGCGTGGGGGGTCGAAGGGTTTGGGCAAATCGGCAGGCATGATCCGATCCTAGCCTGAAACGATGTCAGGCCGGAGCGGCAAGCCGCCGAACCGGGCGGCGAGCGAAAATCAGCGCGGCCTTGAGGCCGGGCTTGTTGTCAGACAGTTCGAACCGCGCGTCATGCAACCGCGCCACGGCGGCGACGAGGCTGAGGCCCAGGCCCGTACCCGGCGAGTTGCGGCTCGTCTCCAGCCGCACGAAGCGTTCCACCACGCGGGCGCGGTCGGCGGCGGCGATGCCGGGGCCGTTGTCGGTGACGGACAGGACGACTCCGCCCGCCGTATCCTCCACGGCCACCTTCACCCGCCCGCCCGCGGGCGTGTACTTGATCGCGTTGTCGATCAGGTTCGCCAAAGCCTGCGAGATCAGCGTCTGGTTGCCTTCGATCCGGACCGCGCCGCTGGGCGCCACGTCGAGCGAAATACTCTTCTCTTCCGCCACCGGCGCATAGAGTTCGGCGATGCCTTCGACCACCGACGGCAGGCTCACCGGCCCCATCGCCTCGCGCACCACGCCGGCCTCGGCCTCCGCGATCAGGAGCAGCGCGTTGAAGGTCGAGATCAGCGTGTCGGTCTCGCCGACGGCGGCTTCGACTTCCTCGCGGCTCTCTTCCTCGCCGATATGGGAGTTCACCACGCCCTCCAGCCGGTTGCGCAGCCGGTTGAGCGGCGTGCGCAGATCGTGCGCGATGGAATCCGTCACGGTGCGCATGCCTTTCATCAGCCGCTCGGTGCGCTCGAGCATGCGGTTGAGATTGTCCGACAGCCGGTCGATCTCGTCGCTGGCGCGGGTCAGCGGCAGGCGGCGCGTCAAATCGCCGGCCATGATCTCGCGGCTTGTGCGGTTGATCGCGTCGAGGCGCGCCAGCAGGTTGCGGCTCATCAGGGCGCCGCCGACGAGGCCCAGGAGAAGCATCAGCGCCACCGTCCACGGCAGCGCGGTGGTGAAAAGCCGCAGCGTCTTGTAACGCTCGTCCACGTCGCGGGCGACGAGGAGCTGGAAGCCGTCCGCCAGCTCGAAGACGCGGCCGCGGGCGCGGTGCTGCTCGGTGCCGCTGCCGACACGGCGCACATAGTCGAACTCGACGAAATCGCCGGCGTGCGCGCGGATCTGCGGCCACGCGTCGAGATTGCCGGCGAGCGGACGCTTGAGCGTGTCGGTCAGCAGATAGAGCCCAAAGCCGCCGCGCTGCGAACGGCCCATGATGACGTCGGTGAGCCCCGCGATGCCCGAGCGCTGGTATTGCTCGGACAGGCCCACGATCTCGGCCTCGATCGTCTGATCGGTTTCTTCGTTGAGCGCGCGGCGCGCGTTCCAGTAGGTGAACGCGACCAGCGCCGCCGCCGACAGCGCGAAGATGACGACGTAGACCAGGACGATCCGGAACGCGAGCGTGCGAAGGATTCTAGGCGCGCGCACGGATCATGTAGCCGGCGCCGCGCACCGTATGCAGCAGCGGCGCTTCGAACCCTTTGTCGATCTTGGCCCGGAGGCGCGAGATGTGCACGTCGATCACGTTGGTCTGGGGATCGAAATGATACTCCCAAACGCTCTCCAGCAACATGGTGCGCGTCACCACCTGGCTGGCATGGCGCATGAGATATTCCAGCAGCCGGAACTCGCGCGGCTGAAGATCGATGCTGATCTCGCCGCGCTTGGCGGTGCGGGTGAGCAGATCGAGCTCCAGGTCGCCGACCTGCAGCCGCGTCTTCACGGCGGCGGGATGGCGCCGGCGCATCAGCGCATCGAGCCGGGCAAGCAGCTCCACGAAGGCATAGGGCTTGGTGAGGTAATCGTCCCCGCCGGCCTTCAGGCCTTTGACGCGATCATCGACTTCGGACAAGGCGGAGAGGAACAGCACCGGCGTGACGTTGCCGTGCTCGCGGATGTCCTCGACCAGCTTGAGCCCGTCGAGCTTGGGCAGCATCCGGTCGATGATCATGGAGTCGTAAGGCCGCGACAGAGCGAGCGTCAGGCCCACTTCGCCGTCACCCGCGTCGTCCACCACGTGGCCGGCCTCTCTGAGGCCGTTCACGAGATAGCGTTGTGCCTCTAGGTCGTCTTCGACGACGAGAATACGCATGCCCAGCTCCTTGTTTGGTCCATCGTCAGGCGTATCCCCGCCGTGAAGCGGGTCCGCGCCGGCGGCAACGGGGGGGATGGGGCCACCGCCGGCGCGGGGGCCGGACGATGCGGACTTCTCGTCCGCACTGCCCGGTCCGTTCGGAAAACACAGTCACGTAATCTTCAAAGCCAGAAAGCCCTTGCCCGCCACATTGACGAGCACCGCGTTACGGCCGGCCGCGTGGGCGTCCGCGATGCGGCTCTTGATGTCTTGCGGCGTATGCACGGGGCGGTTGGCCACGGAGACGACCACATCGCCTTCCTGGATGCCCTTGTCGGCCGCGTCGCTGTCGGGATCGACGCGCGTGACGATCACGCCGTTCACGTTGCCTTCCAGGTTGTATTGCTGGCGCAGCGACGGCGTTAAGGAGGCAAGGCCCAGCCCCATCGCTTCACCGGTGTTGCCGGGCGCGCCGGGGCCTTGCGGATGGGTGGGCGCGTTGTCCGCCTGCTGATCCTTGCGCTCGCCGATCTTCACGGTCAGCGTCTTGGACTGGCCGTTGCGGTCGACCACGAAGGTCGCGGTCGCACCGGCGGGCAGCATCGCGACGCGGCGCGTTAGATCCTTGGAATCGTCGATCGGTCTGCCGTTCAGCGCGAGCACGACGTCGCCCTGCAAGAAGCCGCCCTTCGCGGCCGGGCCGCCCGGCACCAAGTTGGCGACGATGGCGCCCTTGTTGTCCTTGCGCCCGAGGCTGGCGGCCATCTCCGGCGACATGCTCTGGATTTCCACGCCCATCCAGCCGCGCGAGACGTGGCCATGTGCTTCGAGCTGCGCGATCACTTCGCGGATGGTGGAGGACGGGATCGCGAAGCCGATGCCGACGCTGCCGCCGGACGGCGAGAAGATCATCGAGTTCATGCCGATGACCTTGCCGCGCAGATCGAAAGTCGGGCCGCCGGAATTGCCGCGGTTGATCGAAGCGTCGATCTGGATGAAGTCGGTATAGGGCCCGTTGCCGACGTCGCGGCCGAGCGAGGAGACGATGCCGGCCGTGACGGTGTTGCTGAGGCCGAACGGATTGCCGACCGCGATCACCCAGTCGCCAACACGCACCTGGCGGTCATCGGCGAACTCCACTGCCGGAAGCGGCCTGTCGGCCTTCACCTTCAGCACGGCGATGTCGGTGGCCGGATCGGTGCCCACCAGACGGGCGGGATATTCGCGCCCGTCGGCCATCTTCACGGTGATCGTTTTTGCTTTGTCGATCACATGGTTGTTGGTGACGATGAGGCCGCTCTTGTCGACGATGAAGCCCGACCCCATCGCCACGGCCTTGCGCGGACGCTGCTGGCCGCCATTGCCGAACTGATTGAAGAAGTTCTTGAACGGCTCGGGAAGATTGTCGGGCACCATGTCCTGCGTCGGCTGGATGACTTCCTCGACCGTCACGGTGACGACGGAGGGGCCGACGCGCTCGACCAGGTCGGCGAAGCTGAACGGTGCGCCATTCTCCAGCATGCGCGGCGCGGCTGCGGGCGGCATGGGACGCGACATCTGCGCTTGCGGCGCGGGGTGGGCGACGGGTTTAGCGGGCGGCGGGGCAGCCGCGAAGGCGCCGATGCCGATGACCAGGAAGGCGGCGACCGAGATGCCCGCCATCAGGCGGCCGCGGACATCCTGGCGGGGCTTCTTTTGTTGCGGTGATGCGTTGCTCATTCGTTGTTCTCCAAACCGCCCGGCCCGATTTCGTTGAGGGGCGTAGCCGTAACCCCTGCGCATTGCGCAATTCTGTCTATAACATTAAAGCGCTGAAATGTGGCCCGGTTATGGCCGCTTCTCGCAAAGTCGTGAAGCGCTTAGGTCTGCGGCTTGGGCCGCGCACGCAAAATCACCATTCCCGCCACGCCCGCGCCGATCAGCAGCACCAAAATGGGACCGAACCACAGCCCGTAGGTCTGCGGTTCCAGCGGCGGCTTCATCAGGATGAATTCGCCGTAGCGCGCGACAAGGTAACGCTCGATCTGGGCGTTGGTGTCGCCTGCTTCAATGCGCGCGCGAATCAACTTTCGAAGATCCTCCGCGAGCGTCGCATTGGATTCGTCCAGCGACTCGCCCTGGCAGACCAGGCAGCGGAACTCTTTCTGCAAAGCGACCGCGCGCGCTTCCTGCGCGGGATCCGGCAATTTCTCCGGCCCCGTCCCGGCGAACGAAGCCGTCGCGAACAACACAAGCAGCGCGAAAGCGAGCGCGCGCATCATTCGGCCGGCACCGTCTCGGGCGCGGGCCGCGCCACGCGCGATCTGAGGCGCCCCCACAGGGAGGCGAATCCGCCCAGCGCCATGATCGCGCCGCCGAGCCAGATGAACGGCGCAAGCGGATTCACATAGGCGCGCAGCACCCAGCGCCCGCCGCCGCGATCGTCACCCAGCGCGACATAGAGATCGGAGAAGCCGGTCGTGCGGATCGCCGTGTCGCTGACCTCGGAGCCTTCCACCGGATAGGAGCGCTTCTCCGGATACAGCGTCGTCACGACGCGCCCGTCCCGCATCGCGGTGATGGTGGCGCGCGCCGCTTCATAGTTGGAACCCTGCACCGCTTCGACGCCATCGAAACGCAACGCATAATCCGAGACCTGCAACGTCTGTCCCGGTGCGAGCACGTCGATCGCTTCGCTTCGCCACACCGTCGTACCGGTGACGCCGAGCAACGTCACGCCGAGCCCGGCATGGGCGAGGATCGACGCGAACGCCGCGACATTGAGCGTGCGCAGCTTCCGGCGCGTCAGGAAGTCGATCAGGCTCGCCGAGATCACCCAGGCGCCCAGCGCGAACGCGCCAGCCGCCGCGAGCGAACGCGGCGCCGTGAACACGAAGATCGCGATGCCCGCAACCACCGCCGCGCCGAGCCCCGGCGCCAGCGCGCGGGCCGCGGCCTTCAGATCGCCGCGCTGCCACGACAGCCGTGGTCCGAACGGCACCAGCGTCAGCAACGCAACGAACACCGGCGCGAAGAGCAGCGCGAAGTATGGCGCACCGACGGAAATCTTCTTGCCCGTCGTGGCATCCAGGAACAGCGGATAAAGCGTGCCGATGAACACCACCGACGCCGCGACTACGAGCAGAACATTGTTGAGCAGCAGCGCGGTTTCCCGGCTCACCGGCTCGAACTCCGCACCGCCGCTCAGTCTGGGCGCGCGCAACGCGAACAGCAGCAGCGCCCCGCCGATGGCGACGGCGATCATCACCAGGATGAAGAAGCCGCGCTGCGGGTCGGTCGCGAACGAATGCACCGAACTCAAGACGCCCGAGCGCACCAGGAACGTGCCGATCAGGCTCAGCGAGAACGCCGTGATCGACAGCAGCAACGTCCAGATGCGGAACGCGCCGGTGCGCTCCGTCGCCATCGCCGAATGCAGCAGCGCGGTCGCGACCAGCCACGGCATCAGCGCCGCGTTCTCCACCGGATCCCAGAACCAGAACCCGCCCCAGCCGAGATCGTAATACGCCCACCACGAGCCCAGCGTGATCCCGGCGGTGAGCGCGATCCAGGCCGCGAGCATGAACGGCCGCGCCGCCCGCGCCCACGCCGCGTCGGCCTGCGCCGTGATCAGCGCGGCCGCTGCGTAGGCGAACGTCGCCGAAAGCCCGACATAGCCGATGTAGAGCATCGGCGGATGCATCGCGAGGCCGGGATCCTGCAGCAGCGGATTGAGCCCCGCGCCCTCGAACGGCGGCGGATCGAGCCGCAGGAACGGATTGGACGTGAACAAAATGAACAGCACGAACGCGGACGCGAGCAGACCCTGCACGCCCAGCGCCGCCGATGTCAGCCGCGCCCCGCCGCGCTGCCCCAGCGCCATGGCGGCGGCGAACACCGCCAGCACGAGCACCCACAGCAGCATCGAGCCTTCGTGGTTTCCCCATACGCCGGTGATCTTGTAGATCAGCGGTTTCAGCGTGTTCGAATTCTGCGCCACCGTGACGATGCTGAAGTCCGACGTGACGAAGCCATAAGTCAGCGCGCCGAACGCCAGCACGATGAAGACGAAGAAGCCCAGCGCAGCGCCGCTCGCCACATCGCGCGACCGGCCTGCCGTTGCCCGCGCACCGATCAGTCCCGCTACCGCCATCACCAGCGCCAGCGCCAGCGACAAGGTCAGCGCGAACTGGCCGATCTCGCCGGTCACTGCGCGCCTTCCTTCCAGCGCCCGGATTTCTTCAGCGCCTGCACCACCTCTGGCGGCATGTAACGTTCGTCATGCTTGGCGAGCACTTCGGTGGCGACGAATTCGTGCGCCCCGTCCATCGCACCCATCGCCACCACGCCCTGGCCTTCGCGGAACAGATCGGGCAGCACGCCGGTGAAGGCTACGGGCACCGCCGCGCGCCCGTCCGTCACCGTGAAATGCACCGTCGCACCCGGGCCACGTTTGACGCTTTTGACCTGCACCAGCCCGCCGATGCGGAATTCCACGCCGGGCTCGACATGTTTCTCCGCCACGTCCGTCGGGCTGTAGAAATAAAGCACGTTGTCCCTGAGCGCCGCCACGACCAGAGCCGCGCCGCCGGCCGCCGCGGCGATGAGGGCCACGGCGAAATAGAGACGTCGGCGCTTGCGGGGGTTCATGGCGGATCCGGATGTGTCGGAATTCCAGTATAGAGGCCGCAACCTCTATAGCCAAAGCAATGCGTCATGCCGCCCTGTATATGCCAAGATCGTCTGATAGCTTGGGTCTTCAAAGGGGAACCGCCATGAAACTCGCCCGTCTTGCCGCTCTCCTCTGCGTGGCCCTTTGTGCCGCCGCCTGCCTGCCGGTGACGACCGCCGTTCCCGTCGGCTCGACTATGGGCCTCACGCCCGATCCGGCGCTGGCCGGCATCTGGAAAGGCCACGGCCAGAAGCTCACCGACATCCTGTATCTGAGCTTCTTCCCCAAGGACGACGGCACCATCACCGCCCTCGCGCTCAAACCCGACGGCAAGGACGGCGGCTGGGCCGTGTACAGCATCCAGACCGCCTCGCTCGGCGCCTACAAATTCATGAACGCGCGCGAAGTGAGCAGCGACGGCAACTCCGCCGACGGCGCCGAAGCGCAGGAGGTGTTTCCCCTGCTCTACCGCGTCAACGGCGACGGCGCGCTGGTGATCTACCTGCTCGACGAGAAGCGCGCGGCGTCCGCCATCAAGTCGGGCAAGATCGCCGGCACGATCGATCCCAGCGCCGGCGGCGACGTCAAGATCACCGCCACCGCCACCGACCTCGACGCCTTCATGCAGACGCCGGATGGCCGTGCGCTGTTCGTGAAGCCGCTGGCGATATTCAGAAGAGAGAAATAATTATCCTCCCCTGCGATAGCGGGGGACGTGTCAGCCGCGCGGTCAGCGCGGATGACGGAGGGGGTCTGGGTTTCGACGGCGAAACGGCACGGCGTCGCCCCCTCCACCGCAAGAGCGGTCCCCCTCCCCCGTAAATGGGGGAGGATAAGTTCAGTGCGAACCTCTCCGCAAAATCTCGTCCGCCATCCCCGTCTCATACCCGACGCCGTCCCGCGTCAGCGTGATGGCGGTCGGCCAGTCGGCGCGGGCGAGGCCTTTGCGGGTCAATGCGTGCCAGACATTCTCGTTATAGAGACCGGTCGCATCTTTGCCCGCGACCACCGCCTCGCCGAGATGGAAATGATCGCCATGCGCTTCCGGCAAATACTGGATCGTGATCTCGCCCGTGCCGGGCCCCGCGGACGCCGCATCGGGCAGGCGCGCGATGGCCTGGAACAGCGTCAGGGTGCGAAGCTGAAGTGGGTTGAGCTTCAGCGGATTGTGTTTCGGCGGCATCGTTTCCCTCAACCGAGCCAGCGCGGCTCGTTCTGTCCCGCCTCCGACGGCGGATTGCGCCAGGCGGGCGGTGTGTTCTGCATGCGCACGACCGGCCCCAGATAATCGAGGCGGCCGCGCTCCGTTTCGCACGATTGGAAATAGGCGTCGAGTCCCGCGCGCGGCTGCCACTGCTCCGGCTGGCCTTCGAGCCCGAGCTTGCCCAGCGACTGGATCCACATCGCGGTGGCGCAGAGCGAAACCTCCACCAGCCAGCTTCCGCCTTCGCGGATGCGCTTGAGCAGCGCCGCCGCGACGCCGGCCGCGGCCAGATATCCCGTCACGTAATCGCACATCGCGGCGGGCACCAGTTGCGGCACGCTCTCGCGACGCTTGCCCGCGCGCATCGCGGCGAACGCGCCCTGCTCCACCGCCATGCCGGTGGCGCTTTGCGCCAGCTGCTCCCAGCCGCGCCGCTGGGCCCACGGCCCATGCGCGCCGTAGCAGGAGACCGACAGATAGACGATGCCGGGCGCTGCATGCGCCAGCGCCGCCGGCGTGAAGCCGAGATTCGCGAGCGCGCCGGGCCGGTATGAATCCGCGAAGACATGCGCCTGGCGCACCAGTGCGCGCAATTGTTCCGCATCGCTCGACTTTTTGAGATCGAGGAATGCCGCGCGCTTGCCGAAGCCGGTATCGATGTCGAACAACTCCACCGTCGGCAGCGCCGGCGCGCGCACGGTGAGCACATCGGCGCCATAGGATGCCAGGGTGCGCCCCGCGCTCGGCCCCGCCAGCACGCGCGTCAAATCGAGCACGCGGATGCCATCCAGTGGCGCCTTGCTTTCCGGCGGACGCAGCGGCGGCGCGTCGCCGATGCGCTTGAGCGTGATTGGCGGCGTGTTCGCGAGCGCCTTGCCTTGCGGGCTGGCGCGCCATTCCTCCTCGGTGCGCACCACTGCGCCGCACTGGCCCATGAAGGCGAGAGACTCTTCGAGGGCGGCGGCGTTCCATTTCGCGACGGACGCCGCGACCGCCTCATGCGTGTTCGCGGCGTTGAGCAGGTCGAGCGTGCGCGTCTCCAGGTGCGGGAAGCCGCCATGCAGATGGATCCAGCGCCCGTCCATCGTCGGGTAAAGCGCGACGGTCGGCTTGCCCTCGGACGGACGGGGCATGGCCTCGCCGTTCAGCCGCAGCAGCGAGAACGAAACCAGCGATGCGGCCGCGGCCCGCAGATCGACGGAAATCTCCTGCTGCGCGCCGCCGCGCAACCGCCAGATCTCGTTGGCCGCCGCGGCGCCGAGCCCGAGCGCCGACGCGGCGGCGGTTCCGGCGCGGAACGGCGTGGCCATGATCGGATCGTCGCCCGTGAAGACCGGCGCCTTCAGAGGTGCGATACCGGCGATCCGGTTCAGGGCTTCGAAAGTCTCGCGCACGGTCATGCAAAACTCCCTGAGGCCGGTATAGTCGCCGCTGCTTCGGCTCGTCAAACGCCGATCACAGGAGAACGCTCCATGCCGGGACCTTTGGCGGGCATCCGCGTCGCCGATTTCGGACGCTACATCGCGGGGCCCTATTGCGCCGCACTGCTCGCCGATTTCGGCGCCGACGTGATCCGCATCGAAAAGCGCGACGGCCGCGAGGATCGCACCCTGATCCCGCTCTCTGAAGCGGAAGACGGCAGCCCGCACGAAGGCGCCATGTTCCTCCAGATGAACCGGGGCAAGCGTTCCCTAACGCTCGATCCGATGAGCGAGGCGGGCCGCGAGGTCGTGCGCCGCCTGGTCGCCAGGAGCGACGTGGTGATCGCCAACCTACCGGGCGAGACGCTGAAGAGCATGGGCCTCGATTACGCGGCCGTCTCCGCCGTCAACCCGCGCGCGATTCTCGCCGTGGTCTCCGCCTTCGGGCTGGACGGCCCCTATGCCAGCCGCGTCGGCTTCGACGGCATCGCACAGGCGATGTGCGGCGCGGCCTGGTTCGCGGGCTCGGAAGACCAACCGGTGCGCGCCGCTGCGCCCTGGGTCGATTTCGGCACCGCCTCGCTCACGGCATTCGGCATCATGGCCGCACTGCGCGCGCGCGATGAGACCGGACGCGGCCAGATGGTCGAAGGCGCCTTGCTGCGCACCGCGCTCACCTTTTTCAGCACCATGCTGATCGAAGAGCAGGTGCTGAAACCCGGCCGCACGCCGACGCTCAACCGCAGCCAGACCTCCGGCCCGTCGGACATCTTCCGCACCGCGGACGGCTGGATCACCATCGCCGTGAACGGCGATCCCTTGTTCCGCCGCGTCGCGCGCCTGATCGGCGCCGAGGAGTGGCTCGCCGACCCGCGCTTCGCCTCCGACAAATCCCGCGGCGACAACGGCGCGATCGTCAGCGAACGCGTCGGCGCCTGGTGCGCCGCGCGCTCCAGCGCCGACGCCATCGCCGCGTTCGAGAAAGCCCGCGTGCCCGCCGGCCCCGTCTACACGATGCGCGAGGCCGTCGACGACCCGCATGTTCGCGCCGGAGCCTTCTTCACCGATGTCGATTTCCCCGGCCTCGGCACAGCACCCGTCGCCGCCACGCCGGTCAAGCTCCACGCCACCCCCGGCCAAATCCGCCGCCGCCCGCCGACATTGGGCGAGCACAACGACGAGGTGCTGCGGGAGCTGGGCTACTCGGCCGATGAGATTGCCGCGTTAAAAGAGAGCGGCGCCGTATAAGACACGCCTCATTTCTTTCCTCCGCCGCTTTGCGGGGGAGGTGGCGCGCGCGAC
>DATATK010000037.1:0-2590 GCA_036268825.1 Rhizomicrobium sp. | reverse complement strand
CTGTTCCGCCGCCATCTGAGCGAACACGGCCACCGCGCGAACGCGGGCCTCGCCACGCTCGACGACGCACTCGCGCATATGCGCGCGCCCTCCGAGCGCGCGGCCGCGTGATGGAGATGTTCGCGAACAACGGTGAACTCGGCACCCTGGCGCTCGGCCTGGTGATCGCGGGTGTGATCAGCGGATTGATCGCGGGCATGCTGGGTGTTGGCGGCGGCATCGTAATCGTGCCGATCCTCTATCATGTGCTCGCATTGATCGGCGTGGACGAAAGCATACGCATGCATGTCGCCGTCGGCACCTCGCTCGCCACGATCATCCCCACTTCGTTCTCCTCCGTCCGCGCGCACAACAAGAAAGGCGCCGTCGATTGGGACCAGTTGCGGCGCTGGGCGATCCCGATGGTCGTGGGCGTGCTGATCGGCGCCATGCTCGCCGGCTTCGCCAGCGGCCGCGCGCTCTCGCTCGTCTTTGTTTGCGTGGCGCTGCCGGTAGCGCTGTTCATGGCACTCGGCGGCGATGAGCGGCGTCTCGCCACGAAGCTGCCCGAAGGCGCGGGCGGCGCGGCGCTCGCCGCGTTCATCGGCGGCATCTCCACCATGATGGGCATCGGCGGCGGCACGGTGGGCGTCCCGGCGATGACGTTGTGCGGCGTGCCGATCCACCGCGCGGTCGGCACCGCGTCGGCCTTCGGCGTGATCATCTCCATCCCCGGCACGATCGGCGCCATCCTCGCCGGCTGGCACGCCCACGGCCTGCCGCCCTACTCGCTGGGCTACGCGAACCTGCTCGGCTTCCTTTTGATCGCGCCCGCGTCGTTCTTCATGGCGCCGTTCGGCGCGCACATGGCGCACGAGATGGACCGCCGCAAGCTGCGCCTGATCTTCGCCAGTTCATCCTGCTGACCGCCGGACGCATGGTCTACGACGCGCTCTTCTAGCCCCAAAACTAACCAATGAACCCTGCCGCTTTGTGGCTGCCGTCGCAGAACGGCTTGTCCTGCGAATGGCCGCAGCGGCAGAGCCACACTTTGGTCTCGCGCGACACGGTGCGCCCGCTGGCGGCGCAGATTTCGAGCGCGCCTTCCACCATCAGCGGCCCGTTGGTCTGCGGTGTCACCTTGAGCGGACCGCCCCGCACCGCGAGCGCATCGGACTCGCGGCTCTCCGGCTCGCCCGTCGCGCGGAATTTCGCCGCGACATGGCTGTGGTCGCAATAAGGCTTGTTCTTCGACATGCCGCAGCGGCACAGCGTGGCCCGGCGATGGGCCGCATCCGCGCCGACGCTGAGCTCCGCATGAAACGCCAGCGGTCCGTCTTCCCAAACGCGCACCGTGTTGACGCCCGGCGCGCCTTCCGCCGGCGTGTCGCCCACCGGCTCATAGCTGAGCGCGCCCGACGGACATTTCGTGATCACCGCGATGCCCGCCTCGAGCGACGCCGCATCGGGATGGATCCACGGCCCTTCGACATTGGGCACGAACACGTTCGGCAGGTTCAGCACGCAATAGCGCGAATGAATGCACCGCTTGCCATCGCTGAGGATGGCGAGGTGCTGGCCGGGATAGGTTTCGACGTCGGACATATGGCTCTCTCCGCACAGAGGAACTACGCCTACCTTAACGCCTTGGTAGATGGGCGCCGCGGACGAAATCCGTACGCGTCTACACCAGTTGACCTATTTTACGGCAGCACTATGTGTGTTAAGATGTATCACTGAATTTCGGTGTGAATAATGGCTTCACCTGTCCCCCTCGACAATCCCAAACAGGCTGCAATCACGCGGTTGGCGAGCGCGCTGGATTTGCCCGAACTGGGGCGCGGCTGGGTGTGGCTGGCGGGCGCGGGTCCCGGCGATCCGGGCCTGATCACCGCCCTGGGCCTGCACGCCATCGCCTCGGCGGATGTCATCCTCTACGACGCGCTGGTCAACGAGACGCTGCTGGAGTTCGCGAGGCCCGGCGCCGAGCGTATCTATGCCGGCAAGCGCCGGGGCGTGAAATCCGCCAAACAGGCCGACATCTCGCGCACGCTGGTCAGTCTCGCGCGCAAGGGCAAGCGCGTGCTGCGGCTGAAGGGCGGCGATCCGTTCGTGTTCGGCCGCGGGGCCGAGGAAGCGCTCGCTTTGGCGCGCGCCTCCATCCCGTTCCGCATCGTGCCGGGCATCACTGCGGGCATCGGCGGCCTTGCCTATGCCGGCATCCCCGTCACCCATCGCGACACCAACCACGCTGTAACGTTCGTGACTGGCCACGGCGTCGATGGCGGCATTCCTTCGCTGGATTGGAATGCGGTGGCCAAAGGCTCGCCCACCATCGTGCTCTACATGGCGCTGGCCCATGCCGATGAAATCGCTGCCAGACTGATCGCCGCAGGACGCGCGACGGACGAACCCGCCGCCATCGTCAGCGACGCGACGTTCGACAAACAGACCGTGCGCATCACCACGCTCGCCGAACTGGGCGCGCGCGCGAAAGAGAGCGACGCGCCAGCGATCCTCGTCATAGGCGAAAACGTAAAACTCGCCCGCGGCCTCGACTGGCTAGGCGCAATGGCTGGCCGCGTGCTCGACGCCGATCCCTTGAAACGCG
>DATATK010000036.1:0-11167 GCA_036268825.1 Rhizomicrobium sp. | reverse complement strand
AGTCCCAATAGCTGTTCCGCCAATTCTTGCAGCCGAACAGGCCGTGACGCAATCGTTCTCCTTGACGGCCATATAGTTGCGCGCTACCTTTCGCTTCATGGCCAGACCCGCAAGCAAAGATGGATTGGACAAGTTCAAACGCTATCGGGCGAGTCAGAAGACCCAAGGCCTGAAGCTTGTACGGCTGTGGGTTTGCGATCCTGCCGCACCGGGCTTTCGCAAGAAGGCGCGCCGGCAGGCTGCCTTGCTGCACGGTGCGCCGGAAGAGGCGGATGCGCTGGCGTTTATTGAATCCCACACGGATCAAGCCGACTGGAACGCATGAAGCGCGGCGATATCGTAACGGTCGCCACGCAGGGCGACTACGGCAAGCCCCGTCCCGCGGTCGTGATACAATCGGACAGGCTGGACGGCACGGACAGCATTCTGGTCTGTCTGGTGACATCCACCGTGCGCGCGGCGCCGCTTTTCCGTCTCGATGTGCCGGGCAGCGTTGCTACCGGCTTGCGCGTGCCCTCTCAGGTCATGGCCGACAAAATCATGGCGGTGCGGCGCGACAAGTGTGGGCCGGCGATCGGGCGGCTCGATGCGACCACGCTTGTCTCGCTCAGTCGCATGCTCGCGCTCCTGACCGGCATCACCGATTAGCCGCTGCGGCGCGCAATGGCCCGCCAACCGATATCGCGGCGGCAGAAGCCTTCGGGCCAGTCGATCAGGTCCACGGCGCGATAGGCGCGGGCCCGGGCTTCCGCAACGTCCCGGCCCAGCGCGGTGACGTCGAGGACGCGGCCGCCGTTGGCGAGGAGCTTGCCGCCGCGGCGTTCGGTGCCGGCGTGGAAGATCTGCACGCCTTCGACTTTCGCGGCGGCGTCGAGGTTGCGGATTTCGGAGCCCTTGCCGTAACTGCCGGGATAACCCTTCGTCGCCATCACCACGGTCAGCGCCGCCTCGTCACGCCAGCGCAGGTCGACATGATACAGTTGCTTGTCGCGCGCGGCGATCAGCGCGGTGAGCAAATCGGACTTCAGGCGCGGCATCAGCACCTGGCATTCCGGATCGCCGAAGCGGCAATTGTATTCGATCAGCTTGGGTTCGCCATCCTTGATCATCAGCCCGGCGTAGAGCACGCCCATGTAAGGCGTTCCGCGAGCGGCCATCGCCTCGATTGTCGGACGGACGATCTTCGCCATCGTCTTGTCGATGACGTCCTGCGTGAGAACCAGCGTTGGCGAATAGGCGCCCATGCCACCGGTGTTCGGACCTTTGTCGCCGTCGAAGGCGCGCTTGTGATCCTGCGCGCAGGCAAGCGGCAGCGCATACTTGCCGTCCGATAAAACGAAGAAGCTGGCTTCCTCGCCTTCGAGAAATTCTTCAATCACGACTTCCGCGCCAGCCGCACCAAATGCGCCCTCGAACATGGAGGCAATGGCGCGATCACATTCCTCACGCGTCTCAGCTATCACCACGCCCTTTCCGGCGGCCAGGCCATCGGCCTTAACCACTACAGGCAACGGCATCGTCTCGGCGTAACCCTTGGCCGCTACTGCATTGCTGAATCGGCCTGATGCCGCTGTGGGAATACCGCGTTCTGAACAAAGGTACTTTACGAACCCTTTCGATCCTTCGAGCATCGCCGCCGCCTTGCTCGGGCCCAGCGCGCGGATGCCGGCGTCTTCGAACCGGTCCCACAATCCGCCGACCAGTTGCGCGTCAGCGCCGATCACCGCGAAGCCGATCTTCTTCTCTTTGGCGAACGCGACCAGCGCATCGAAATCCGTCGCCGCGATGGGCACGCATTCGGCCACCTCGGAAATGCCCGCATTGCCCGGCGCGCAATAGAGCTTGGTCAGCAATGGGCTGGCGCTGAGCGCCCAGGCCAGCGCATGCTCCCGGCCGCCGGAGCCGACGAGAAGGACGTTCATGGCTCTCCGTTCCCTGCTGATCCAGCCGCGTCTAGGGCGCATTTGCGCCGATTGCAAGAGAGGAAAATCTGTGTGAGAGTGTGTGTAGGAGATCGCATATGGCCACCAATCTTTCTATCGATCCCGACCTGCTCGACCGCGCGCTGGAAATAGGCGGCGAGCGCACAAAGAAGGCCACGGTCACCAAGGCGCTTCAGGAGTTCATCGGGCGGCGCAAGCAGAAACGCATCCTCGAACTCTTCGGAAAGATCGATTGGGATCCGGCCTACGACCATAAAGCGGCACGCAAACGGCGTTGAACATTTTTGTCGATACCAGCGTCTGGTCCCTGGCGCTTCGTCGCGATGCTCCGAATGGACCGTTCGTGGCTGAATTGACCCGTGCGATCAATGCCGGCGATGGGGTCTTCGTCTCGGGTCTCGTTGTGCAGGAAATTCTGCAGGGCGTTTCGGGTCCGCGCCAGCGCGATCAAATTATTGCACGTCTGGCGTCCTTTCCATATCTGACGCCAGAGTGGGATGACCACATTGCCGCCGCCGAACTGTTTACGCGTTGCCGGCGCGCCGGCGTTCAGGTCGAGTCCGTGGATGTGCTGCTTGCACAGCTCTGCTTGCGATACGATCTCACCATGCTGGCCGCCGATAAGGATTTCGTCCACATGGCCAAACAATGCCCGCTGCGAATCTGGCAAGATTGACTTATGTCCGAACCCGCCAAGGCCAATCTACCCGAATACAGCGTCAGCGAAATCGCCGGCGCGCTCAAGCGCACCGTGGAGGATGCGTTTCCGTTCGTGCGGGTGCGGGGCGAGATCAGCGGGTTGAAGAACGCGGCGTCCGGCCACGTCTATTTCGACCTGAAGGACGACAAGGCGGTCCTCAACGCGATCATCTGGAAGCAAAGCGCCCGGCTGATGAAGCTGCGGCCGGAGCAGGGGCTGGAGGTCGTCTGCACCGGGCGGGTGACGACCTATTCCGGCTCCTCGCGCTATCAGATCATCGTCGAGCAGATCGAGCTGGCGGGCGCCGGCGCGCTGATGGCGATGCTGGAGGAGCGCAAGAAGAAGCTCGCCGCCGAGGGCCTGTTCGCGCCCGAGCGCAAGAAGCCGCTGCCCTACCTGCCCGAGGTGATCGGCGTGATCACGTCGCCCACCGGCGCGGTGATCCGCGACATCATGCATCGGCTGAACGAGCGCTTCCCACGCCGTGTGCTGCTCTGGGCTGTCAATGTGCAGGGCGAGAAGGCGGCAGGCGAAGTTGCGGCGGCAATCCGCGGCTTCAACGCACTGGCGGCGGGCGGCGCGGTGCCACGGCCGGATCTCATCATCGTGGCGCGGGGCGGCGGCTCGATTGAAGACCTGATGGCCTTCAACGAAGAGGCCGTCGTCCGGGCGGCGGCGGAGAGCGCCATCCCGCTGATCTCGGCGGTGGGGCACGAGACGGACACCACGCTGATCGATTTCGCCTCCGACCGCCGGGCGCCCACACCCACGGCGGCGGCCGAGATTGCCGTGCCGGTGCGGGCGGACCTCGTGACCCAGACGATGGATTTCCAGCGCCGCCTGTTCGCCAGCCTGACCCGTGGGGTCACCCAGCGGCGCACGCATTTGCAGGCCCTGGCCCGGGTGCTGCCACGCGCCGACCAGCTCTTCGCCCAGCCCCGCCAGCGGCTGGACCATGTGGGCGAGCGGCTGGGCCATGCCCTGCGCCGGAACCTTCAGGAGCATCGCCGCGCCTTCGCGGAGGCCGCCGCGCTGCTCCGCCCCAAGGCCGTCACCGGTGGGATCGCGACGGGGCGGGAGCGGGCAGGCGCGCTCGCCCAGCGGCTGAACCGGGCGCAGCGGGCCGGCCTCGCCCGGGAGCGGCGGCGCCTGGAGGCGCTGGCGCGCATCCTCGACGGCGTCTCCTACAAGGGCGTGCTGGATCGGGGCTTCGCGCTGGTGCGGGGCGCGGACGGCCACGTACGGCGGCGGGCGGCGGCGGTGGCAAGCGGAGAAATGTTGTCCCTGACATTTGTGGACGGAGCCGTCGCCGCAATCGCGGACGGAGAAGCCGCCGCCCCCAGGCCGCGCACCGCCAAGCCCAAGGCCGGGCAGGGAACGCTGTTCTGATTTCCTCTCCCGCCCGGCGGCGGGATTGGCTATAAACGCGCATGAACAAGATGGACCGTGATTTTCGCCCCGAGGGGCTGGCCGATCTGGAATATCTCGACGGGGAATATCGCGTCGTCAGATCCGGATCGTTCGTGATCTGCGCCGTCACCGGGGTGTCCATTCCGCTGGAGGCGCTGCGCTATTGGAGCGTCGAGTTGCAGGAGGCCTATGCCTCGCCCGCGATCGCGACCAAGCGCTTCCAGGAAACCGGACGCACGCCCAAGTGATCCACCGCCGCTTATTTCTCGCCACCTCCGCCGCGCTCGCGGCGTTGCCGCGCGCAGCGTTCGCGCAAGCGCGGATGGTGCTTAGCGGGAAGCTGGAGCAGGGCAGCCTCGTGGTGGGCAAGTCGCAGGCGGGCGCGTCGGTGCGGCTGGACGGCAAATCCGTGCATGTCGCGCCGGACGGCGCCTTCGCGTTCGGGTTGGCATACGACCAGACCACGCCCGCCACCGTCGTGGCGAGCTTCGCGGACGGGACGCGCGAGACGCGCGATATCGTTCCCGTGGTGCGGCAATACGAAGTGCAGAAGATCAACGGCTTGCCGCCCCAGGAGGCGCATCCCTCCGCGCCCGACATCGTGGCGCGCATCCAGCGCGAGCATGCGATGGTCGCGGTGGCGCGGAAGACGGACAGCGATCTGGCGTTCTACGCCGAGCCGCTCGATTGGCCGGCGAAGGGGATCATCTCCGGCGTGTTCGGCAGCCAGCGCATCCTGAACGGCATTCCCGCCGCGCCGCATTTCGGCGTCGACATCGCGGGCGGCGAGGGCGCGGCGATCCACGCGCCGGCCGGCGGCACGGTGCTGCTCGCGGAACAGTTCTTCCTCGAAGGCGGCTACACGCTTCTGGATCACGGCCATGGCGTGTTCACCGGATACATGCACCAGAGCGTGCAGTTGGTAAAAGCGGGCGACGCTGTCGCGCGCGGCCAGCAGATCGGCAATATCGGGCATACCGGCCGCGCGACGGGGCCGCATCTGCACTGGCAGATGAACTGGTTTCAGGTCCGGCTCGATCCTTCGTTCTCCACCCGCACGCCGGCGCCGGATAGGGCCTGAGCGCGTTTGGAGCGCATCTTGTCGCCGTCTTTCGGCCAGCGGCGGTGGATCCACAACCACTGCGACGGTTTCTCCCGCACCAATTGCTCGATCGCTTCGGTGATCTTGATGGTCAGGCCGAGGATGTCCCGGTCGTGGTCGCCGGTGGGGGTGAAGTCGATGGGCGGATAGACCTTCATGCGGAAGCGCGCGCCGCCGAGCCGCTCGTTGGAGGCGGGCAACACGACGGTGCCGAGCTTCAGCGCGAGCGCGGCGGGCGCGGGCGTCGTCATCGCGTCGCGGCCAAAGAACGGAGCGGGCAGGCCTTCATTGGTCTTCTGATCGGCGAGCAGAAGGATGCACTTGCCGGCGCGCAGCATCGTAAAGATGCGCTTGGTGCCCTGCACGCCTTTGGCGATCTGTTCCTGCGGGCCGTTGGCGATGCGTTGGCGCACCATCCAGCGATCGACATAAGGGTTGTTCAGCGGGCGATAGACTTCGCCGCTTTCGTAGCCGAGCTGGGCCGCGGTGAAGGGCATCATCTCCCAATTGGCGAAATGGCCGGAGACGAAGATCACGCCCTTGCCGCTGGCGATGGCGGCCTCGGCATATTGCGTGCCGGCGACTTCGAGGCGCGGCTTGTCGCCCTTGATCGAGAAGCTGCCGAGATGGGCGTATTCGGCGACGGTGCGGCCGAGATTGTCCCACATCTCCACGATGATGGCTTCGCGCTCCGCCTGGGTCTTCTCCGGATAGGCATGGCCGAGATTGGTGCGGGCGCGGTTGGACGTGCCGCTGCGGTAGAACACGTTGCGCCCCAGCCAGCCGCCCAGCGCCGAAGCGGTGTCGGCGCCGAACAGGCGGAAGAAGCCGATCATCGTGAAGAACGCGGCGGCCTCCGCGCGGTAGCGCAGAGTCTCGCCGACGGGCATGTCCGGGATGGGATCGATCTTGGTGGTCATGTGCACCTCCCGCGCTATTGCGCGGGCGCGATCCTGTCAAGCAGCAGGCTCAAGGCGGCCGGGTCGTCGAACGCCGCGCGGACGGGCAGGAATTTGACGCCCTCGCGCTGCTGGGGCGTGAGGCGGACGTAATCCTTCTCGGTGGTGACGAGCAGCGCGCCGCGCGCCTTGGCCTTGAGGCGCGCGATTTCCGAGGCGCTGTAGGCGTGGTGATCGGCATATTCGCGCGTCTCGGCGAGGCGGGCGCCGAGGCTGCGCAAAGTGTCGAAGAACTTGTCCGGCCGCCCGATGCCCGCGAAGGCGACGACGTCGGTGCCGTTCAGTCCCACGACATCGACGGGCACCAGCCGTGCGCGCAATACCGGGCCCGCGAAGCCCTTCAGGTCCGGCTCGCCATCGCCCACCAGGATGACGGCGTTAGCGCGGGCAAGGCCTTGCGCCACCGGTTCGCGCAACGGACCGGCGGGGAGGACACGTTCGTTCCCAAAGCCCGTGGCCGCGTCGGCGACGACGAACGAGAGGTCCTTCGCGATCTCGAAATTCTGGAAGCCGTCGTCCATCACGATGGCGCCCGCGTCGTAGGAATCCGCGAATTCCGCACCGGCGGCGCGCTGGCGTGCGACGATCACGGGTGCTGCGCGGGCGAGCAGCAGCGGTTCGTCGCCCACGTCCTGCGCGGTGTCGCGCGCCACGTCGACCAGCACGGGCCCGCGCGCCCGGCCGCCATAACCGCGTGACAGGATGAAGGGCCGCATGTTGCGATCCGCCAGCGCGCGCGCCACCGCGATGGCGATGGGCGTCTTGCCCGTGCCGCCGGTGGTGAGGTTGCCGACGCAGACGACTTTCGCGTCCGGGCGATAGGGATGTGCATGGTCGCGCTTCCAGCGGACGCTGGCGCCGTACGCCCAACTCAGTGGCGAGAGCGCCGCCAGAGCAAGGCGGGCCTGTGCAGTCTTTGCGTTCCAGAAATCAGGCGGGCGCATGGGACAACATGTTTTCGACCGCGATACGCGTGCGCTCCATCGCGCCGCCGAGACGGTCCGCGCCGCGCGCGGCGGCGTCGCCGAGTGCGTGGGCTGCGGCGGGATCGGCGAACAGCCTGCCGGCGAGCGCGGCGATCTCGCCGCTGGAATGGACGCGGCCTTCGCCTTGCGCCGCGAAGATCGCGTCATAGGAGATGGTGAAATTCCCAGTGTGCGGCCCGGCCATCACCGCGCAATGCAGCCGCGCGGGTTCCAGTGGATTCTGTCCGCCATGCTGTACCAAGCTGCCGCCGACGAAAGCGATGGGGGCGAGGCGGTAGAACAATCCCAACTCGCCCATCGTGTCGGCGACGTAGATCGCGGTGCCGGGCATGGGCAGTGAACCTTCCGAGCGCCGCGCAACAGCGCGCGTGCCGCAGAGCATCGCGATGTCGGGCCCGCGTTCGGGATGGCGCGGCACGATGATGGTGAGGAGATCGGGATGCGTGCGGCGCAAAATATCGTGTGCCGGAAGGATGCTTTCCTCCTCGCCGGCATGGGTGCTGGACGCGAGCAATACGGGGCGGCTGCCGATGGCGGCGCGCAACGAACCCAGTTTTGCGGGATCGGCGGGCAGCGGCGGTGCGTCGGCTTTCAAATTGCCGGAGACGCGCACGTCGCGCGCGCCGAGTTCGCGCAAACGGACAGCCGTCGCTTCATCGGCTGCCAGGCAGAGATCGAACAGGCCGATCACGGCGGCAGCGGTTTTCGGCGCATATCGCCAGCCTTTGAACGAACGTTCCGACATGCGGCCGTTGATCATCGCAAGCTTCGCGCCGCTTTTCTTTGCCTGGCCAAGCATGTTGGGCCAGATTTCGGAATCCACGAAGAGCCCAATGTCCGGTTTCCAATGCCCGATGAATCGCGCGATGGCGCCAGGCGTGTCGAGCGGGGCGTATTGGTGGAACGCGCCTTGCGGCAGGCGTTCGTCCATCAGCCTGGACGATGTGACGGTGCCGCTCGTCACCAGCACATGGCGGTTCGGCGCCTTCAGCAATTCGCCGATCAGCGGCAGCACGGAAAGGCATTCGCCGACGCTGGCGCCGTGGATCCAGATGAGTTGTCCCTCGGGACGTGGTCGACTCGCGTGGCCGAGGCGTTCGCCGAGCCGCGCGCCGTCTTCCTTGCCGCGCTTGAGGCGGCTCTTCAATGCGAGCGGGATCGCGGGAGCGAGCGCATAAGTCGCTGTGCGATAGACGAGCAATCCCAGCGGCGTCATCTCACGCCTGCGCCGCCGCGGGTTGCGGCTCCTCCGTGAAGTCGCGCTGGTAGAGGCTCGCGTACAGGCCGCCCTGGGCGATCAACTCGCCATGCGTACCTTTTTCCACCACGCGGCCCTGGTCGAAGACATAGATGCAATCGGCGTCGAGCACGGTGGAGAGCCGATGGGCGATCACCATCGTGGTGCGGCCTTGCATCAATTTGGCGAGCGCGTCCTGCACGAGGCGTTCGCTGCCGGTGTCGAGCGCGCTGGTCGCCTCGTCCAGCAGCAGGATCGGCGCGTTGCGCAGCATGGCGCGCGCGATGGCGATGCGCTGGCGCTGGCCGCCGGAGAGTTTGAGCCCGCTCTCGCCGACCCGCGCATCGTAGCCGTCCGGCTGGGCGACGATGAATTCGTGCGCGGCGGCGGCCTTGGCGGCGTCCATGATCTCCTCGCGCGTGGCGTTGCGGCGGCCGAGTGCGATGTTCTCCGCGATAGTCTCGTCGAACAGGATCGGATCCTGCGTCACGAGGGCGATATGATCGCGCAACGAGGAGAGCGTGACGTCGTTGATGTCCTGCCCGTCGATGACGATGGTGCCGCTGTCGATGTCGTGGAAGCGCAGCAGAAGATTGAAGACCGTGGTCTTGCCCGCGCCGGACGGGCCGACGAGCGCGATCTTCTGTCCCGGCAGGATGTCGAGCGAGACATCGTCCACCGCCTGCGTGTCGGCGTTGTAGCGGAAGCTCACATGATCGAACCTGACCGCGCCGCCACCCGGCGGAATGACCAGCGGAAGGGCGCCGGGGCGGTCGGTGATCGCGGGATCGGCGTCGATCACGCCGAAGATTCGGTTCGCCGCCGTCAGGCCTTCGGTCGAAATGGTGACGAGCTGGCTCAGGGTCCGCACCGGCTGCTGCGCCAGCAGCATCGCCGCCACGAACGCCGCGAACTGGTTGATCGCGAGATGGCCATGGATGCCCTGCCAGCCGGCGAAGGCGACGGTGAAGGCGGCCGCGACGCCGCCGATCACATCGGTGGCCGGCACGGCGGCGGCGCGGGCGCGCACGGCCTTCAGCAGATAACGCAAGCGCTTGGCGATGCGCGCCTCGGCCATTTCGGTGGCGTGGTCTTCGAGATTGTAGGCCTTGATGATGCGGCGCCCGGTGAGCGCCTCGGTCAGCGCCTTGGACAGCGTGCCGGTCTCCTCCATGCCGCGCGTGGAGGCGCGGCGCAGCGAGCGGCCGATCTTGTCCGTCACCCAGGCGACGGGCGGCAACAGCACGATGGAGATCAAGGTGAGCTGCCAGTCCTGCCAGAACATCACGACGATGAGGGCCAGGAGCGTCAGCACCTCGCGACCCATGCCCAGCACGCCGCGGGTGACGGCGCTGCGCAGCAAGGTGGTGTCGTAGAGGAACTTGGAGATCATCTCGGCGGAATGCACGGCGTTGAGCGCGCCGATGTCGAGCCGGATCTGGCTCCGGAACATGTCGCGCTGGAGCATCGAGACGATGCGCTCGGCGATGGTATTGGTGATCGATTGTTCGCCGAAGGCCGAGATCGCGCGCACGATCATCACGCCCATGATCTCCAGCGGGATGATCACCAGCTGGTCGGCGTGCTTCATCATGAAGATGCGCTTGATCGCCGGATTGATGATGCCCGCGAGTGCGCCCTGCGTGGCCGCGGTGACGATCATGCAGAAGATGCCCAGCGCCAGCAGCGCGCGCTGGTTGCCCAGGTAGACCCGCAGCAAGCGGCGGATCACCGCGGTGTCGCCGAGGGGGCGCACCGCGTTAACCTTCGCCGGGCCAATCACAGGCGGGTTTGACTGGATATTCATCGCCGTTCGTCTAGCACGGTGCGGTGTCGCGGCGCGAGGCTATTTGCCCTCGTCCGGCTCCATCAGGCGGTGGAGATGGACGATGAAATAGCGCGTTTGCGCGTTGTCCACCGTCGCCTGCGCGGCGCCCCGCCAGGCGGTCAGGGCCGACTGGTAGTTGGGGTACATCCCCACATAGTGGATTTTCGAGAGGTCCTTGAAATCCTGCCGGTCCGGCGAGACGAGCTCGCCGCCGAAGACGAGATGCAGAAGCTGCTTGGAGTCGGGCATGGTGATTCCGGGTTGGTGACGGAACGGTTTGGCACGCGATCTTACCCTCCCTCAAGGGGAGGGTAATCAGGGCAGCTTCACATAATGTAACTTCTCCACCAGCAGCGGATGCAACGCCGGCGCCGCGCAGAGCATGGTGCGCTGGAGGGGTTTGACGCCGTTGTAGTGGAGCGGGCCGCCCAGATGATCGGTGACGCGGCCGCCGGCTTCGTGGACGATGAGGTCGGCGGCGGCGAGGTCCCAGTCGCATTTGGCCGAGAGGGCGATGGCGGCGTCGAAACGGCCGTCGGCGACAAGCGCCATGCGATAGGCGATGGAGTTGCGGGTTTCGATATGCATCGGCGGCCAGGGCGTGTTGGGCAGCACCGACCAGCCGGGATGGGCGAACATCGCCTTGTCGCCCAGCATGCGGCAGTTTTCGATCTGCGCGCAGGCGCTGGCATGGATCGTCGTGCCGTTCAGAGTCGCACCTTCACCGTGCGCGGCGGTGAAGCATTCGTCGAGCACGGGATTGTAGACGGCCGCCGCGATGGGGCGCGTGTCCTCGACCACCGCGACGGCGACGGAGAAATGCGGGCGTCCCTTGATGAAGGCGACGGTGCCGTCGATCGGGTCGACGACGAAGATGCGGCGGAAATCGCGCCGTGCGGGATCGTCGCGGGTTTCTTCGGAGAGCCAGCCGTAATCGGGGCGGGCGCTGAGCAGCGTGTCGTGCAGGAAGCGGTCGACGGCGATGTCGGCGTCGGTG
Organism: Rhizomicrobium sp.; assembly: GCA_036268825.1. Taxonomy (GTDB): domain Bacteria; phylum Pseudomonadota; class Alphaproteobacteria; order Micropepsales; family Micropepsaceae; genus Rhizomicrobium. Next base: position 5 of record DATATK010000036.1, on the reverse strand, counting down.
ACGGG
>DATATK010000035.1:0-14519 GCA_036268825.1 Rhizomicrobium sp. | reverse complement strand
CGCCGGCTATAAGTGGACGGAGCAGCTCACCTTCACACTGGATGCGACCAACCTGCTCAACAGCTACTACCAGGACTATTTCGGCAATGCGAGCGTCTATCCCCGCGATACACGCCAGTTCGACCGCACTTTGATCCTGGGCGTTCGGTATCGTCTGTAAGTAACCCCCGGTCCTGCGGCCCAGCCTGTACTCCCTGTTCAGGCTGGGCCACTTTTTCGAGGGCGCAATTCGGAGTCGGACATGATCGCGGACCGGCCGATGTCACGAGTCTTCCTATCGCGCAGACATATGCTTTTGGGGTCGTTGGGCGCGCTCGGGGCGCTGCCCTTCCTGCCGGCGGATGCGCAGACCCTTGAGCCGCTCAACCCGAGGCTGACCGGCGATATCTATCCCATCCACGATCCCAGCATCGTCAAGGCTGGCGACACATTCTACGTGTTCTGCACCACGCCGCGCGCCGACTGGCCGGCGCAGATCCCGTGGTACCGTTCCAAGGATCTCGTGCAATGGCAGCGAGGCGGCGACGCTTTCGCGGAGCTGCCGGCCTGGGTGAAGAAGGAAATCCCGCAAACCGAAGCCTGCTGGGCGCCGGACATCTCGTTCGTCAATGGCCAGTATCTGCTCTACTACGCCTGCTCGACGTTCGGCTCCAATCACTCGGTGATCGGACTGGCCACCAACGCCACGCTCGATCCCGCCGATCCGAAATTCCACTGGCAGGATCAGGGCCTCGTTCTCGAATCGCAGACCAGCGACGATTTCAACGCGCTCGATCCGCAGCATGTCATCGACCGCGACGGCAAGCACTGGCTCGCCTTCGGCAGCTTCTGGAGCGGGTTGAAGATCATGGCGCTCGATCCGAAAACCGGCAAGCCGCTTGCCGGCGCGGAACGGCACAGCATCGTGCGCCGCCCCAACGCGCCCGATGCCGTCGAGGGCGTCTACATCATCAACCGCGCGGGCAATTACTATTGCTTCGCGTCCTATGATTTCTGCTGCCGCGGCGCCGACAGCAGCTATTACACGGTGGTCGGCCGCTCGCCGAACATCCTCGGCCCCTATCTCGACAAGGACGGCAAATCGATGATGGACGGTGGCGGTACGCTGGTTCTCGCGGCGGGCGCGGGCGAGCCGCGCTGGCGCGGCCCCGGGCATTGCGCCATCGTGCGCGACGGGATCAAGGACTACATCATCTATCACGCTTACGACGCGCGCCACGATGGACGGCCGACATTGCGCGTGGCGCCGCTGGGCTGGACCGCCGACGACTGGCCGGCTGCTTTTGTTTAAGCGTTTGCAGGGCGGCGACAGGAGAACCACCATGCGCTTCTGGCGCCGTGGCCGTGCAGCGGCTTTCCTCCTGATCGTCTCGGCTTTCGCGCCGTCCGCGTTCGGCGCGGACGAACCGCCGCTGGAGAGTGCGACGGCGACCATTCACGCCGACCAGCCGGGCGCGGTCATCGACCGTCATATCTACGGCCAGTTCGCCGAGCATCTGGGGCGCGGGCTTTATGAAGGCGTCTGGGTGGGCGAGAAATCGCCGATCCCCAACACGCGCGGCTTCCGCAACGACGTCGTCGCGGCGCTGCGCGATCTGCATGTGCCGGTCGTGCGCTGGCCAGGGGGCTGCTTCGCCGACGAATATCATTGGCGCGACGGCATCGGCCCGCGCGCCAAGCGCCCCGTCACGCTCAACACCAACTGGGGCGGCGTACCGGAGACCAATGCGTTCGGCACGCACGAATTTCTCGACTTCGCGCAGATGATCGGCGCCGACGCCTATATCAATGGCAATTTGGGCACCGGCAGCCCACGCGAGATGGCGGAGTGGCTGCAATACATGACCTCCGACAAGCCGACCACGCTGACGGCCGAGCGCGCGCGCAACGGCCATCCCCAGCCGTGGAAGATCGCTTATTTCGCGGTCGGCAACGAAGCCTGGGGCTGCGGCGGCAACATGACGCCCGACCAATATGCCGCGCTGTTCCGCCAGAGCGCGACCTTCCTCAAGGCGCCGCGCGGCGCGCGCCCGCTGATCATCGCGAGCGGCGGCAACGACAACGACACGAGTTGGAGCCAGACTCTGATCTCGACGGTCCACCGCGACATGGACGCGATCTCGTTCCACTACTACACGATCCCCGGCGACAAATGGGACAGCAAGGGCCCTGCCACCGGCTTCGGCGAAGATCAGTGGATCTCCACGCTCTCGCACACCCTGCGCATGGAAGGGTTCATCGCGCAGAACAGCGCCATCCTGGACAAATACGATCCGCAGAAGAAGGTCGGCTTCGCGGTCGACGAATGGGGCACCTGGTACGATCCGGAGCCGGGCCGCGAGCCGGGCTTCCTCTACCAGAAGAACACGCTGCGCGACGCGGTGGTCGCGGCGCTCAACTTCAACATCTTCCACCACCATGCTGACCGCGTGCGCCTCGCCAATATCGCGCAGATGGTCAACGTGCTGCAGGCGATGATCCTGACCGATGGGCCGCGCATGGTGCTGACGCCGACTTATCACGTCTTCCACATGTTCCGGCCGTTCCAGGACGCGACCTTCCTGCCCGCGGACCTGCAGACGCCGGAATACCGGCTGGGCGCGGTCTCGGTTCCGGCCGTCAGCCTGTCCGCTGCCCGCACGGCGAACGGAACGATCGTCGTGGCGCTCGTCAATCTCGATCCCAACAAGCCGATGCCGGTATCCGCCGCCATCGCGGGCACGAATGCCGGGCATGTCGACGGAACGATCCTCACCGCCGCGTCGATGGACGCGCAGAACACGTTCGACAATCCCAATGCCGTGCAGCCGGCGCCGTTCACGGGTGCGACGCTGGCGGGCAACACGCTCTCGCTGACGCTGCCCGCCAAATCGGTGGTCGTGTTGCGCGTGCAATGATCGGATGCTGACGCTTTCGCGCCGCAACGCACTCGCCGGTATGCTGGCCGCTCCGGCGCTGGCGTCGCGTGCGCAAGGCGCGGAGGATTTCCGCGGTCTCGCGCCGACGCCGCCGATGGGCTGGAATTCGTGGGACAGTTTCGGCCCCACGATCCGCGAGGACGAAGCGCGCGCCAATGCCGCCATCATGAGCAAACGCCTGCTGCCGCACGGCTACAACATCTTCACCGTCGATATCCAGTGGTACGAGCCCGGCGCCAACAGCTACGACTATCGCAAGGGCGCCGTGCTGGCGATGGACGGCTGGGGCAGGCTGGTGCCCGCGCCGAACCGCTTTGCCTCCGCCGCGAACGGCGCGGGGTTCAGGCCGCTCGCCGATTATGTGCACGGTCTGGGCCTGAAGTTCGGCATCCATATGATGCGCGGCGTGCCGCGCCAGGCCGCGGATCAGAACACGCCGATCCTCGGCACGGCGGCGCGCGCCGGCGACATCGCCGACCGCGTCAATGTCTGCTCGTGGAACACCGACATGTACGGCATCGACATGTCCAAACCAGGCGCGCAGGCCTACTACGACTCCGTGTTCGCGCTCTATTCGTCGTGGGGCGTCGATTTCATCAAGGCCGACGACATGAGCCGGCCCTATTTCCGCAACGCGCCGGAAATCCACGCGGTGCGAAGCGCGATCGATGCGTGCGACCGCCCGATGGTCCTGTCGCTGTCGCCGGGCGAAACGCCGCTCGCCGCCGCGGACGACGTGGCGCGCAACGCCAACATGTGGCGCATCAGCGACGATTTCTGGGACACTTGGCCGGCCATGCTCGAGCAATTCGCGCGATTGCGGAACTGGAATCCCTACCGGCGCGCCGGCAACTGGCCCGATGCGGACATGCTGCCGCTTGGCGTGCTCGAAATGGGCAAGCGCGCGACGCGTTTCACGCCTGACGAGCAGCAGACCTTGATGACCCTTTGGTCGATCGCGCGCTCGCCGCTCATCATGGGCGGGGATTTGCGAAAACTCGACGACGCGACGCTGTCGCTTCTGACCAACGACGAAGTGCTCGCCGTCAACCAGACGAGCCGGGACAATCGGGAGCTGTTTTTCGGTGACGGCATGGCCGCGTGGACGGCGAAGGCTCCGAACGGCGGCATCTATGTCGCGCTTTTCAACCTGCGAGACGCGATGCCGCCCGCGCGCGTGCCGGTCGAACTGTCGCGTTTGGGACTGAACGGCGCGGTTCGCGCGCGCGATCTGTGGCGCCACGAGATGACAGCGGCTCGCGGCACTTTCGCGCCGGTGCTGCCGCCCCACGGCGCCGGCCTTTACCGGTTGTCCGCCGTTTAGAACCGCACGCGAGGGCCTCTGCTACTTCGTCGTGCCGAAGATCAGCACGGTGCGTTCCGAATAGGTCTGTCCCGGTCGCAGGATCGTGGAGGGGAACGACGGCTGGTTGGGCGAGTCGGGAAAATGCTGCGTCTCCAGGCAGAGCCCGGTCCGGTGCTCGAAGACCGTGCCGTGCCCCGCGGGTTTGCCGTCGAGGAAATTGCCGGAATAGAACTGCAGCCCCGGCTGCGTCGTGCGCACTTCCAGCGTCCGCCCGCTCGCGGGATCCGAAAGAATGGCTGCCGTCGTCATCGCGCCGTCATGCGGCTTCACAAGCACCCAGTTGTGGTCATAGCCGTGGCCGAGATGCAGCTGTTCGTTGTTCGCGCCGATCCGCGCGCCGATGGAGGTGGCTTTGCGGAAATCGAACGGCGTGCCCGCCACCGGGCGCAGCTCGCCGGTGGGGATGAGCGTCGCGTCCACCGGCGTGAAGCTGTCGGCATTGATCGTCAGAACGTGATCCAGGATCGTATGTTTCGGATCGCCGGTGAGATTGAAGTAGCTGTGGTTTGTCAGGTTGACGGGGCTCGGCGCCGTCGTGGTCGCCGCGTAGTCGATGCTGAGCGAATTGTCGTCATGCAGTTGATAGGTGACATGTGCGGTGAGCTGGCCGGGATAGCCTTCCTCGCCCGCCGCGCTGATATAGCTGAGCCGCAGACCGGGCCCTTGCGCCGTTTCGAACGGACTGGCGCGCCAGACGCGCTTGTCGAAGCCCTTGTCGCCGCCGTGCAGGCTGTTGGGACCGTCGTTCTTGGGCAGCTGGTACGTCGTGCCGTCCAGCGTGAAGCGGCCGTTCGCGATGCGGTTGGCGTAGCGCCCGACGACGGCGCCGAAGTAAGGCACGCCGGCGACATAGGGGTCGAGCGCGCCGAAACCGAGCACGATGTCCGCGAGCTTGCCCGCGCGGTCGGGCGTCTTGAGCGAGACGATCGCCGCGCCATAGGTCATGATGCGGACCTCGACGCCGTTCGTGTTGGTCAGCGTATAGATGTCCACTTGCCGTCCTTCCGCGCGCCCGAACACCGCTTTCTGGATGGAATGATTTGGGCCTGCCGCGGCGGGCAAGGCAAGCGCGGCCAGCGCCACGCATGCGATAGCAAAAATCCGTGTCCATCTGCCCGGCATGGCCCGCTCCCCTTTGTTGTTTTCGCCTCCGAGGGCGTATGAATATTAAATCAGACAATTGACCGGGCCGCCAAGGCCGCGGCGCCCCGCGCCTTGCCATTTGGCGGGTGGCATGGCAATTTGTCTGAGTATATGGGGGCGGCACGGCGGCTGTTGCGGCTTGCGGGATTCCGTGGGCCTGCCGTAAGGAAAACAGAACGATGGGCGATCGAGACGCTTGGGGAACGTACGGCCGGGTCGGGCCGTCTTCCGGCCAACGGCGCCACATCTCAGGAACGGCCGGATCTTTGTCATGACGTCTCCCGCGAATCCCCGCCGCCTGCGCTCCCGGGCCTGGTTCGACGATCGTGACAACACCGACATGACGGCGTTGTATCTCGAACGCTACATGAATTTCGGTCTCACTCTCGAAGAGCTGCAATCGGGCCGGCCGATCGTCGGCATCGCGCAGACCGGCTCCGATCTGTCGCCCTGCAACCGTCATCACCTGGTGCTCGCCGAACGCGTCCGGGACGGCATACGCGATGCCGGCGGCGTGCCGATCGAATTTCCGGTTCATCCGATCCAGGAAACCGGCAAGCGCCCCACGGCGGGGCTCGACCGCAACCTTGCCTATCTCGGCCTGGTCGAGATCCTGTACGGCTATCCGCTCGACGGCGTCGTCCTCACCACCGGCTGCGACAAGACCACGCCGGCCTGCCTGATGGCGGCGGCCACGGTCGATATCCCGGCGATTGCCTTGTCCGTCGGTCCGATGATCAGCGCCTGGGCCGACGGCAAGCGGATCGGATCGGGCACTGTCGTGTGGAAGGCCCGCGAGCGCTTTGCCGCCGGCGAAATCGACCGCGCGGCGTTCATCAAGCTCGTCGCGTCCGCCGCGCCGTCGACCGGCTATTGCAACACGATGGGCACGGCCACCACGATGAACAGCCTCGCCGAGGCGCTCGGCATGGCGTTGCCCGGTTCGGCCGCGATCCCTGCGCCGCATCGCGACCGGCAGGAATGCGCGTATGAAACCGGCCGCCAGATCGTCGAGATGATCCATGCGGACCGCAAGCCGTCCGACATCCTCACGCGCGAGGCGTTCATCAATGCGGTCCGGGTGAATTCGGCCATCGGCGGCTCGACCAACGCGCCGCTGCACCTGATCGCGCTGGCGCGCCATGTCGGGGTGGAGCTCTCGATCGACGACTGGCAGGCCTTCGGCTACGATGTGCCGCTGCTCGTCAACCTCCAGCCGGCGGGAGAATATCTGGGCGAGGATTTCTACCGCGCCGGCGGCGTGCCCGCCGTGGTGCAGAAGTTGATGGGACAGGGCCTGATCGACGAAAGCGCCGTCACGGCGAACGGCCGCACCATCGGCGACAATTGCCGCGGCGCCAGGATCCTGGATGAGGCGGTGATCCGCCCGTTCGCGCGGCCGCTCACCGACAAGGCCGGATTCCTCGTGCTGAGGGGCAACCTGTTTCATTCCGCCATCATGAAGACCAGCGTGATCGCCAAGGAATTCCGCGACCGGTATCTGTCTAACCCAAACGACCCCGACGCGTTCGAGGGCCGCGCCATCGTGTTCGACGGGCCGGAGGATTATCACGCGCGGATCGACGATCCCGCGCTCGACATCGACGAACGCTGCATCCTGTTCATGCGCGGCGCCGGGCCCATCGGCTATCCGGGCGGCGCCGAAGTCGTCAACATGCGCGCGCCCATTCAGCTCATCGCGCAGGGCGTTCACGTCCTGCCCTGCATCGGCGACGGGCGCCAGTCCGGAACGTCGGATTCGCCCTCCATCCTGAACGCTTCGCCCGAGGCGGCGGTCGGCGGCGGCCTTGCGGTGCTCAAGACCGGCGACCGCATCCGGGTCGATTTGCGCAAGGGCGAAGTCAACGTGTTGCTGGCCGACGCGGAGATGCAGACGCGCCAGCAGGCGCTCGCCGACGCGGGCGGCTTTGCCTATCCCGCCAGCCAGACGCCGTGGCAGGAGATGCAGCGCGCCGTGGTGGGCCAGATGGAAACCGGGGCGGTTCTCGAACCCGCCGTGAAATATAAGCGTATCGCGCGCACGAAGGGCATCCCTCGCCACAATCACTGACTGGCATCGACCGGCCGGCGCAGCGCTACGCAACAGGGGAGAAGACAGCGTGGGCGGACTTGCGCTCAGCGGCGTGAGCAAACGCTTCGGCGACACGCTGGTGCTCGACGACATTTCGCTGACCATCGGCGCGGATGAGTTCGTGGTCGTTCTCGGCCCGTCGGGCTGCGGCAAGTCCACGCTTCTGCGCGCCGTCGCGGGGCTGGAGTCGATCGATGCCGGCGAGATCGCGCTCGATGGCCAGCGCATCGACCGGCTGCCGCCGGGCCGGCGCGGCGTCGCGATGGTGTTCCAGACCTATGCGCTCTATCCGCACATGACGGTGCGCGAGAACATGGCGTTCGGCCTGCGCAACGCCGGCGTGGAGCGCGAGGAGATCGCGCGCCGCATCGCCGATGCCGCGCGGATATTGGAAATGGAACACCTGCTGGAGCGCAGGCCGGCCGAGCTTTCCGGCGGCCAGCGCCAGCGCGTCGCCATCGGGCGCGCCATCGTCAAGGAACCCAAGCTGTTCATGTTCGACGAGCCACTGTCCAATCTCGATGCGGCGTTGCGCGGGCGCACGCGCCAGGAGATCGCCAACCTGCACCGGCGCGTCAAGACCGCGATGATCTTCGTGACGCACGACCAGACCGAGGCGATGAGCCTGGCCGACCGCATCGTGGTGATGAACGCCCGGCGCATCGAGCAGATCGGCACGCCGCTGGAGATCTACAGCCGCCCGGCCACCGCCTTCGTCGCCGGCTTTGTCGGCGCGCCCGCGATGAATTTCTTCGTGGCGGAGCGTGTCGCATCGGATGACGGATTCCAGCGCGTCCGGCTCGGCGACGGCACCGTGATCCAGACGCGCATTCCGGTGGCCGCGCTGCCGAAGGACGGTGCGCTGCGCGTCGGGTTGCGCGCCGAGGCCATCCAGCTCTGCGCGCCGGGCAGCGGCGACGCCAATGGGGCCGTCGATTTCGTGGAGTTCCTCGGCGACAAGACCCATGTCTACCTGACCCTCGCTAGCGGCGACAAGATCGTGACCGTCGATGGTGCGCCATCCCAGGCGCGCGCTGGCGGTACGATCGGCGTCCGCTTCAGCGGCGCGGCGGCGCATCTGTTCGATGCCGAAGACCGCGGCTATCACGGTGCGGCCTGACATGGCGGCGCTCGATCACACCGCACGGACATTCTCGCAGTGCCGCGAAGCGTGGAGCGGCCTGGCCTTCGTCGCGCCCTATCTGATCGTCTTCGCGGTGCTGCTCGCCTATCCGCTGTTCGCGGGCATCGTCCTCAGCCTTCACAAGGCCGATCTGTTCGGCGGCTCGAAGTTCATCGGGCTGGAGAATTATGTCCGCCTGTTCCGGGACGGGGTGTTCCTCAAATCGGTCTGGAACACCTGCTGGTTCGTCCTGCTCACGGTGCCCGCGCTCACCGTGCTCGGCCTCGCGCTCGCGCTCGCCCTCAACGACGCGTCGCGCTTCTCGGCCGTCTTGCGCGGGCTGTTCTTTTCCTCCTCGGTCCTGTCGGTCACGATCGTGACGCTGATCTGGCGCATGGTCCTGATCCCCGATGGCGGATTGATCGCGAATGCCCTCGCCGCGCTGGGCCTGCCGGCGATCCCGTTCCTGAGCGACGCGCATCTGGCGATGCCGGCGATCGCGCTCACGACGGTCTGGTGGTGCATCGGCCTGCCGATGATGCTGTTCCTCGCCGCGCTCCAGCAGGCGCCCCGCGATCTCTACGAAGCCGCCGCGCTCGACAATGCCGGGCGCTGGCGCACGCTGTGGAGCATTACCCTGCCGTCGATCCAGCGCACCGCGCTGGTCGTCGTGGTCATCGAGATCATCCTGCAGTTCCAGCTCTTCGGCCAGGCGCAGATCATGACCCTGGGCGGGCCGGACAACGCCTCGCTGCCGATCGTGCTGTTCATCTATCAGGTCGGCTTCCAGCGCTGGGACATCGGCTATGCCGCCGCGGCATCGGAAATCCTGTTCTGCATCATCCTGGCCGCCGCGATGACCCAGTTCCTCGCCTCGCGCAAGCGGTCCGTCGCATGACGGCCCGAGCGCAAACCGGCCGCAACGCATTCGTCCTCGCCGGACTGGTGGTGGCGGCAGCGATCATGGCCGCGCCGCTGCTCTGGACGCTGGCGCTGTCACTGAAGCCCAACGCCGAACTCATGCGCGGCACGCACACCGTGTTCCAGGGGCCTTATACGCTCGCGAACTATGCCGACATACTGGGCCATCCCGCCGTGTTCGGCTGGCTGCTCAACAGCACGGTCGTGTCGCTCAGCGTGACCTTCGGCGTGCTCGCGCTGTCCTCGCTCGCGGGCTACGGCTTCGCCCGGCTGCAATTTCCCGGGCGCGACATCATCTTCATCATCGTGCTGTTCGGCCTGGCGATACCCGAGCAATCGGTCATCATCGCGCGCCACCAGATGTTCAGCGCCTTGCATCTGCACAATACCTATGGCGGGCTCATCCTGCCGGGGCTGGCGGCGCCGTTCGGCGTGTTCCTGATGACGCAGTATTTCCGTGCCGTGCCAAAGGAATTGGAGGAAGCCGCCTGGCTCGACGGCGCGTCGCGCTTCAAGATCTTCTGGCGCATCCTCTTGCCGCTTTCGCTGCCGGCGCAGGCGACGCTCGGGATTTTCACCTTCCTCGCCACCTGGAACGACTATTGGTGGCCGCTGATTTCGGCGACCAATTCCGAAATGTTCACCCTCACCGTCGGCATCGCCTCGTCGCAGATGAACTTCGCCCAGACCAACGGGCTCGGCTTCCTCATGGCCCAGGCGGTGTTCGCCAGCGTGCCGATCCTGATCGTCTATGTCTTCTTCCAGCGCTATATCGTGCTCGGCGTGTCGAAGGCGGCGATGTGATGAAGCGCGCCGTTATTTGTCTCGCCGCGTTCGCCATGCTGTGTGCGACGCCGGGCTGCGCGCGCAAGAGCGGCGGCCCGATAGAAATTACCCTGCAGCGCTTCTTCGGCGCCTGCGACGCCGATTACGGGAACTCCACCAATGTCGCGGCGGCCGAGGGCGAATGCGGCATCATCACCACGCTGATCAACAGGTTCAACGCCGAGAATCCGGACGTCCACGTCAAGGTCAACATCGTGTCCTGGCCGGGCTACGACCAGCTCTCCGCCGAGCTAGCGGCGGGCGATCCGCCCGATCTCGTCACCATGCACGAATCCGCCATTTCCGATTACAGCACGCGCCATCTCATCGTGCCGCTGGAGACCGGCCTCAAATCGGTGGGCATCGAACCCGCGCAGTTCACGCCCGCCGCGCGCGTGGGTGTGATGCGCGGCGGCCACGTCTATGCGATGCCGTTCGACAACTGGGCGCCGCTCTGGCACATCAACATGAACCTGTTCCGCGCGGCCGGCCTGGTTCGGGACGGCAAGCCGGTGCTGCCGCGCAGTCCGGACGAATTGCTGACGCAGGCGCGGCAATTCACGCGCGCGACCGGCAAGCCCTATCTCATACAGTCGATGGTCAACGAGCCCGCCGCCTATGCGCGCAATCTCTTCACCTTCCTGATGCAGCAGAATTCGGATTTCTTCGCCGATCCGCGCCATATCGATCTGGAGACGCCCGCCGCCCGCCGCGTCCTGCAGCTCTTCAAGCAAATCTACGACGAGAACCTGACGACCAAGAACCAGGATTACACCGCCGCAACGAGCGCCTTCCTGAACGGGCAGGGCGGCGTCTATCTCGTCGGCACCTGGATGATCGGGACCTTCGACCAGGCCTCGAAACAGCCTGGTTCGCCGCTCGCCGGCGGCTATGCCGTGTTTCCGTATCCGCAGCTTTATCCGGGCCGCGACGCCACCTATGCCGATGGCCATTCCTGGGTGGTTCCGGCGGCGCAGCGCGATCCTGCGAAGATGCGCGCGATCTTCCGGGTGCTGAAATTCCTTAAGGACAACGATTTCGAATGGTCGCGCACCGGCCATCTGCCGGCCTACGAAGCCGTCATCCAGAGCGCGCGCTGGCGTGCGCTGCCGCATCGTACCGACATCATGAGTCTCGTGAACACGCTGCAGCCGCTTCCGCCCGGCGTGCAGCGCCAGTTCCTGATCCAGCAGATCGTCTCCGAGGAGATGGAATCGGCGATCACCGGACAGAAGCCGATCGACACCGCGCTCACCGATGCGCAGCGCCGCGTCAACGACATCCTCTTCAACCTGCTTTAGCCGGAGTCTCGAACATGCTCACCAGCAACATCGTCGTCGATCGGGATTTCGTCGTCGCCCCGCTGGACCGGCGCATCTTCGGCGCCTTCGTCGAGCATATGGGGCGCTGCGTCTATGGCGGCATCTACGAGCCCGGCCATCCCACTGCCGACGCGGATGGTTTTCGCCAGGACGTGCTGGCGCTGACCAAGGAATTGGGCGCGACCATCGTGCGCTATCCCGGCGGCAATTTCCTCTCCGGCTACAATTGGGAAGACGGGGTCGGCCCCAAAGACCAGCGGCCGGTGCGCCTCGATCTGGCCTGGGGCAGCACGGAGACCAACGAATTCGGCACCAACGAATTCATCACCTGGTGCCGCAAGGCCGATGTCGAGCCGATGTTTGCCGTCAATCTCGGCACGCGCGGGCCCGATGCGGCGCGGCATTTCATCGAATATTGCAATCATCCCCGCGGCACGCAGTATTCCGACCTGCGCCGCGCCCACGGCTTCGAGGAGCCGCACGCCATCAAGTTCTGGTGCCTTGGCAACGAAATGGACGGCCCCTGGCAGATTTGCCAGAAGACGGCGGAGGAATATGGCCGCGTCGCGCAGGAGACCGCTAAGGTGCTGCGCTGGGTCGATCCGAGCGTCACGCTCACCGCCTGCGGCTCCTCCAACCGCGCGATGCCGACCTTCGGCCATTGGGAGCAGGACGTTCTGGAGCGCTGCTTCGACCAGGTCGATTTCATCTCGCTGCACCAGTATTTCCGCAACGACGCGGACGACATCAAGGAATATTTCTCCGTCATCGAAGACCTCGACTCCTTCATCAAGGAAGTCGCCGCCATCGCCGACGCCGTCGCCGCCAAGCGCCGCTCGCCCAAGCGCATCATGCTGTCGCTCGACGAGTGGAACGTCTGGTACAAGGCGCACACCCCGCTCGACCTGCGCCAGCCTGGCTGGCCCAAGGCGCCCAGGCTGATCGAGGAGGTCTACAATTTCGAGGATGCGCTCATCGTCGGCGGCGTGCTCATCACGCTGATGAACAATGCCGATCGCGTGAAGGCGGCGTGCCTGGCGCAGCTCGTCAACGTCATCGGCGCGATCATGACCGAGGAAGGCGGCCCGGCCTGGCGCCAGACGATCTTCCATCCCTTCGCGTCGGCGGCGCGGTTCGGCCATGGCGACGTGTTGCGCACCCGCATCGAGACGCCGCATTTCGCGGGCGGCAGCCATGCCGAACTGGATTGCCTGCTCGCGACCGTTCTGCACGACGAAAAGAGCGGCCAGGCCACGATCTTCGCGCTCAATCGCGGCGCGGAGGACATGAGCCTGACCGTGGAGCTGCGTGGCCTCGGAAGCCGCCAGATCGTGTCGGCAACCGAACTTCACGACAGCGATCTGAAAGCCGTTAACACGAAACGATCCCCGCAGACCGTGACCCCGCAGGACAATGCGCGCGTCGCGCTGCGCGGCGACGCCCTCAATGCCACTCTCAAGCCGTATTCCTGGAACGTCATCGTGACGAAGCGGGCCGCAGCTTAGCCCGGGATCGATGCGCAAAGTGAAACGCCGGCCGCGGCGGCGGTTTCTTGTTGTTGCACGAACGGCAAGGTAACCAAACGCGCAGGTTCGCCATATCTGTTGTTGTTCAAATATTCCCTGCTAATTTGCGGTATTATGGCGCATCCGGTGGAAGAAGTGAATCGGGCAAGTGCCTAAGCTTATTGCATGAGCGAACACGTTATTCCTGTTCTCCGCTCCAAGCGAGCGGAAATCAGCGGAAACATTCTGGAACTTGAAAAGCGGGTCACGCGGCTCCGGGCCGATCTGGCGAACATAGACGCGGCCATCCGCATTCTGTCGTCCGGCGTGATGGAATGGGGAGGGTTGTCAAGGGCAATCTAACGATTATGATAGGCCCCAGAATCGTTAGGATGGACCCGCATGGCGCTTGCAAAAACCGAGGAGGAATGGGGACTTAGGGCCTCGGCCCACCTCAAGGCCGAAATGAAAAAGGCCGAGGTCACCTATGCCGAGATGATAAAGCGTCTAAAAAGGCACGGATTCAAGGAAACCGAGGCCTCCCTGACCATGAAGCTAAAACGGGCGTCGTTTTCCGCCTCATTTTACTTGGCGAGCCTAGCGGCGCTCGAACTTGATGGCGTAAGGTTAGAGGATGTTTAGAACCGGGGCCATTTTCGTAGCCGCGATCTTCTTGATCGCAGCCGGCCCGATTCCCTCTCCAAATCCGTTACAGGGGCCAGCACCAACTAGCAGGGTACAGACCGTCAATAATCCACAGACCCATCCCACCCCCAAAGCACAGCACACCAAAGACAATAATGCCCCAACCAGCGGCTTGCCGTTCAAAATCAATTCTGGAAACACCGTAACCAATTGCAACAAAGGCGATAACAAGAGAGCCCAAGAGAACCCAGATACGCCGAGCAACTGGGTCATCGCAAAATTTACTGCGGTCCTCGGCATAGTCGCTGCCTTCCAGCTTTTCATCTTGGCGATTCAGTTGGCTTGGTATGCGGTCAGCCAACGTGCCGTAGTTAGTCTCCTTGGATGCACCCCGATATTCGCAAAGCCGCTGCTTCCCAACGGGCACATCAATCCCCAAATGCAGATATTGATCCGGCCAGAATTGAAAAATCTTGGCCAGACTATGGCCCGAAACTGCCGCTGCGCTTTCCAGCGCGTCACCCTGCCTCCACAAGACGCGCCCAAGCACGTCTTTAAGGTAGCCGATGCACAATTTACAAACGGGATCAGCATTGGGCCACATTTGGACTTTTATCTTCATCATGTGGAATTGCCGTATGCGGACGTGCTTGCCGTTC
>DATATK010000034.1:0-2099 GCA_036268825.1 Rhizomicrobium sp. | reverse complement strand
CTCAAACTCCGTGCGCCTTGTTGTGTAGGAATCCTTCTCGCGGACGCCCGCCATCGTCCACAACGAGAAGACGATCTGCGCCATCGGCCGCGACATGGTTTCGACCGGCCGCCTTTACGACGAAGGCATCCGTCTCGTTCTGGAGTCGCTGGCGCGCTACCGGCTCATCGTCAACGCCCTGCATGTGGAAACGCGCGAGGCGGTTGCCACTGCTGCGGCGCGTGACGCCTCCAACGGCGCGGAATTCATCCGCCGGGCGGAAGCCGCCTGGGGTGCGCCCGTGCGCGTGCTGTCAGGCGAGGAGGAAGCCAAGCTCGCCGCCGAAGGCGTGCTCGCCGGCATTCCGGATGCGGAAGGCATCGTTGCCGATCTGGGCGGCGGCAGCCTCGACATGGTTTCGGTGAAAGGCGGACGGACGGGTGCCGCCACGACATTGCCGTTCGGTCCCCTGCGCCTGATGGATTATGCCAAAAACGATCCGGACAAGGCCCGCAAGATGGTCGAAAAGGGCCTCGAACACATTTCGAAGCTGGGTGATTTCAAGGGCCGCTCGCTTTATGCGGTTGGCGGCGTATGGCGCAGTTTCGCGCGCGTGGACATGGAGCGCCGCCGCTATCCGCTGCATGTGCTGCACGACTATCCCATTTCGCGCAATCGCGTGCTCGGACTTTGCGATGTGCTGGCACGTCAGTCGCGCAAGTCGCTGGACATGATGAAGGTCGTCTCGCGCCGCCGCGCCGAGGCTTTGCCTTACGGCGCCATCGTGCTTGAGCAACTCATGCTCGCGGCCGATCTCAAGGAAGTCGTCATCTCGGCTTACGGCCTGCGTGAAGGTTTGCTCTTCGCGCAACTTTCGGCGGAAGAACGCGCGCTCGATCCGCTCATCACGTTCGCCCAGGGCACCAACCGCCGCCTGTCGCGCTCGTCCGCGCATGCGGAGGAAATGTTCGAATGGATGGCGCCGCTGTTTGTTGGCGAAAGCCGCGACGAGCGCCGCGCCCGCGAGGCGGCCTGCCTGTTCTCCGACATCGGCTGGCGCAGGCATCCGGACGACCGCGCGCTTGGCGCCTTCAATCAGGTGCTGACGGCGCCGTTCGCGGGCGCGAGCCATCGCGTGCGCGCGCTGATTGCCACCGCCATCTTCCACCGCCATTCAGGCGACGAGGATTTCCCGAAAGAAATAAACATCGCCGAGCTGCTGGATGAAGAGGATGCCAGCATCGCGCTGCGCATCGGGCTGGCGGCGCGGCTGGCCTTCGCGCTGTCCGCGGCCGCGGAAGGCGAACTGAAGCACTACCACCTGAAACTCACGCCGACCCGGCTGGCGCTGGAGCTGCCGCCGCGCCGTCAGGCTATCGCCGCCGAGCCGGTGGAGAAGCGGCTGGCCGCACTCGCCGCGGCCTTTGACCGCAAACCCGAGATCGTCGTGGGCTGACTCTAAATCTCCCTCTACCCCGCTTCAGCGGGGGAGAGGGCGGGGTGAGGGGGCAATTTTCCCGGCGCACCGTTTTCAATAACTTTGCTTGTTTCATGGCCCCCTCACCCAAACCTCTCCCCCACAAATGTGGGGTAGAGGGCAATCAATCCCACTTTTCCTTGCATCACAGGCGGTTGAGGGCTTTAACCCCGCCTTCGGCCTTGGCGGTTATGGTAACTTCTGCGCCGAAGGAGAGCTTTCATGGGTTCGCTCAGCATCTGGCATATCCTGATCATCGCGGTGGTGGTGATCCTGCTGCTTGGCCGGGGCAAGATTTCCGACCTCATGGGCGATGTCGCCAAGGGCATCAACAATTTCCGCAAGGGCCTGAACGATCACGATCAGCCGCCGCCCGGCCCCCGCTCATTGAACAACGATCGTGACGCAGCCGCGCCCGTGAACAAGGATCAGACGACCGCAAGCCACTGAAGGCGCGGGTCGCGGACGGCGCCATGTTCGATCTTTTCAGCTGGAGCCACATCCTCATCGTTCTCATCGTGGCGCTGGTCGTGGTGGGACCGAAGGATCTGCCGCGCCTGATGCGCACGCTCGGGCAATGGACGTCCAAAGCGCGCAAGATGGCCGATCAGTTCCGTTCGAGCTTCGACGACATGGCGCGCCA
>DATATK010000033.1:0-2834 GCA_036268825.1 Rhizomicrobium sp. | reverse complement strand
TTCGGAAAGCCGCCCGGCAGAACTGACGGTTCCTTGCCGCTGTTGTCGTAAGTCGGGCGAAACTCGGCTCCATCCTCGTCGATGCCCTCCAGCAAGAGCCGCGCGACTTCGGTCATCCGGGCTTCGGTGTAACGATAAGCGGCCGGGTTATCGCCATCGATGTTGCCGAAATTGCCCTGCCCGTCGACCAGCGGATAGCGCGAGGAGAAATCCTGCGCCAGGCGCACCATGGCGTCATAGATCGCCTGGTCGCCATGCGGATGGAACGAACCCATCACGTCGCCGACGATCTTGGCCGATTTCTTGAACGCGGCGCCAGGATTGAGATTGAGCAGCCGCATCCCATAGAGGATGCGCCGGTGCACCGGCTTCAGGCCGTCGCGCGCGTCCGGCAACGCGCGGTGCATGATCGTCGAGAGCGCATAGGCGAGATAGCGCTGTTCCAGCGCCTCGCGCAGCGGCACCTCGGAAATCTCGGGCGGTTTCGGCGGAATCAGTGGTTTTCCCATGCGACCGGGATAAACGCTTCGCCGAAATCGGACAAGGCGCGAATCAGGGCAGTCCCGCGGCGCCAGCGGTCAAATCGCGAGCCAATCTTCTACGCCTATGCTGTCGGAATGACGTCCGAATTGGGCGCTAGGCGGTCTTCCGCTTCTCCACGGCCTGGCGGAAATCCGCGGCAAGTCCGTCATAATAGCCCGCGAGCCCCTCGCACATGGTCCGCTGCGGGCCTTCGGCCGCCTTGAGAGCCGCTTCCCGATATTTGGCCGCCTTGCTCTCGTACTTCTCCACCTTGGCCTGGAAATCCACGTCCATGGCGCTACTCCCCACGCAAACTCAACTCACGCGAGGAGCGTGTCACCCTCGCCCGCTCGAAAAGATGGCGAGGGTTGGGAAAGAATCCAGCCGCGCGCGGCCAAACCTTGGCGGCCGGCCGTGCGGGCTAGTGCGGCGACTTTGAAGTTCCGATCAGTTGTTTCCGCACACTCGCCATCGGAACTTCAAAGTCAAAGCCGCACTAGAATCAAAAGGTTGCTAGTGCTCTTCGATTCCGAAGTTCGCATACGAGGGTGCCGCGATATGGTGCGAACTTCGGAATCAGAGCACTAGGCGATCGAACAGGAAATGCTATCGGGTGAACCAATGCGCCGCTTCAGCGGTCTGCGCGGGCGCATCCCTCAGGCAACGCCGCGCGGTCTCGATCTGGGCGTCGGTTGCGCCATGACTGCGCGCGTAGGATTCCGCGGCGGATGCCGAATATCTCGCCACATAGAACCGGACCGCGCTGCAGGACATCCGCTGCATGGCTCCGGCGCTTGCGGCGGAACTGAAGGACGAGACAACCAGGCTCAGCGCGGCGGCGCCGAGTACACGCGTCAACATGATGCCCCCTGAAATACAATCACAATCGACAAGAGAATCTGACTCTGGTCGCCAGCGCAAATGAAATCGAACTGACGCGAGCGAAGAGCTGTCGATCAATTGTGGCGGCGGAACCGCAGACAGCCCGGCGCAGCGTGGCGGTCGCTTCAGGAGGACGTAATCTGTATTTTCGCGCGCTTCCTGATCACCGCATTGATGAACCCGTCGCGCGCATCCGAATGGGTCTGCCCGCGCGGTTCCAGCACGTGGCGTAGCAGGAACAGGCCGGTCAGCGCGAAGCCGTCCTGGAGGTCCTGATCCGACCAGCCGCCGATGGCCTCGTCGCCTTGCCGCAAATGGGGAGGCAGCCGCAGCAGGCGGTCGCGCCAGGGCTCGCCGGCCGTGCGCGACACCGCGCCGCCGGACTTCGGCGAGACATAGAGCAGGTCCTCGGTCTCGCCGGTTGCCGCGCAATTCTCCAGATCGAGGCCGAAGCCGAGTTCGGCGAGCATCGCGAGTTCGAACCGCACCAGATGCACCGCAGCGCCCGAGGCGTCCTCGAAATCGTCCAGCGCGTGCTCGAGCATCTCGTAGATATCTTCATGCGGGTCGCGCTCCGGCAACAACCGCGCGAGCGCGGCGAGATGCGTCACGCCATAGACGGCGTGCGGCGACGACAGCAGGTTGGCCGCCCGCATCTGGGTCCCTTCGATCGCGTAAGTGCCGAGATGCTCGTCAAGCCGCGCGCGCCATACCGCATGCACGCCGTTGCCGGGCTGCAACAGCGGCCGCATCCGTGAGCCGGCGCCGCCGCGCACCAGCCCGAGGTGACGGCCATGGGCGCGCGTCAGCAGTTCGACGATGGCGGAGGATTCGCCATGCCGCCGCACTCCCAGCACGATGCCATCGTCGGCCCATTCCATGATTTAGACGTAACATGTAGGGCGGATGAGCGTCAGCGTAATCCCTCGTTGGCCACCGAAATCACGCGTTGAACCAGCCCTGCGCGTCGCCGGTGAAGGAATAATACAGCCCCGCCATCGTGAGCGCGCAGGAGACGATCTCGATGCCGTTATCCAGGGCGAGCCCGCTCTCTCCGATCGCGGTGATTAACGAAATCACCGACAGCAGGAGTGCCGCCGCCAGCACCCAGCGCGGCCAATTCTTGCGGTGCCGTGCCGCATAGTGGACGAGGTACATCATCAACAGAATCAGGCAGACCGAAATGACGCTCTGCGCCATGATCGCCTGCTCGGAATTCGAAGGCGTCACGGTACGGTCCTCGAACGCAACCGACAGCGCATCGAGGATCAGCGACGCATAGAGCAGGATTTCAAACCGGAACACGTTTCTCGGGAGGTTCATGGCATCGCCGTTTCTTATTCCTTGGGGAACTCCAGTCCCATTTCCCGGTAGCGGTCGGGATCATCAGCCCAATTCTCGCGCACTTTGACGAACAGGAACAGATGCAC
>DATATK010000032.1:0-37511 GCA_036268825.1 Rhizomicrobium sp. | reverse complement strand
CGGTACAAGCCACTTGGCAGCGCATCGGCACCCTGCTCGAAGCCTTCACGCCTCACGAGTGTGCAAACTACCTCGTCAATGCAGGATACGCTCCAGTGTGACTGGATCATGCTCTAGCGCGCACTACGATCACCGTAGCGTCGGCAGGAATTCGCGCCGGATCGTCGCTTTCTTCCAAACCGAACCAAGCCGGTCTGTCCGGCCCTTGCGGAACCGTCTGTACGCGCCGGTCGATGTTGTCCGCATCGGATGTGACGCTGAGGGAGGCCTGCGCGCTGCCGGAAAGGCCCGCTGCTATCCTCGCCAATTGGTTCAGCGGTTGGTAGCGCCGAACGATCTGGCCATGCACCTGATCCGCCCCGACCCACGGGGCAAGTGTTTCTGCCTGACGCTGCGGATCGAGCGCAGCGATCCCCGCGCCTTCCGCATCGTCGAGCCTGACGACGTCCCAGCCCGCCGCCACCATGCAGTTTTCAACGTTTGCAGCGAAATTGATCCGCGCGAGCGACTCGTCTTCCGACTCGGTGATCAAAGTTCCGATGAGTCCGGCAAATCGAGGAGCCATAGGGCCCAACATCGCCGCTGAGTTCGCTGCGCAGGTTTCGACGGCGTCGTTGTGGGCTGCAAGTGTGGCGTGCGTCTTGTGGAAATAAACATACCCAGGTGTGGGCGTACCCAGCGGCGCTGCGAACGCCGGCACAGCGAAGATGCAAGCGACAATGGCCAGGCTTTTCATCTGTCCCTTCGATCGGCGGACACCTTTCGCCATCCAATCAGCCACTAGCCGCGGCGATAGGCTGTGGTCCGCCCGTCGCCCCGAAAATGTCAATTCTAAACACCATATTAACCGTACCGGGCCGCTAAATGGCCCGGAAATACCGTGCAATGGTGCGCGGGATGCGCTAAACGCCACGCCTCGCTTGCGAGCCCAGGGACAGACGGCCCGAAAGCCGTCTTAAATCATTGAAATGACAAGTCAATCTACATCCGACCGCCTGAACCGGGCTTCCAACGAGATCCTGGAAGCGACCACCTTCCTGTCCGGCGCCAATGCCGCTTTCATCGAAGGGCTCTATGCCCGCTGGCTGGAGAACCCCGATGCCGTCGAGCCCTCGTGGCGGACCTATTTCGCCGGCCTCGGCGAGCAGACCCTCAACGCAACCCAATTGGGCCGCGGCCCTGCCTGGCGGCGCGATGCCAGACTGGACCTCGCCACCGGCGATGAGATCGGCGCGCTGACCGGCCAATGGCCGCCGCGCAAGAGCGAGGCGAGCGATGCCGACGTGCACAGCGCCGCCCACAAATCCATCCGCGCGATCCAACTCGTCCGCGCCTATCGCGTGATCGGCCATCTCGCCGCCGAACTCGATCCGCTGAAACTCAATCCGAAGCCGCCGCAGCCGCAACTCGAAGCCTCGTTCTACGGCTTCCACGACGAAGACATGGACGCGCCGGTGTTCATGGACGGCGTGCTGGGCCTCGAAAGCGCGACGCCGCGCCAGATGGTGCAGCTCCTGAAGCGCACCTATTGCGGGCGTATCGGCTATGAGTTCATGCACATCACCGATCCGGAACAGAAGGATTGGCTGCAGCGCCGCATCGAAGGACCGGACAAGGAAATCACCTTCACGCCCGAAGGCAAGCGCTCGATCCTCAACAAGCTGATCGAATCCGAGGGCTTCGAGAAATTCAGCGGCACGCGCTTCCTTGGCACCAAGCGTTTCGGGCTCGATGGCGGCGAGGCAATGGTCCCGGCGCTGGAACAAATCATCAAGCGCGGCGGCCAGCTTGGCGTAACGGAAATCGTTTTGGGGATGTCGCATCGCGGCCGTCTCAACGTACTCGTCAATTTGATGGGCAAGCCTTACCGCCAGATCTTCCACGAATTCCAGGGCGGCGCGGCGCAGCCCAGCGACGTCGAAGGCTCCGGCGACGTGAAATACCATCTGGGTGCGTCCAGCGACCGCGAGTTCGACGGCAAGCGCGTGCATCTTTCGCTCACCGCCAATCCTTCGCATCTCGAAGCCGAGGACGCGATCGTACTCGGCAAGGCGCGCGCCAAGCAGCAGCAATTGGGCGACACCACCACGCGCTCGAAAGTCCTGCCGCTGCTGCTGCATGGCGACGCGGCGTTCGCGGGCCAGGGCGTGGTGGCGGAATGTTTCGCGATGAGCGGGACCAAGGGCTTTCGTACCGGCGGCACGATCCACTTCATCGTCAACAACCAGATCGGCTTCACCACGGCGCCGATCTATTCACGCTCCTCGCCCTATCCGTCCGACGTGGCGCTGATGGTGCAGGCCCCGATATTCCATGTGAACGGCGACGATCCCGAGGCGGTGGTGCATTGCGCGCGCATCGCGACGGAATTCCGCCAGCTGTTCCACAAGGACGTCGTGATCGACATGTTCTGCTATCGCCGCTTCGGTCACAACGAGACCGACGAACCGGCGTTCACGCAGCCTTTGATGTATCGCGCGATCAAGGCCCATCCGACGACGCTGGAGCTTTACGCGGCCAAGCTCGTCTCGGAAGACACGCTGACCGAGGCTGATATCAAGGCGATGATCGGCGCGTTCAACAAACGCCTGGATGAAGAATTCGAAGCCTCCAAGACACACCGTCCCAACCATGCTGACTGGCTGGATGGGCGCTGGGCCGGGTTCAAGACCGCCAGCGAAGGCGACCGCCGCGGTGAAACCTCGGTGCCGACCGAAACGCTTCTGCAAGTCGGCCGCGCACTCTCGACCGCGCCGGACGGTTTCAACCTGCACAAGACCATCGCGCGCCAATTGGCCGCGAAAGCCAAGATGTTCGAGACGGGCGAAGGCTTCGACTGGGCGACCGGCGAAGCGCTCGCTTTCGGCACGTTGCTTGCCGAAGGCTGCCCCGTGCGCCTGTCGGGCCAGGACTCGT
Source organism: Rhizomicrobium sp. (assembly GCA_036268825.1). Taxonomy (GTDB): domain Bacteria; phylum Pseudomonadota; class Alphaproteobacteria; order Micropepsales; family Micropepsaceae; genus Rhizomicrobium. Next base: position 34,595 of record DATATK010000032.1, on the reverse strand, counting down.
CGCGCGGCACGTTCAGCCAGCGCCACTCCGCGCTGATCGACCAGGAAACCGAGGCGCGCTATCTGCCGCTCAACCACATAAGCGAAGGCCAGGGCGAATACGAAGTCGTCGATACGCTGCTTTCCGAAGAAGCGGTGCTCGGCTTTGAATACGGCTATTCCTCCGCCGAGCCCAAGGCGCTCGTCCTATGGGAAGCGCAGTTCGGCGATTTCGCCAACGGGGCACAGGTCGTGATCGACCAGTTCATCGTCTCGGGCGAGATGAAATGGCTGCGCATGTGTGGCCTGGTGATGCTCCTGCCGCATGGCTATGAGGGCCAGGGACCGGAACATTCTTCCGCACGCCTCGAACGCTATTTGCAGCTCTGCGCGCAGGACAACATCCAGGTTGTCAATCCGACGACACCGGCGAACTATTTCCACGCGTTGCGCCGGCAGATCCACCGCCCATTCCGCAAGCCACTGATCGTGATGACGCCCAAGTCACTGTTGCGCAACAAGCATTGCGTCTCGTTCCTGTCGGACATGGGACCGGGCTCCTCGTTCCACCGCGTCTTCCGCGACCAGGCGGAAGTCGTGCCGGGCGCCACTAGTGTGAAGCTGGTGCCGGACGAACAGATCAAGCGCGTGGTGCTGTGCAGCGGCAAAGTCTATTTCGACCTGATGGAAGAGCGTGAGAAGCGCGACGAGACGCGCATCCAGATGCTGCGGCTGGAGCAGCTTTATCCGTTCCCGCAAAGCGTGTTGGCCGACGAGCTGCGCCGTTTCCCGAAAGCGGAAATCGTCTGGTGCCAGGAAGAGCCGAAGAATCAAGGCGCCTGGAACTTCATCGCGCCGCGCATCGAGCATACGATCCAGGCCCTCGGTGGCACGGCGCGTCCGCGCTATGTCGGCCGTCCCGAATACGCCTCCACCGCGGCCGGGCTGGCAAGCCAGCATGCGGCCGAATTGAAGGCGTTCCTCAACGAGGCGTTGACGCTATGAGCATCGACATCAAGGTTCCCGCGATGGGCGAATCCGTGACGGAGGCCACCGTCGCGCGCTGGTTCAAGAAGGAAGGCGATGCCGTCGCCCGGGACGAACCGCTGCTGGAATTGGAAACCGACAAGGTGACGGTCGAAGTGCCCGCGCCCGCCGACGGGATGCTGCAATCGATCTCTGTGCAGGACGGCGCGACCGTGCAGGTCGGCACGATCCTCGGCGCCATCGCCGAAGGCAAGGCGGGTACGCCGTCTGCCGTCGTTGCCAAGAACCCCGACGCCGCGGCGCCAGCACCCAAAGCTGAAGCGCCCAAGCCGGTGGAGGCGCCCAAGCCCGCACCCGTTGCGCAAGCACCGAAAGCCGAAGCGCCGGTGATGCCAAGTGTGCGCCGTATCTCGGAAGAGACCGGTCTCGATCCCGCCACCGTGGGCGGCAGCGGCCGGGATGGCCGTGTGCTGAAAGGCGACATGCTCGCCGCGCTGGAAAGCCGCGCGGCGCAACGCCCGCAACCGGCGGCGGTCGCCGTTCCCTCCGGACCGCGCCCGCAAGCCGCGCGCGAAGAGCGCGTGAAGATGAGCCGCCTGCGCAAGACCGTCGCGCTGCGCCTGAAGGAATCGCAGAACACCGCCGCCCAGCTCACCACCTTCAACGAAGTGGATATGAGCCATGTGATGGCGTTGCGCGCCGAATACAAAGCCGATTTCGAGAAGAAGCACGGCGTGCGGCTGGGCTTCATGGGCTTCTTCGTGAAAGCGTGCATCGCCGCGCTGAAGGAACTGCCCAACGTCAACGCCGAGATCGAAGGCGACGACATCGTCTACAAGAATTACTACGACATGGGTATCGCGGTTTCGACCGAGCGCGGGCTCGTCGTGCCCGTGGTGCGCGACGCGGACAGGATGAGTCTCGCACAGATCGAATCCGCGATCAGCGAATATGGCGGCAACGCGCGCGACGGAAAATTGAAGCTTGAGGACCTGCAGGGCGGCACCTTCACCATCACCAATGGCGGGGTGTTTGGCTCGCTGATGTCGACGCCGATCCTCAATTCGCCGCAGTCCGGCATCCTGGGCATGCACAAGATCCAGCCGCGCCCCATCGCCATCGACGACAAGGTGGTGATCCGCCCGATGATGTATCTGGCGCTCTCCTACGACCACCGCCTGGTCGACGGCCGCGAGGCAGTGACCTTCCTGGTGCGGGTGAAGGAAAATCTGGAAGATCCGCAACGTTTGCTGCTGGATGTTTAAACTACCCTGTCATCCCCGGCGAGCGTTGCGAAACATCGCGAGGCTAGGAGACCCAGGTAGTCGTTGCAGTCGCGATCCCGGAGTGTGCCGCAAGAATATCAAGACCGTCTTGCCGTGAATGACTGGGTCCCCTTCCCTCGCGCGAACCTGCGGTTCGCACTCGCCGGGGACGACAATTGGCTTTGTTGAGAGAGAACTGAGATGGCCGATCAATTCGATGTTGTGGTAATAGGTGGCGGGCCCGGCGGCTACAATGCGGCGATCCGCGCAGGCCAGCTCGGCCTCAGTAGCGCCTGCATCGACAAGCGCGGCGCGTTCGGCGGCACCTGCCTCAATATCGGCTGCATCCCCTCCAAGGCGCTACTGCACGCCAGCGAGCGCTTCCACGAGGCGCGTACGGACTTCGCCAAGCTCGGCATCAAGGCGAGCGTGGAGCTCGATCTGCCCACGATGATGGCGCACAAGACCAAGGTGGTGGGCGAGCTCACCAAAGGCGTCGAATTCCTGCTGAAGAAAGCCAAGTCCGAAGCCATCGTCGGCGAAGCGCGCATCACAGCGCCGGGCAAGGTCGAGGTGCAGGCCAAGGACGGCACGGTCCGCACGCTCACCGCCAAGAACATCGTCATCGCCACGGGCTCCGACGTCGCGGCGCTGCCCGGCGTAACCATCGACGAAGACACGATCGTGTCCTCCACCGGCGCGCTCGAGCTCAAATCCGTGCCGAAGCGGCTGCTCGTCGTCGGCGGCGGCTATATCGGGCTGGAATTGGGTTCGGTGTGGCGCAGGCTGGGCAGCGAAGTCACAGTGGTCGAATTCCTGGACCGCATCACGCCCGGGCTCGACGGCGAAATCGGCAAGAACTTCCAACGCATCCTTACCAAGCAGGGAGTCAAGTTTCAACTTTCCACCAAGGTTGTCGGCGTCCAGAGGGCCGGCGACGCCTTGCGCGTGACGGTCGAGCCGGCAGCGGGCGGCATGCAAACGGCGATCGAAACCGACGTGATGCTGGTCTCCATCGGGCGCACGGCGTTCACGAATGCGCTGGGGCTGGACAAGATCGGCGTGGCGCTCGACAGGCGCGGCCGCGTCGTCACGGACGCACATTTCAAGACCAACATTCCGAGCATCTGGGCCATCGGCGATTGCCGCGAAGGCCCCATGCTCGCGCACAAAGCCGAGGACGAAGCCGTCGCCTGCATCGAGAACATTGCAGGCAAAGCCGGCCATGTGAATTACGACGCGATTCCGGCGGTCGTCTACACCGCGCCGGAAGTCGCCAGCGTCGGTAAAACGGAAGAGGAATTGAAGACCGCCGGCATCCTCTACAAGATTGGCAAATTCCCCTTCACCGCCAATGCGCGCGCCAAGACCATCGCCGCGACCGACGGCTTCGCCAAGGTGATCGCGGACGCCAAGACCGACCGCGTGCTCGGCGTGCACATCCTGGGCGCCAATGCCGGCGAGATGATCGCCGAATCCGCGCTCGCCATCGAGTTCGGCGCGTCGAGCGAAGATATCGCGCGCACCAGCCATCCCCATCCCACGCTCAGCGAAGCCGTCCGCCAGGCCGCGATGGGCGTCGAGGGCTGGACGATGCAAATGTGATGGCGCGTTACGACGCCATCGTCCTCGGCTTGGGCGCGATGGGCAGCGCCACGCTCTATCAGTTGGCCAAGCGCGGCGCCCGTGTCCTCGGTATCGATCGTTACAGCCCGCCCCACGAGAAAGGCTCGACGCACGGCGACACCCGCGTCACGCGTCTGGCGATCGGCGAGGGTGCCCACTACACGCCTTTGGTCCAGCGCAGCCACGAAATCTGGCGGGAGATCGAGCGCGAGACCGGGGCAGACCTGCTTACCCTGAACGGCGGCCTGATCGTCTCCAGCGCAGCCAAATCCTCGTTCACCCACGTGCCGCAATTCTTCGAGAACACCGTGGCGGCCGCAGAGGCCTATGGCATCGCGCACGAGATGCTCGATACAGCGGCCCTACGCCAACGCTTCCCGCAACTAGCGATCCGCAACGGCGAGACCGGCTATTACGAGCCCAGCGCCGGCTTCGTTCGCCCCGAAGCCTGCATAGACGCGCAACTCGGGTTGGCCCGCAAGCATGGCGCGGAAATCCATGCCGGTGAGCGCGTGCTCTTCTTCGAGGAGTCGAGCGATGCAGTTGGCGTCACGACGGATCGCGCGACCTACATGGCCGACACGCTGATCGTCGCCGCAGGTCCGTGGCTTCCGGAACTCCTGGACGAAAGGTTGGCGCAGCATTTCAAGATCTATCGCCAGGCCTTGTTCTGGTTCGATGCAGGCGACAAGACCGGGATGTTTTTGCCCGATCGCTTCCCCATCTTCATCTGGGAGCTGCAGCAGTCGCGGCAAGGCATTTATGGCTTTCCTGCCATCGAAGGGCTGCAAGGGGGCGTGAAGATCGCCACTGAACAATATGCGAGCACGACATCCGCCGATGAGGCATCGCGCGCGATATCGCGGGACGAAATCACCGCGATGTACGAAACCTATGTCGCGCCCAATTTTCCGGCGCTCAACGGCCGCTGCATCAAGGCAATGTCATGCCTTTATACCGTGACGCCGGATTCGCAGTTCGTGATCGACCGGCATCCGGACATGCGCCGCGTGACCGTCGCCTCGCCCTGCTCCGGTCACGGCTTCAAGCACTCTGCCGCCATCGGCGAGGCACTGGCCGCTCTCGCCACCGGCGGCGAAAGCCCGTTCGATCTTTCGCCGTTCCGGCTTTCGCGATTCTAATGCCCGTAATAACCGTAGGCACCGCCGCCCGACCATTCGCTGCGGCCGTCATAATAACGCTCGCGATAGCGCTCGTCCGATCCGCTGCCTTCGAAACGGCAATCGTAGCGCCCGGAATAGCACGAATAGTTGTCGGCGCGCCGATAGCAACCGTCATGGCAACCGCTGTCATAGCGGCGGCCGCAACCGTCGTGGCAGCCGTCTTCGTGGCGATAGCAGTTATCCCGGCAATCGTCGGCATAGCGATGGCATCCGTCGCTGCGGCAGTCGCGATAGGCCTCGTCGCGATAATCGCGGTCGCGATATCCTTCATCGCGAGTGCCATCGTGACGGTCGCCTCGGCCATCGTCATAATAAACATGGTCGTGATGCCAGCCGTCACCGCCATCGTTGCGGTCGCAGTTGTCGCATGCCAGCGCCGCGCCGCCGCTCAGCACCGCCAGTCCGACCGCCAGAACCACCGCGCGCAACGCGCCCGAAATAATGGACATAACCCGCTCTCCCTCTTTGCGCTGCTTCTGTAACGAAGCAATCGCGAACCGGTTCAGCATGGTAAACCCGGCGTTAACGATTGTCTCCAGGCGCGGCGCGCCAGAAACACTGCGCGAATTTCCGAACGGAATGAACGCGTTACTTGGTAAACAGCACCTTGTCGGGATGTTCGGGCCGCACGCCCATGCCGATCAGGCGGGCTGGAATGCGCTGCAGGAAAATCCAATGCTGCGCGAGCCGGACGATGAACGGCACTTTCGGAGTTGCGCCGCTCGCCAGCACCGGATCGAGCACCCGGTTCTGCACCGCAACCTGGAAGGCCTGCGTCGCCCAAACCGGAAAGCGGCGGCGCTTCTCAACGCGAGCCAGGACCGATTGGGTCACACGCAACCGGCGCAATGGCTCGGCGAGGATGTTCGCCGCCGCCACCGCGTCCTGGATCGCGATGTTGATGCCAACGCCGCCGATGGGTGACATCGCATGCGCCGCGTCACCGATGAACAGCGCGCCGGGTAGATACCAGCGCGTCAGCCGGTCAACCGCGACGGTGAGCAGCTTCACATCGTTCCAGTCCTCGATCTCGTCCGCGGTGTCGCGATTGGCCAGCATCGCGATGCGCTTGCGAAAAGCGGCGATGCCCTCCTTGCGCACATCGTCATAGCCGCCTTTGGGAATGACCAGCGCGCATTGCCAGTAGTCGCCGCGATAAAGCATCACCAGCACCTGCCCAACCTCGATATGGCCGAGCACGGCGTTGTCTTCGTCACCCTCGCGATATTTGAGCCGCAGCCACAGCACATCGATCGGCGCACCGAGATTCTTCACTTCCAGGCCCGAGCGATTGCGCAGCACGGAGTGCCGCCCGTCGGCGCAGATGGTAAGATGCGCGGAGATATCATGCTCGCCGTCCTTGGTCTTCACGGTGACGCCCGTGACGCGCTCGTCCTTGCGCAGGAAATCGGTGGCCTCCGCCTCCATCATCAGGTGAAATTTGGGCAGCGCCTTCGCCTTCTCGGCAAGGAAGTTGAGGAAATCCCATTGCGGCATGAAGGCGATGAATTTGCAGAGCGTGGGCAGATGCGTGAAATCGGCGAGGTTGACGCGAACCTGCCCGATCTGCCCGCCGGCGCGGGTGATCTCCTGATGTGGGCGCTTGAGGAATTCCTCAAGCAGCCCCAGCTCATACATCACCTGCAAGGTCGAGGGATGCACCGTGTCGCCGCGGAAATCGCGCAGGAAATCCCTGTGCTTCTCCAGCACGGTCACATCGATGCCGGCGTGCGCCAACAGATAGCCGCACATCATTCCCGCCGGTCCGCCGCCGGCGACGACGCAAGTCGTCGAAAGGTCTCCCTCCGTCGTCATGGCGCCCTCGCTTCAGCGCGGAGACAAATCATGGCTGCGGCCTCGCATCGATCCTATTCCAATTGAGAGTCTCCGCGTCCAGCGCGCCGTTCGGCGACGGACCGGCCGGCGTCATTTGCGCCTCAGCGCCGGTCGCGAAAGCGAGCATCGCGAGCACTGGAATAAATTTCATCCCCCACCCTCTTACGAAGCGGTCGCATCTCGACTATATTCGATTCTGGAAACAGCAGCGAAAGGAGGTGGTCCAGTGTCTCATTGCTATCATCTGCGGCCCGTGTGGACCGGCTGGATCTTTGAAATTCGAGAGGTTCAGACGGCCTGACCGCATAAGCGGTTCACGGGAACCGCCGACTGGCAATGGAAGGGTCGTGCCCGAATGGGTGCGGCCCTTCTGTTTTTGTGCCCTTCGCGCAAGTGTGATGAACCCGGCGCGGCGCTCGCCGTGCTAGAACCCTCCGTCACGAGCGCCCCGAGAGGCGCCGCCTCAGGGGAACACTTCATGAAAACCCGCCTTCTGGTCATCGCGGCCCTTGTCCTCGCCGCCCCGCCCGCGCTGGCCGCCACCGGCCATGGCATCGACACAGCGATTATGGACAAGTCGGTCGCGCCCGGCGACGACTTCTTCGCCTATGCCACCGGAACTTGGACCAAGGACACCCAGATTCCCGCCGACCAGGCAGGATGGGGCGCGTTCAGCGTGCTGCGCGAGCTGGCGAACAAGCGCACCGCGGAATTGATCGAGGATGCCGCGAAAGAGAACCCCGCCCCCGGCAGCGAGAAGGCCAAGATCGGCGATTTCTATGCGAGCTACATGGACGAGGCAGGGATCGAGGCGAAGGGCCTGGCGCCGCTCAAGCCCGAGCTCGCCGCCATCGGCGCGATCAAGAACAAGAAAGAATTGGCGCGGGCCATCGGCTCTGCGACGCGCGCCGATGTGGACGCGCTCAACAACACCAATTTCTATACCGAGAATTTGTTCGGCGTATGGGTCGCGCCGGGCTTTGCGGACAGCGCGCATTACACGCCCTATCTGATGCAGGGCGGTCTCGGCATCCCGAGCCGCGATTACTATCTCACCGACAATCCCAAAATGGCCGCCGTGCGCGACGCTTACAAAGCGCATATCGCGACGGTGCTGAAGCTTGCAGGTTTTACGGATGCTGGCGCGAAAGCGCAGGCGATCTTCGATCTGGAGATGAAGATCGCCGCAGCGCAGGAAAGCATCGTCGACAGCCAGGACGTGGTGAAGGCGAACAATCCCTGGGCGCGCGGCGATTTCACCAGAAAGGCGCCGGGGCTGGACTGGGACGCGTTCTTCGCGGGCGCGGGCCTCAGCAAGACGCAAGGCTTCATCGTCTGGCAACCGCGCGCGTTTACCGGTATCGCCAAGCTCGTGAGCGACGCGCCGCTCGATACCTGGAAGGCCTATCTTGCCTTTCACCGCATCAACCATTTCTCAGCCTATCTGCCCAAAGCCTTTTCCGACGAGCGTTTCGCATTCTACGGCAAGACGCTTTCGGGCACGCCGCAGCAGCGCGACCGCTGGAAGCGCGCGGTCGATGTGACCAATGCGGCGATGGGCGATGCGATCGGCAAGCTCTACGCAGCGAAATATTTCTCGCCCGTCGCGAAGGCCAGGGCGCAGGCGATGGTGAAGAACATCATCGCGGCCTGGGGCAAGCGCATCGACGCGCTCGACTGGATGACGCCGGAGACGAAGGCCAAGGCGAAAGAGAAGCTGTTCGCTCTCTATGTGGGCATCGGCTATCCCGAGACCTGGCGCGATTATTCCGGGCTCACCGTCGTGAAGGGTGATGCCATCGGCAATGCGGAGCGCTCCGAACTGTTCGACTATCACCGCAGCATAAGCCGCATCGGCGCGCCCGTGGACGAGCACGAATGGTCGATGGAGCCGCAGACCGTGAACGCGGTGAACCTGCCGTTGCAGAACGCGCTCAACTTCCCCGCTGCGATCCTGGAGCGGCCGTTCTTCGATGCCGGCGCCAACGATGCCTACAATTATGGCGCCATCGGCTCGGTGATCGGCCATGAGATCAGCCACACCTTCGACAACCAGGGCGCAGAGTTCGACGCGCATGGCCGCCTCTTCAACTGGTGGACCAAGGCGGACTTCACCCATTTCGAGGCGTCGGGCGATGCACTTGTGGCGCAGTTCTCCGCCTACAAGCCGTTCCCTGATCTGGCGGTGAACGGACGGCAGACCCTGGGCGAGAACATCGCCGACTTGGCAGGCCTCTCCGCCTCCTATGATGCGTGGCGCGTCTCGCTGGGCGGCAATCCCGCGCCGCCGGATCAAAGCTTCACAGGCGACCAGCAATTCTTTCTCGCCTATGACCAGAGCCGCGAGCAGAAATCCCGCGACGCGGCGCTGCGCCAGCAGGTGCTGACCGACGTGCATGCGCCAGCAATGTACCGCGCGCTAACGGTGCGGAACTTGGACGCCTGGTATCCCGCGTTCGACGTGAAACCGGGGCAGAAACTCTATCTGGCGCCAAAAGACCGGGTCCGCGTCTGGTAACGGCCCCGCGATGACGTGGTGCGGAGGCGCGCCCGACGACGCGGAATATCTCCTGCGCCAGAATTGGGCGCAGGGCGTCAACCGCTTCTCCATCACCGACGACAATTTCGCGCTGACGGCGGTGCCAGAGCCGGCGGCGTTACGGGCCGAGAGGAACAAACACCACCCGGCGCCGTTACATATGCGGAGTCTTCCTGGGCGCGCTCATGTCATCTTTTGTGCTTTACGTAGTCGGCTTCTTCATCCTGCTGGCCGGGCTTGTCTATGGCGCCTTCCTGCTGCACGTCCCGCACACATGGATCGGCGTGGGCGTGCTGGTGATACTCGGCTTCGGCGTCATGTCGGCCGTGTCGCGTACCAAGCGTCGTGACCCGCCGAGCGAGTCCCCCGGCCCATAACGCTCCGCCTATAACGCAAAGGCAGTTCCACTTGCTTGACGCTGATGCGCGCCGGGGCTCAAAATTGCCCTGACCGCTATCAGAGTGAACGCCATGGCTGACGACCTTCTCGAACAGGGCCTGAACGAAGCACACTTGCCCGCGCTATTGATGTCGCTGATCCACATCACGGGCGATGCCAGCCTGCTCGGACAATTCCCTCTTCCCGTCTACGATTTCTTCGCCGACGGCCGCGCGGGCGGCTATGCGCCCGAGGTACAGGACCGGCTGCGCGCCCAGGCGCGGGACGCCATCGCGACATGGCGCGCCAGCGGCAAACTGCCGGCTCCGCCCACGGCCGATACGGTGATGAAGATGATGAACTTCATCGTCGGCGTGGATATCCCACCCCAGTATGTGCCGTTCCTGATGGAAGAACTGGGTCTCGAAGGCAACGATGCCAAACATCCGGCCTGGGAAGGACCGAAACTCGAAGCGCGCAAGAAGGACATGCGCGTGGTGGTGATCGGTGCGGGTATGTCCGGGCTGCTCAGCGCGATCCGGCTCAAACAGGCCGGCATCGCATTCGACGTGATCGAGAAGAACAGCGATGTCGGCGGCACCTGGTTCGAGAACACCTATCCCGGCTGCCGTGTCGACACGCAGAACCACCTCTACTCCTATTCGTTCGAGCCCAACCACGAATGGCCACAGCATTTTTCGACTCAGAACGTGCTGCTTTCCTATTTCCAGCGCACGGCGGACAAACACGACCTTCGCAAGCAAATCCGTTTCGAAACCCAGGTGGTGGAAGCGCGCTTCGACGAGACGAGCGCCAAATGGAAGGTTCGTGTCCGCGACGCGAAGGGCAATGAGGACACTATCGTCGCCGATGCGGTGATCAGCGCGGTGGGGCAGTTGAATCAGCCACGCCTGCCCGATATCGAAGGGCTCGGAAGCTTCAAGGGCCCGGCATTTCATTCCGCGCAGTGGCGGCACGATGTCGATCTCAAAGGCAAGCGAGTCGCGGTGATCGGAACCGGCGCCAGCGCGTTCCAATTCGTGCCGGAAGTGGCCAAGACCGTGAAGTCTCTCACGGTCTTCCAGCGCACGCCGCCCTGGCTCGCGCCGACACCCGACTATCACTACGACGTCGGCGCCGGGATGAAATGGCTGCTCGAGAACGTCCCGTTCTACGACAGATGGTATCGCTTCTGGCTGTTCTGGCTGATGACCGACGGCGTCTATGAGATGGTCAAGGCCGACCCCACCTGGAACGGGCCGAGCAATTCCGTCAGTCCGGCCAACGCGATGCTACGCGAGATGCTGATCGAAGCGCTCAAGCCACAGGTCGCCGGCGCGCCGGAACTGCTGGACAAGATCGTTCCGGACTATCCTTTCGGCGGAAAACGCGCGCTGCGCGACAACGGCGTGTGGGTGGGCGCATTGGCGCGGCCGAATGTCGAACTCGTCACCGAACCCATCGCTGCTATCGACGCCACTGGCGTGCGCACCAGAGACGGCGTGCAACACGACGTTGATGTGATCGTTTACGGCACGGGCTTCCACGCCAGCAAATTCCTGCGCACCTTCAGGATTGTCGGCCGTGGCGGCGTAGAGTTGCACGATAAATGGGCGGATGATGCGCGCGCCTATCTGGGCATGACGACGCCGGGCTTCCCGAACTTCTTCATGATCTACGGACCAAACACCAATATCGTGGTGAACGGCTCGATCGTCTTCTTCTCCGAATGCAGCGTGCGCTACATCATCGGCTGCCTGAAGCTGCTCGCCGAAACCGGCAACGCGACCCTGGAGCCGAAGGAAGACGTGTTCGATGCCTATAACGAACGCGTCGATGCGATGAACGCGAAGATGGCCTGGGGCGTGCCGCAGATGTCGAGCTGGTACAAGAACGACAAGGGCCGCGTCAGCCAGAACTGGCCGTTTCCGCTGGTCGATTACTGGAGTGCGACGCTGAAGCCCGATCCGGCTGACTTCGAATTGCGGCGCAGCGCTTAGTCTAGGGAACGATTTCCACCCTCTGCATCATGCCCTGGTCCTCATGATCGAGGATATGGCAGTGGAGCACGAAGGCGCCGGTGAAATCGGTGTAGCGGCTCAGCACCTGCGTGGGCTGGCCCTGGCGCACGAGCAGCGTGTCCTTCCAGACCGTTTCCGGCTTTCCGTCCGGCCCCGTCCGCACCATCTCGAACGGATTGACATGGATGTGGAACGGATGGGTCAGCGCCAACGATGATTCAGCCACCGACAGATCCCATTTCGACGCGGTGTTGAGTTTCATCTGCCGCGTCGGGCTGTCGGGATATTGGAAATCGTCCACCATGAACCGTATGCCGCACGCGGGATTTGCCGGCTTCTTGTTCGGGTCGCAGGGCGTGCACGCAACGCTGCTGCCGTTGCAGATCGCGTTCTCGATCGAGAACGCCATGGTCTGCGGCGCACCATTGAGTTCGCCCGGCGTGATCGGCTGGAATGGGACGAAGGGCGCGAGCTCCGCATTGGTGGGCATCGCCATGTCCTGCGGCGCGCCCGAGACGTCGATCACCGCGATCACCGCGCCGGGCTGGACCGCGTTCAATTGCGCGTTCAACTGGGCAATCGTGCCGCCGGGAATCTTGCGGAATTGCAGGCGCTGCGTGCCCTTGAGCGGCGCACTCCGGAGGTAATAGCGCATGGTAGACTGCCCGGCCGGAAGAAGCGGCGCCTTGAACAGCACATCGCTGCGGTAGCCGGGCTCGAGCTCGAGTTGTTTCCAGGCATCGATGCGGCCGAGCGCGTTGCCGTCCGTCGAGACCTCGTTGAGCGTCGTGCCGGTGGTCGCGTAAAGATCGATCGTTTCGCGCACGCCGCCATGGATGAAGCGCCAATGCTGCACTTCGCCGGGCCGCATGGTGATGACCGGTGCGATCTGGCCGTTCACCGTGATGGTGCGCTTGGAATCGGGCCAGCTCGTCGGCGTGAACTGACCGAGACTTTCGATCACGCCCTGCTGGTCATAGCTGATCTGCTGCAGCAGGAACGTTTTCTCCGCGGCCTTGGCGATTTCCGGCACGGTGTCGATCCCGCCCTCGACGATGATGGCGCCTTCCATGCCGCTCGAAACCTGCACCGCCGTCGAGCCGTGGACGTGGGCGTGATACCAGTAGGTGCCCGGGGGCTGATCCTTCGGAATGTCGATGACATAAGGCTGGCCTGGCGCCTGCGGGCAGATTTCGATGAAGACATTATCGCTGATGCCCGAGGGCGAAACATGCAGGCCGTGGGTGTGCAGATTGGTGATGTCCAGATCGTTCCCCATCGGACCGTTTTCCGGCATCGGGCATTTCGTCGTTCCGGATGGAAGCTTGTTCACCACCGTGATGTGCATCGAGTCGCCCGGCGCCACACGCAAGGTCGGCCCGATCAGCTTGCCGCCATAAGTCCGCAGATGGACGTGGCATCCGGCAATGGTCGTCGTCGCCGCGTCGGTATATTGCACGTCGAGTTCAATGGTCAGGACATGGTTCACGCTGCGGATGACGGGCGCGGCGGCGAAAGGCTGCATGCCGTATTTCTGCACGTCAATGAGATGGTAGGCGCAACCGGGTGCAGGAGCCAGCGCTGGCGCTGGCGCGGCCGCCGTCATCTTCATCATGGCGGGATGGGCCGACGGCTTGGTGGCGGCCGGTGTCATCGACAAGGAAAGCGCGGCGGCGGCGGCCAGAACCACCGCAACGCCAGATCCCAAAATCGAAAAAAATCGCATGTCTGCCCCCATGACTACGACTCGCAATTTATAACATATGGAGTGTATTGGTCCTAGTGCTGGACCTTTTTACTGCGCGATTATTGTAACATCGGCCAAATTTCCAAGCATTCGCGCGAATTAGGCCGGCCGCTTGAGGCCATTACATGCCCACGGCCAGTATTGACGCGCTGGCATACGACGCGCAGGCCACGGCTCACCGGCGGGCGCGAATTCCGTGGTTGGTGCGGGCGGAGGGACTTGAACCCCCACGGGCCTTTCGGCCCTACGGATTTTAAGTCCGTTGCGTCTACCATTCCGCCACGCCCGCGACGCTCTCCTATAGCGGGAGGACGGGCATCTCTTAAAGGTCCCGCCCTTGCCGCTTTCCTCTCCTGCCGGTAACTTTCGGAGGCTCATTCGGGGGAGGGGCTGGTGCACGGGACCCATTCCATCATTGCCGTCGCCGGATTGATCGTCGCCTTGGCGGCGCTGCTCCTGCAGGTCCTGTCCTTCCGGCGCGACCGGTAAAGGGAATTTCTTTGCAATTGCCGGTTGAGCACGTCGGGAAAACTTAAGCGTTTCCAATGCTTAAGGCCATTTCCGCGTCCGTTGACAGCAGGTTCGGCCTGACTATAGTGCGCGACCTTCGCGGGACGGTCCCGCCAACCAATTCCTGGACCCAGAATGACAAAGCGCCTGAACTCGAAATACAAGCTCGACCGCCGCGTCGGCGAGAGCGTGTGGGGCCGTCCCAAGAGCCCTGCCAACAAACGCTCCTATGGCCCCGGCCAGCATGGCCAGCGCCGCGCCAAGAAGCTTTCCGACTATGGCACGCAGCTTCAGGCCAAGCAGAAGCTCAAGGGCTATTACGGCAACATCACCGAGCGCCAGTTCCGCAAGTATTACACCGAGGCCTCGCGCCGCCAGGGCGATACCGGCGAAAACATGATCGGCCTGCTCGAGCGCCGCCTGGACGCCGTGGTCTATCGCGCCAAGTTCGTGCCGACGCCGTTCGCAGCCCGCCAGCTCGTCAGCCACGGCCATGTGAAGGTCAACGGCAAGCGCGTGACGGTCGCGTCCTACCAGGTCAAGGAAAACGACGCGATCGAGCTGACGCCCAAGGCGCGCGAGATGGCGCTGGTGCTGGAAGCCTCCAAGAGCGCGGAGCGCGACACGCCGGATTACGTCGAAGTCGACCACAACAAGATGACCGCGAAGCTCGTCCGCACGCCCAAGCTGTCGGACGTGCCCTATGCCTCGCAGATGCAGCCGCATCTGATCGTCGAGTTCTATTCGCGCTGATCGTTCGATCCCGCGTTTCCTGCATGGGCCGCGAGCCAAAAGCTCGCGGCCTTTTGCTTTTCGTTTGCGCACCTATCTGCGATGCTGGGCATGCTCAAAAAATAGAAGATTGGCCCGGAGGAACCGCCCATGAGCTTCACGATTTTCGGCGATGTCGGCTCGGGCGCCTTCTCGGTGGAGGCGGCGCTGGCCGAGGCCGGGGCGCCTTATGAATTCCACTCCGTCTCGCTCGACCGGATGGAGCAGAAGAAGCCCGAATTCCTCGCGATCAATCCCAGCGGCAAGGTGCCCGCGCTGCGCCTACCCGAAGGCGAGATCGTCACCGAGTCGGCCGGCATCCTGCTCTGCATCGCCGACTACTTCCCCAATGCGCGGCTCCTGCCGTCCCAGGCGAGCCCGGCGCGCGCGCAGGCCTATCGCTGGCTCGCCTTCATGGCGTCGGAAGTCTATCCGATGGTCGAGGTCTCCGATTATCCCGAACGGTTCGTGCCGGCGGGCGAAGAGGCGGAAGCGCTCCGGGCCAAGGTCCGCGCGCGGCTGCGAGAGCGGCTTCTGATCGTCGAGCGGATGCTGGACGGGCCTTGGTTCATCGGCGGCTTCTCCATCCTTGATATCTATGCCGCCATGTTCACCCGCTGGCGCGGCACCTTCGGCAAGGACTGGCTGGAAGGCGGCAATATCCCGCGGCTCCAGGGCCTGGCAAAGGCGCTCTCCGTCCGCCCACGCATCGCGCCGGTCTGGCAGCGCCATTTCGGCGGCTGAGCGAATTTCAGGTATAGTGGCGCCGGCTTTTCGGGGAGGCCGGGGATGACGACACGGCGTGCGGTGTTGGGCGCGGGTGCGATTGGCGCGCTGGCCCTGGGCGGCCTGGCCTATCGGGCCTGGGACCGCGGGGTTTTCGAATTCGGCGACAATCCGGCCTATTGGCCGTGGCGCGACTGGCAGGGCTATCCCAGCGACGGCAGCCATCGGGCGTTGCGCGCCGCGATCCTCGCCGCCAATCCGCATGACAGCCAGCCCTGGCAATTCCAAGCATGGGATGACGGCATCGTCTTCATCGCCAACCGCCGCCGCAACCTCGGCAGCTTCGATCCCTTTCGCCGCGAGATGCATCTGGCGCTGGGCGCGGCCGCGGAGAACTTCGTGCTCGCCGCCAAGGCGTTCGGCCTCGACACGCAGGTGATGCCCTATGAGGGCAAGCTGTCGCCCGAGCCCGGCAACGCGCCGGTCGCGGCGGTGTGGATCGGACTGGCACCGGGCACGACGGTGCGCGACAAGCTGGTGGATGCGATCCCGCGCCGGCATACCAATCGCGGGCATTATCGCGCCGACCATGCCGTCGACCGTCAGATGCTCGATACGCTCGCCGGCCAGCTATCGGACGACATTGTGCAGGTCGCGTTCGTCAGCGACTCCGTGGCGCGGGCAGAAATGGGCTCGATGATCGTGAAGGCTACGAAGCAGATCGTCTCGGACCGGCAGATGTCGCAAGACAGCGCCCGCTGGATCCGCACCGGCGCGCGCGAGATCGAGGAACATCGCGACGGGATTACGCTCGACTGCTCGGGCATTTCGCCTCTGATCGTGGCCGGCGCGAAGATCCTGCCCGACCTCGATGCGGCGACGACGGACCGCTACTGGTTCGAAGCGACGCGCGACGTGCAGGTGCCGAGCGCGCCTGTTCTGGGCGCGATCTTCGTGCAGAACCGGCTCGACATGAAAAGCTCCATCGCGGCGGGGCGCGCGTGGCAGCGGCTGCATCTGTCGCTCACCGCTTCAGGGCTTTCGGCGCAGCCGCTCAACCAGCCGGTGGAGCGCATCGACCGCGACGCGATACATGGCGGCCAGAACAATTACGGCAGTGCGCTCGCGCAGCTTTGCCAGATGCCCGGCGAGCCGACCTTCGTGTTTCGCGTGGGTTATGCGGATGGTCCCGCGCCGCTCAGCCCGCGCCGGCCGCTGGCCTGGATGCTGCGGCAGTAGCGAGCGTCAGACGGCTTCGAGGACGACGCCCTTTTCGGCGAGGAAAGGCGCAAGCTCTTCGGCCTCGTACATCTCGCGGATGATGTCGCAGCCGCCGACGAATTCGCCCTTGACGTAAAGCTGCGGGATCGTCGGCCAGTCGGAGAATGCCTTGATGCCGGCGCGCACTTCCGGATCCTTCAGCACGTCCACGGCTTTGAACTTGACGCCGAGATTGGTGAGGATCTGCACCGTGGCCGCGGAGAAGCCGCATTGCGGGAATACCGGCGTGCCCTTCATGTAGAGCAGCACGTCGTTCTCGGCGACATCCTTGGCGATGCGGTCATGGACGGGATTGGACATGTTTCTCTCCGCTAAATCGCGAGGGCTGCCGGCGCAAATCGTAGATAGGCGCGGCGGCCGGGTGGGTCAAGGTTTGACGAATTATATGGCCTTGTCCTAGCCTTGAATCGGACGTCGAGGGGGCTCGCATGACGGACATCACAGCGCAACCGGCCAGCCTGCCGCGCCGCTATATCGCGGCGGCGACCATCGGCAACGCGCTCGATTTCTACGATTTCGCCATCTACAACGTCTTCACCATCCAGATCGGCCACGCCTTCTTCGCGGCGAAGGATCCTTACACCAATCTGATGCTCTCCCTGTTCGTGTTCGGCGTCGGCTTCATCACGCGGCCGATCGGCGGACTTGTCATCGGCGCCTATGCCGACCGCGTCGGGCGCAAGGCGGCGCTGGTGCTGACCTTGTCGCTCACCGGCCTTTCGGTCGTGGCGCTGGCCTTGGTGCCGACCTATGCGCAGATAGGGGTGTGGGCGACGGTGCTCGCGGTCTCGATCCGGCTGGTCCAGGGCTTCGCGCTGGGCGGCGAGACCGGATCGGCGAGTGCGTTCCTCCTCGAAGCCTCCGCGCCCGAACATCGCGGCCTGTCGGTCTCGTGGCAGGGCGCGAGCCAGGGTATCGCCGGGGCGCTCGGCGCGCTGGTGGGCCTGCTGCTGACCTGGCAGCTCGCGCCGGCGGCGTTCGACGCCTATGGCTGGCGTATCGCGTTCCTGATCGGCGGCCTGGCGCTGCCGTTCGGGCTGATCCTGCGGCGTGCACTTCCTGAGACGCTGGGCGCCACGGAAGCGCAAGCGGCGGCGCCAACCGGTGCGGCGAGCCTCAAGCTTCTCAGCGTCAGCGGGCGCATCATCCTGATCGGCGCCATCGTGTTCTCCACGCGCACGGTCGCGACCTACATCTTCAACTACATGACCACCTATGCGCAGGCGACCTTGCACATGGCGACGAACGTCTCCATCGCGGCGACGGGCGTGTCGAGCGTCGCGGTGGCGGTGGGCGTATTGATCGGCGGCGTGCTGTCCGACCGGCTGGGGCGCAGGCCGGTGATGATCTGGCCCAATCTCGTCTTCCTGGTCGCGATCTATCCCGCGTTCCTCTGGATCGTGACGATGCACAGCGCGGCGGCATTGTGGACCGGCATCGCGATCCTGTCGGTGCTCACCGCCATTCCGGCGGGCGCGTTCTACACCGCCTTCACCGAGAGCCTGCCCAAACATATCCGCAGCAGGGCATTCTCGGTCGTCTATGCCGTGACCATCGCGATCTTCGGCGCGACGACGCAGAGCGCGGTGACCTGGCTGATCCACGAGACCGGCAACAAGCTGGCGCCGGCCTGGTATCTCATCGGCGCCACGCTGCTCAGCCAGTTCGCGATGATGGCGATCCGCGAGAGCGCGCCGGTGAAGCGCGGCGGTTAATCTTTCACCGCCGTCTGCAGCGAGAGCGCGTGGAGCACGCCGCCCATGCGGCCGCCCAGGGCTTCGTAGACCATCTGGTGTTGCTGGACGCGGGTCTTGCCCTTGAACGCCGACGATGCGACGAGGGCGGACCAATGGTCGTTGTCGTCGGCGAGCGCGGTCATGGTCACGTCGGCGTCGGGGAACGCCTCCTTGATCAGTTTCTCGATTTCGCTCGCGGCCATCGCCATGGGATCGGCCTTTCAGTTGGTGTGGGGCGCGGCCATGAAGCCGGGGAACCAGCCTTCATGGGCGTTGCGCAGATCGGCGAGCGCGACTTCGCCTTCGCGGGCGACGCGCACGACCTTCGCCGCGACGGTCTTGCCGATCAGCGCGTGGATGATGCCGGCTTCGCGCAATTCGCCTTCGATCCTGTCGGCCTCCTTCGCAGGGATCGCGAGTAAATAGCGCGCCTGGTCTTCGCCGAAGAAGAACGGGATCGCCTCCACTGTCGTGCCGGCGACACCGGCTTCGACGCCGATGTTTCCGGCGAGCGACATCTCCGCGAGCGCGACAAGGATGCCGCCATCGGACACATCGTGCACCGTGTCGACGCGGCCGTCTTCGATCAATTTGCGCACGAACTCGCCGTGCTTGCGCTCGGCGGCGAGATCGACCGGCGGCGCAGAACCGGTCTCACGGCCTTCGATTTCACGCAAGTATATTGATCGGCCGAGATGGCCCTTGGTCTCGCCGACCAGCAGGATCGCATCGCCCGCGCGCTTGAACGCGATCGTCGCCATGCGGTTCACGTCCTGCATCAGGCCGACCGCGCCGATGGCGGGCGTGGGCAGGATGCCTTCGCCGTTGGTCTCGTTGTAGAGCGAGCAATTGCCGCCGATCACCGGGAAGTCCAGCGCGCGGCACGCAGCTCCAATGCCGTCCACCGCGGCCACGATCTGCCACATGATTTCGGGTTTCTGCGGATTGCCGAAATTAAGATTGTCCGTCACCGCGAGCGGCAGCGCGCCGACGGCTGAGATGTTGCGATAGGCTTCGGCGACCGCCTGCTTGGCGCCTTCGAACGGATCGGCGACGCAATAGCGCGGCGTCACATCGGTGGTGATCGCAAGCGCCTTGTTCGTGTTGTGCACGCGCACCACGGCCGCATCGCCGCCCGGGCGCTGCGCGGTGTCTGCCATCACGGTGTAGTCGTATTGCTCCCAGATCCAGCGGCGCGACGCCATGTCCGGCGACGCGATGATCGTCCGCAAGGATTGCAGAACATCGCGGCCTTTGACGTCATGCAATTCGCCGACCGCGGCAGGCCGCTTCTCATACGGGCGCTCGTAGATCGGCGCTTCGTCCGACAGCGCGGTGATCGGCATGTCGGCGACCACTTCGCCCTTGTGCTTGACGACAAGGCGCTTGGTATCGGTGGTGATGCCGATGACGGCGAAATCCAGTTCCCACTTCTTGAAGATCGCCTCGGCCTGGCCTTCGCGGCCGGGCTTCAACACCGCCAGCATGCGCTCCTGCGATTCGGACAGCATCATGTCGTAGGCGGTCATGTTGAGTTCACGCTGGGGCACCTTATCGAGATCCAGTTCGATGCCGCTGCCGCCTTTGTCCCCCATCTCGGCCGACGACGACGTAAGCCCCGCCGCGCCCATGTCCTGGATCGCGACGATGGCGTCGGTTGCCATCAATTCGAGGCAGGCTTCGAGCAGCAGCTTCTCGGTGAACGGATCGCCGACCTGCACCGTGGGGCGTTTTTCTTCGGACGCATCGTCGAACTCAGCCGACGCCATCGTCGCGCCGTGGATGCCGTCGCGCCCCGTCTTGGAGCCGATATAGACCACGGGATTGCCCGCGCCCTTCGCGGCGGAGAGAAATATCTTGTCCTGCCGCGCCAGGCCGACGCACATCGCGTTGACGAGGATGTTGCCGTTGTAAGAGCGGTGAAAATTCACTTCGCCGCCGACCGTTGGCACGCCCATGCAGTTGCCGTAGCCGCCGATGCCGCGCACCACGCCTTCGACGAGATGGCGCGTCTTGGGATGGCTGGGCTCGCCGAAGCGCAGCGCGTTCATCATCGCGACGGGGCGCGCGCCCATGGTGAAGACGTCGCGCATGATGCCGCCGACGCCGGTGGCCGCGCCCTGATAGGGCTCGATGAAGCTGGGGTGGTTGTGCGATTCCATCTTGAAGATGCAGGCGTCGCCGTCGCCGATGTCGATCACCCCGGCATTCTCGCCCGGGCCCTGGATCACCCACGGCGCCTTGGTCGGCAGCTTGCGCAAATGGACGCGGGTGGATTTGTAGGAGCAATGCTCGGACCACATCACGCTGAAGATGCCGAGTTCCACATAACTGGGCTCGCGGTTCAGCAGGCGCTTGATGCGGGCGTACTCGTTCTCGGTGAGGCCGTGCTCCTTGACGAGGTCTGGCGTGATGGCGGTCATCGCCCGCCTCCCAAGCGGTTGAATCGGCTTGGGTTATTATTCGAACCTTCCGTTTTGAGGGGGGGGTCCCCCCCCCTCCATTCCACACCGTATTCCACGCTGTGTATTCGTTTTTCGGATTGGCTTAGCCCCCCCTCCCCCCTGGGGTGGGGGGTGGGAAGCGAGGCGCAAAAGGGAGACCGATTCATCATGGGCGGAAGATGGCTACTCTAGGTAGAAAATCAAGTCCTATCGGAAAGAAGCCTAGGACAGGGCTTCGATCAGGCTTTCGAACAGCGCCTTGCCGTCTGTCCCGCCCAGAAGCGGGTCGATGACCCGTTCGGGATGGGGCATCAGGCCCAGCACGTTGCGTGTCTCGCTCAGGATGCCGGCGATGTTGCGGGCCGAGCCGTTGGGGTTGTCGCCTTCGGCGTAGCGGAACACGACGCGGTTCTCGCCTTCGAGGCGGTCCAGCGTTTCCTCGTCGGCGAAATAGTTGCCGTCGCCATGCGCGACCGGGAAGCTCAGCGTCTGGCCGTTCGAATATTTGCGGGTGAACGCGGATTGCGTCTCCTGTACTTCCAGCGCGACCGGGCGGCAGACGAATTTGAGATCGGCGTTGCGCATCAGCGCGCCGGGCAGCAGATGCGTTTCGGTGAGCACCTGGAAGCCGTTGCAGATGCCGAGCACCGCGCCTCCCTTCTCCGCATGCGCCTTCACCTCGCGCATGATCCGCGACTGGCTCGCCATCGCGCCGCAGCGCAAATAGTCGCCGTAGGAGAACCCGCCGGGCAGCACCACCAGATCGACGTCGGGCAGGTCGCTGTCCTGGTGCCAGACCATATGCGGGTCCTTGCCCGTCATGGCCTTGAGCGCGGTTTGCGCGTCACGATCGCAATTGGAAGCGGGAAAAACGATGACGGCGGATTTCATGGGGCGGAACTCCACGAAAGCACCTCCCCCTTGTGGGGAGGTCGAAAAATGCAAAGCATTTTTCGGGTGGGGGGCGGTGCCAGACAGTGAGAGCGGTCCCCCACCCGAAAACGCGTTCCGCGTTTTCGACCTCCCCACCAGGGGGAGGTGCAGTGGCGGCGCAACCGTTCTCTCATGCCTTCAGCTCGATCTCGTATTTCTCGATCACCGTGTTGGCGAGGAGCTTCTCGCACATGTCTTTCAGATTGGCGCGCGCCCTGGCCTCGTCCTTCTCGGAGAGTTCGAGGTCGATCACCTTGCCCTGGCGCACTTCGCCGACGCCGCCGAAGCCCAGGCCGTGCAGCGCATTGCCGATCGCTTTTCCCTGCGGATCGAGGACGCCGTTCTTCAAGGTGACGAATACACGCGCTTTCATTGTCCACTCATTTGACGAGGATCGGTCCCTTGCTTTCCGCTTGCACCGATTCGGGCATGATTCCCAAGCGGCGCGCGACTTCGGAATAGGCCTCGACCACGCCGCCCAGATCGCGGCGGAAACGGTCCTTGTCGAGCTTCTCGTTGCTCACCGCGTCCCACAGCCGGCAGGAATCCGGGCTGATCTCGTCGGCCAGCACGATGCGCATATAGTCGTTCTCCCAGTGCCGCCCGAACTCGACCTTGAAGTCGACCAGCTTGATGCCGACGCCGAGGAACAGGCCCGACAGGAAGTCGTTGATGCGGATGGTGAGGTTCACCATGTCGTCCAGGTCCTGGGGCGCGGCCCAGCCGAACGCGGTGATGTGCTCTTCCGAGACCCACGGATCGTGGAGCGAATCGTTCTTGTAGTAATATTCGATGATCGAGCGCGGCAGCACCGTGCCCTCCTCGATGCCGAGGCGCTTGGACAGCGAGCCCGCCGCGATGTTGCGCACCACCACTTCGAGCGGAATGATCTCGACTTCGCGCACCAGCTGCTCGCGCATATTGAGGCGCTTCACAAAATGCGTCGGCACGCCGATCGCGTTCAGCTGCGTCATCAGATATTCGCTGATGCGGTTGTTCAGGACGCCCTTGCCGTCGAGCACCGCCTTCTTGGTGGCGTCGAACGCCGTGGTGTCGTCCTTGAAATACTGGATGACCGTGCCGGGCTCGGGACCCTCGTAGAGGATCTTGGCCTTGCCCTCGTAGATCATGCGGCGGCGCTTCATAGGTGGAATCCTTTTCCCGCCCAAAATGCGAAAGGGGGCAGCAACGCCCCCCGTTGGGACCGCAATTTAGCGATGGCGCATCGTCGCGGCAACGTGGCGGAATGCGCAAGCGCGTCATATCCGCTATTGTCCACCAGTCGCTTCCGCAAGATCACCATTGTCTTGTCTTTTCAAGAGGTTACCAAGTCTATGCGCTGGGCGGCAGGGTTTCTGACGGTGGCGCTGCTCGCCGCGAACGCAGCGCTCGCGGCCGATCCTGGCTGGCCCGCCTATGGCGGCGACCAGGGCGGGCAGCGCTACTCGCTGGCGCGCCAGATCACACCGGCCAACGTCGCCACGCTCAAGAAGGCCTGGACCTTCTCGACGGGCGACATGGCGAGCAAGGGCGACGCGATGCAAGCGGCCGCCTTCGAGAACACGCCGATCCTCGCCGAGGGCCGCCTCTATATCTGCTCGCCGTTCAACGAGGTGAGCGCGCTCGATCCGGGCACCGGCAAACAGCTTTGGCGCTTCGATCCCAGGATCGACATCCATATCGACTATCCCAACGGCTATACCTGCCGCGGCGTGGCGTTCTGGCATAACCCCAAACAGGCGCGCGGCGTCTGCGCGTCGCGCATCTTCGCCGCCACCAACGACCGCCGCCTGATCGCGCTCGATGCGGCGACCGGCAAACCCTGCGCCGGTTTCGGCGATCATGGCACGATCACCATCGCCACCGTTCCCGCCATGGTGCGCAAGGGCGAGGCGCAGATCACCTCGGCCCCCGTCGTCAGCCACGGCGTCGTCATCGTCGGCTCGTCGCTGGACGACAACCAGCGCGTCCGCGAAGTGCACGGCACGGTGCATGCGTTCGACGCCGTCACCGGCAAGCCGAAATGGAGTTTCGATCCGATCCCGCGCAGCCCTTCCGCGCCCAATGCCGCGAGCTGGTCCGGCGCCGGCGCGGCGCAGACGGGCGCGGCGAATGTCTGGGCGCCGATGTCGATCGACGAAGCGCGCGGGCTTGTGTTCCTGCCGACGACAAGCCCCTCGCCCGATTTCTTCGGCGGCATGCGGCCGGGCGACAATCGCTATGCTGACAGCGTGGTGGCTTTGCATATCGAGACCGGGCAGGTGGCCTGGGCATTCCAGATCACCCATCACGACATCTGGGACTACGACGTGCCCGCGCAGCCGACGCTCGCCACCGTCACCTGGCACGGCAAGACGCGCCCCGCCGTGATCCAGACGACGAAGCAGGGCCTCGTCTTCACGCTCGACCGCGAGACCGGACAGCCGCTCATCCCGGTGGAAGAGCGCGCCGTGCCGCGCAATGGGGCGCCCGGCGAACAATTGTCGCCGACGCAACCCTTCCCCATCGCGCCCAAGCCGCTGTCGCCGATCCGCGCGCGGCCGGGCGACGCCTATGGCCTGACCTTCTGGGATCGGGGCGCCTGCCGCGACAAGATCGCGGCCGCGCGTGCCGGCGACATCTACACGCCGCCCAGCCTTGGCGGCACGATCCTCTACCCGTTCACCGGTGGCGGCTCGAACTGGGGCGGGCTCGCTTTCGATGCCGCGCATGACATCGTCTATGTCAACACGACGAGCGCGATGCATCTGATCACGCTGATCAAGCGCGCCGATTTCGACGCCGTGAAGGCGGCCAATCCGCACAAGGAAGTCTCGCCGCAGACCGGCGCGCCCTATGGCGTGAAGCGCGAACTGGTGATCTCGCCGCTCGGCCTGCCCTGCAACGCGCCACCCTGGGGCATGCTGCACGCGATCGACATGCATGACGGACATATCGTGTGGGAAGTGCCGCTGGGCACGACCGAAGACCTGGCGCCGTTCTCCGAATATCTCGTCGGCAAGACCGGCACGCCCAATTTCGGCGGCCCCATCGCGACTGCCGGCGGCCTCGTCTTCATCGGCGCGGCGATGGACGATTATCTGCGCGCCTTCGACGCCCGCACCGGCCGCGAACTCTGGCGCGGCCGCCTCCCCGCCGGCGGACAGGCGACGCCGATGACTTATATGTGGCAAGGCCGGCAATACGTGGTGATTGCCGCGGGCGGACACGCCAAGTCCGGCACCAAGCGCGGGGATAAGATCGTGGCGTTTGCGCTAGCGCGATAATTCCCCTCGCCCACCGCGCAAAATTGTCATCCCCTTCCCTCGCACGAACCTTCGGTTCGCGCTCGCCCGGGGATGACAGGGATGTTCAATTCTTCCGGTCATCATCCCCGTCATCGTCCGCACTGTTCTCTTCCTCGCGCGACTGGCTGTCGCCGAGGGCGCCGAAAGAGGAGAAGCCGACCGAAAAATGCATCGCGCGGGTTTCGATCATGCTGGTCAGCGGCATGCGCCAGACGATGTCGTAGCCGCCGGCATCGGCCTTCACTTCCGGCTTCACTTCGAGGCCGCCGGCATAGACCGGCGCGATCCAGTCGATGCTGCCGGGCAGATGGACGCGGAAGACATAGGTGTGGTCGCCAAACATGCTGGCGATGACCGATCTGCCGGCCTCGTCGTCGCCCTCCTCGTGCTGGCCACGCTTGCGCATCTCGTGATCGATCTGGAAAGTGCGCCGGAAGATCGCGTGTGTCGTGCCGAGACCGAAGAGATCGTGGCCGTGCACCTTGATCGCGACAGTCTCGTTTGAAAGGCTGAGATCAGAGAGCTGCTTGAAATCGACGCTTTCGATCTGCGTGACCTTGCCGCCCTCGATCACCGTGCGCTGGTGCCTGGGCAGGTTCGGGTTGTTGCCGATATGGACGTCGGACTTGCCGCTCTTCAGCGCCTCGCCCAGCGCGCCGCCGGCCGCAATCGTCATGTCGTAATGGCCGGAGCCATCGCGCCCGATCCACACGCCCTGGTCCAGATCGAAGCAGCCCGCCAGGCCCACGCCGATCAACCCGAACAACACCAGTTTCCTGAGCAACATCATCCCCCCCGAAATCGAACGTTCCGCTGCGAAAAGATCGCGACACCAAGGCCGAATTGTGTCCGCACTTGCCGGTTTGCACGCACCGGACCAAACTCGCCCCAACAGATATTGTGCGATTTGGGAGAAATCCAATGGCTACACTCGACGATGCCATCGCCTCGCCCGCAACCTATGGCGACGAGGCCGGGCTCCACGCCCTCCTGACCCAATTGCGCGCCGAAGACCCGGTCCACTGGACCACGCCCGAGGGGTTTCGGCCCTATTGGGCGCTGACCAAATATGCCGACATATTGGAGATCGAAAAGGCGAGCGACAAATTCCACAACGAGCCGCGCTCTGTGCTGATGGACAAGAAGGCGGAGAGCGATCTTGCCGCGATGTGGGGCGGGCCAGATCCGAAGACAGGACGCGTCTCGCCGTTCCGCACTTTGATAGATATGGACGGAGCTGATCATAGGTCCTATCGCGGGCTGACACAGGCCTGGTTCATGCCGCCGAACCTCAAGAAGCTCGAAGCGCGCATGGCCGAGCTCGCCAAGCGCTATGTCGATCGCATGATGGAGCTGGGGCCCGAATGCGACTTCGCGCGCGAGGTCTCGGTCTATTATCCGCTGCATGTGATCATGTCGATCATGGGTGTGCCGGAGAGCGACGAGCCGCTCATGCTGCGCCTCACGCAGGAATTGTTCGGCGGCTCCGATCCCGACCTTCAACGCAAGGAGGCGACCGAAGGCAGCAACACGATCATGGACTTCTTCGCGTACTTCAACAAAATGACGGCGGAGCGCAGAGCCCATCCCGGCGAGGATCTGGCCAGCGTCATCGCCAACGGCAAGGTTGGCGGGTGCCCGCTCGGCGATATCGAGACCGCGTCCTACTACATCATCGTCGCCACCGCGGGCCACGACACGACCAGCTCCACCATCGCCGGCGGCCTGCGCGCGCTGGTCGAGAACCAGGACCAGCTGCGCAAATTGCAGGCCCATCCCGAGATGCTTCCCGGCGCGGTGGACGAGATGTTCCGCTGGGTGACGCCGGTGCAGCATTTCATGCGCACCGCGATGGAGGATTACGAATTGCGCGGCCGCAAGATCGCCGCGGGCCAGAACCTGCAACTCCTCTACATCTCCGGCAATCGCGACGAAGAGGCGTTTCCCGATCCATTCCAGTTCAAGATCGACCGCGAACCCAACCGCCATGTCGCGTTCGGCTACGGCGCGCATGTGTGCCTCGGCCAGCACCTCGCGAAGATGGAGATCAAGGCGTTCTTCGCCGAACTGCTGAAGCGCCTCGACTCCATCGAGATGGCCGGCGTGCCCAAGCGCGTGCAGTCCACCTTCGTGAGCGGACTGAAGACGCTGCCGGTAAAGTATTCGATCCGGGCGGCTTGATGGCCCGGCTGCTGCTTTATTGCGCCCTGACGCCGGAGCCCGCGCTGGTCCGGCGCGAATAGGTCGTCGACAAGCCGATCCAGCACATCGTCTTCATGCCGGTCTGGAAGTCGCCGGTCGCGGGCGTGTAGAGATATTCTTGGCAGTTCATGTCGGAGCCGCCGATCGGAGCGGCGTAGTCGTAGACGAGTTGCGAGGTGTTGAGCGTCTTGTAGACGATCACATGCGCCACGCCACTGGTGAGATTGTACTTCGCCTTCACCGCCTGCCAGCCGGCCTGGAGGTCGGAGGTGATGGCATGGTTGTCGAATGGCGCCACGCCCAGCCAGTTGCCCATCGTGATCCCGCCCTGATTCATCAGGTGACGGTTGAAGAAGACGCGCTTCTTGCCGTTGCCGCTGATGAGCATGAAATCGTCGAAGCTGTTGACGTCCCCCTGGAACGTGCGGTGGGCCATCTCGGCGGCGAGATTGAGCACCATCGGCGTGCCGGCGAGCGGCTGAAGGTTCGAGGTGGAGAAGAAGTGGGTGAGCGAAAAGCCGGATTGGGCATTGGCCGCGCAGGGCGCCAGGAAAAGCGCCGCGGCGGCGGCAGCGATGACGGGGAATTTCATGAGTCCCTCCCAGTAAAGACGTTTCACGAAGACTGGGATTAGACTTGCAGCGCCTTTGCTTTTCAAGCAATCAGGCGCGAAAATCCACAAGACTGGAGAAAAGCCAGGTTTTCGAGACGCTTGGCGGCGTTCAACCAAACACGCGGCGGAAGATCGTGTCGACGTGTTTGAGGTGGTAGCCGAGGTCGAACAGGCCTTCGAGCTGCGCAACCGGCAGCGCCTTGGTCACTTCAGGATCGGCCTTGAGCAACGACAACAGATCGCCCTCGCCGTTCCAGGCGCGCATCGCATTGCGCTGGACCATCCGGTAGGACTCTTCGCGGCCGACGCCGGCCTGCGTCAGGGCGAGCAGGACGCGCTGGCTGTGCACCAGGCCGCGCGTGCGGTCGAGATTCTCCTTCATCCGCGCGGGATACACCAGCAGCTTGTCGACCACGCCGGCAGCGCGCATCAGCGCGAAATCGAGCGTGATGGTCGCGTCGGGGCCGATATAGCGCTCGACCGAGGAATGCGAGATGTCACGTTCGTGCCAGAGCGCGACGTCTTCCAGCGCGGGCGTCACATAGGCGCGCACCATGCGGGCGAGCCCCGTGAGGTTTTCCGTCAGCACCGGATTGCGCTTGTGCGGCATGGCGGAGGAGCCCTTCTGGCCTTCGGAGAAATACTCCTCGGCTTCCAGGACTTCGGTACGCTGCAGATGGCGGATTTCGGTGGCGAGACGCTCGACCGAACTGGCGACCACGCCGAGCGCCGCGAAGAACGCGGCGTGGCGGTCGCGCGGGATCACCTGGCTGGAGACGGGCTCGACGGCGAGGTTCATCGCCTTGGCGACATGCTCTTCCACGCGCGGATCGATATTGGCGAAGGTGCCGACGGCGCCGGAGATGGCGCAGACCGCGATTTCCTTCTTCGCCGCGACGAGGCGTTCGCGCGCGCGGCTGAACTCCGCATAGAAGCCGGCGAGCTTGACGCCGAAGGTGGTCGGTTCGGCGTGGATACCGTGGCTGCGACCGATGGTGACGGCGTCCTTGTATTCGAATGCGCGGCGCTTGAGCGCGGCAAGAAGCGTATCGACATCGCCGATCAAGATGTCGGCGGCGCGGGCGAGTTGCACCGAGAGGCAGGTGTCCAAAACGTCCGACGACGTCATGCCCTGATGGACGAAGCGCGCCTCGGGGCCGACGATCTCGGACAGGTGAGTGAGGAAGGCGATGACGTCGTGCTTGACCTCGCGTTCGATCTCGTCGATCCGCGCGATGTCGAATTTCGCCTCGCGGCCCTTCTCCCACACTTTGGCGGCGGCCGACTTTGGGATCACGCCCAGTTCGGCGAGCGCGTCGGCGGCATGCGCCTCGATTTCGAACCAGATGCGGAAGCGGGTTTCGGGCGACCATATCTCGGTCATCTGCGGGCGTGCGTAGCGTGGAATCATGGTCAGGCGGCTCCCAATCCGCCAAGCGCGAGATATTTGATTTCGAGGTAATCCTCAATGCCGTATTTCGAGCCTTCGCGGCCGGTTCCGGATTCCTTCATGCCGCCGAAGGGCGCCACTTCCGTGGAAATGATGCCTTCGTTGATGCCGATGATGCCGTATTCGAGCGCCTCGGCGACACGCATCACCCGGCCGATGTCGCGGGCGTAGAAATAGGCGGCGAGGCCGAAGCGCGTGTCGTTGGCGATGGCGATGGCCTCGGCGTCGGTCTTAAAGCGGAACAGCGTGGCGACGGGGCCGAAGATCTCTTCCTGCGCGATGGCCATGGCTTGCGTCACGTTCGTGACGACGGTGGGCTCGAAGAAGGAGCCGCCGAGGGCGGAGCGCTTGCCGCCGGTGGTGATCGTCGCGCCATGGGCCGTCGCGTCCTTGAGCAGGCGTTCGACTTTTTCCACGGCGTCCATCGTGATCAGCGGGCCTTGCGTCACGCCATCGTCGAAACCGTTGCCGAGCTTGAGCTTGGCGACACGGGCGGCGAGCCTTTCCGCGAACGCGTCGTAGACATCATCCTGCACCAGGATGCGGTTGGCGCAGACGCAGGTCTGTCCCATGTTGCGGAACTTGGACAGCATCGCGCCGTCGGCAGCGGCATCGAGATCCGCGTCGTCGAACACGATGAACGGCGCGTTGCCGCCCAGCTCCAGCGAAACCTTCTTCACCGTGGAGGCGCATTGCCGCATCAGCAACTTGCCCACCTCGGTCGAGCCGGTGAAGGAGAACTTGCGCACGATGGGGCTCTCCGTCAGCACCTTGCCGACTTCTGCTGCGTGGCTGGTGGTGACGATGTTGAGCACGCCGTTCGGGAGCCCCGCGCGCGCGCCAAGCTCGGCCATGGCGAGCGCCGAGAGCGGCGTCTCCTCGGCAGGCTTGACGACGATGGGGCAACCGGCGGCGATGGCGGGCGCGACTTTGCGGGCGATCATCGCATTGGGGAAATTCCACGGCGTGATCGCGGCGACGACACCGATGGGTTCTTTCAGCACGATGAGCCGCCGACCCGCCTGGTTGGTCGGGATCACATCGCCATAGACGCGCTTGCCCTCTTCGGCGAACCATTCGATGAAGCTGGCGCCATAGGCGATCTCGCCCCGTGTTTCGGCGAGCGGCTTGCCCTGCTCCGCCGTCATCAGCCGCGCCAGGTCTTCCTGGTTTGCCATCAGCAGGTGGAACCATTTGCGCATCACGCCCGCGCGTTCCTTGGCGGTCTTCGTCTTCCACGCAGGGAACGCGGCAGCAGCGGCGTCGATGGCGCGCTGCGTCTCGGTCTCGCCCAGATCGGCGACTTCGGCGATCACTTCGCCGGTGGCGGGGTTCTTCACGGCGAAGCGCGCGCCCGAATCCGCAGCCACCCACGCGCCGTCCACGAACGCGTCGCGCTTCAGGAGAGTTGCGTCTTGGAGCTTGAGCATAGGGGCGTTCTAGCCCTGGGCGGCGGCGGGGGAAAGCCCACCAATCGACGCATCGATCAAAGCCTTCGTTTGCGGCTCTTTCGGCGCGCGGACGAGGTCCGTGAGCGCCCCGCGCTCGATCACCGTGCCGTCCTTCATCACCATCGCCTCTTCGCACAAAGCCTGCGCCACCGCGAAATCGGAGGTCACCACGAGGAAGGCCGGGCCCTCCTGCGCGCGGAAGTTCCGCAAGAGGTCGCGCATCACCGATTGGGCGAAGGCGTCGAGCCCGCGCAATGGCTCGTCGATCACCGCGAGCAGTGGCGCGCTGACGATGGCGCGCGCGACCTGCAGCCGGCGCTTGTCGAAGGTGGAGAGTTCCGCCACGGGCTGTTCGCCCGGCAGCGACGCCAGGCCAACGCGCTTCAGCGCGGCGTCCCGGTACGTGGCGACGAGATCGCGCGGCAATTTCAAGTGCGCGCGCAACGGTTCGGACACCGTGTCCCACAGCGTCATGCGCGGATCGAGCACGTCATCGTCGCCCGCGATCATGGCGATGCGCCGGCGCAGGCGCAGCAGCATCTTCTCCGCCAATATGCCGACATCGACGGCGTCGAGCACCACGCGCCCCGATTTCGGCCGCTCCAGTCCGAGCAGCACGCGCACCAAAGCGCGGCGGCCCGAGCCTTCCTCGCCGAGCAGCGCGAGAGATGCACCACGGCGCAGTTCGAAGGTCAGCCCATCGCCAGGGCGCATGTCGCGCTCGCGGCCGGTCTGCACCGCGAAGGCCTGCAGCACCGGCTGGCCGCGACCCGTGCTGCGCGCGGTGGATTGCACATTGGCGTTCATTGCCTTGAAGAAGGTCTGTGTGTAGGTGTGGGATTGCGCCGCCGCGAGCGCAGCAATGGGCGCGTCCTCGACGACTTTGCCATGGCGCAACACCAGCACGCGGCCCTCGAGCCACGATGCGACTTCGGTGTTCATCGCGGCATAGATCATCGCGAAACCCTGGCGCCGCTGCTCGGCGAGCAATGCGCGCACCAGAAGCCGCGCCTGCGTCGGCGCGAGGCCGGTCAATGCATGATCGGCGAGAAGAAGTTTCGGTTCCTGCGCGAAGGCCGCCGCGAACAGGCCCCAGGCGAGCGTGTCGCGCGAGAGCGCCGAGGTCGGCACGTCGAACACGCCGGCGGGTGGCGCGCCATCGAGCCGCGACAACATCCGCGTGAACGCGGCACGCGCCTCGGCGCGCGGAATGGCGCGCTTGCGGGCGATGACGCGGACGAGTTGCGCCGACGCGGAAGTCTGCGGGCTCAAGGGTTGCGCGACGGCGCTGGGCAGGTAAGCGGTGGGCAACAACGGCCGCGCGAGCTTGGCGGTACGCACCGGTTCCGCATCGCCGGCGCGCAAGGTTCCGCCCGCGATGCCGGTGGGCTGGCCGGCGAGAAGATGGAGCAACTCTTCCTTGCCGCAGCCGTCTTCGCCCAACAGCACGACGGTCTCGCCGGAATTCAGCGTGAGCTCAAAATTGTCCAGCGCCGGGCGATCCGTGCCCGCGCGCGCGATGGTGAGGTCTGAGATCGCAAAAACGCTCATGGCTGTTCGCCTTCGTCGAGCGAGGCGGCGAGCCGGGCGCAGAGGATGAACAGCATCAACGCCAGCGCGGGGAACGCCGCCGTCCACCACGCATCGAAATAGCTTTCGCGGGCCGAGGCGATCATCAGGCCCAGGTCACGCCGCGGCGGCGAGGCGCCGAAGCCGAAGAAGCTGACCGTCGCCAAGATGATCGTGACGGCGGCGAGCGAACGGGCGGCGAGCGAGAGGAAATTGTCGCGGATTTCGTAGACGAGGTCGCGGCGCAAGAGGGTCGTCACCGGAATGCCGGTGGCGCGCGCGAAATCGGCGTGGCGCGAGCGGGCAAGCGTCCTGGCGCGGTCGAAGGAGCGCAGGAAGGCGAGCGGCGCTGCGGCGAGACCGGCAGCTTCCGGCGCGAAATCGCGACCGGTCAGGCCGATGATGAGGATGGCGAGGAACAGAGGCGGCAGCGCGCCGAGCACGCCCGCCATCCAGCGCAGCAAGGCGCCGGCCCGCATCGGGAAGCGCACCGCGAGGAAGCCGAGCACCCCGCCGGCCGCGATCGTGACCAGCATGGCGATGACGGCGTGGCCGACGGTCACCGACAATCCGTGCAGCACTTCGCTCGCGATATCGCGACCGAACAGATCGGTGCCGAAGGGAAAGCGCGGCGAGGGGGGCGTCAGCGCCTCGCCGACATGCTGCGCATCGGCGGGCTGGCGCGCGAGTACGGTGGACAGGCCGACGGTCACCGCGATAGCGCCGAGGCCCGCGAAGCCCGCGCCGCGCAATATGCCGCGCAGCGCCATGGTCTTGCGAAGCGGCGGCAGGACCGCGGTCATGTGGACGCCTCGCCCAATGCGTACGCCGCCAGCGCGCCGAGGAAATTCACCGTCAGCGTCATGGCGGCGAAGGCGAACAGGACCAGCGCGGCGACGTTCCAGTCTTCCAGCGCCACGGAATGGATGAAGAGCGTCGCCGCGCCCGGCCAGGCGAAGACCCATTCGGCGACGGCGGTGGAAGCGAACAGTGACAGCACGACTTCGCCGAGGCTCGCGAACAATCCGGCGAGGAGGCGCGGCGCCAGATAGAGCCGGTCGATTTCGAAGGCGCCGAGGCCCATCAGCCGCAACGCGCTGCGATAGGGCTCGCGCATCGCGCCCAGCGCGGCTCTGCGGATCGCGAGCTGGACGGAAGCCGCCCCGGCCGCGCCCACCACCAATACCGGAAGACCATAGGCTGGCAGCGCATGCGCCGCGCCGGAGAGATCGCCGCCGAGCAAAGCGGGCCAGAACGACAGGCCCGTCTTGGCCGAAACGTCCCATCCCAGGCGATGGGAGATCCACAAGAGTGCCAGACCGGCACAGAACACCGGCGCCGCGGCGACCAGCTGGATCAGCGGCGCACCGGCCCTCAGCGCCCGGCCCCAACTGAGCAGCAGGCCGAGCGGCAGGCCGAGAACGAGCGCGACGAGCAATCCGCCGCCCGCCAATTCCAGCGTCGCCGGCAGACGCGTGGCCAGTTCGTGCGCGGCGGCGGCGCCGGTCATCGCACTGGGCCCGAAATCGAGGTGAACGAGCGCCAGACCACGCGCCAACGCGCCATGCGCGAAGCCGCCGCCCGCGCCCATGGCCGAGACGACGGCAGCCAGCAGCAACGCGCCCAGCAGCCCGGCCGCGTATCGCCCGGTTTGCGTCAGTCCGAACCGCAGCATCCAGAATCCCATCGCTCCCGCGGCCATCATAGCAAGCCCCGTGCAAGCCGCATTAAGCTTTACAGCAGGCCCAGCGCCTTGAAGCTGGCGATGCCGCCGTGATCTGCGAGGCCATGTTGTAGGACGTCCAGCTGTAGGACCGCCCGAGCCCCGCGGTCATGTTGCCATTGCCGTCATAGGTGAAGGCCGGGTTGACGATGCCGTTCACCGTGCCGGTGATGCCGGTCAGCGCGTGCGGCCCCGCGCCCGAGCCATAGGTCATGCAGCCGGAGGTGTTGCAGATGTCGGTGCGGCGCTGGACGTTGCCGGCCGGGCTGAAGATGGTCGCGATGTGGCCGGTCGCCGAGCAGGAGGCGCCCATCGCGTAGTTGTTGAGCCGGTTCTGC
>DATATK010000031.1:0-10806 GCA_036268825.1 Rhizomicrobium sp. | reverse complement strand
GCCCCTGAATGAGCCCCTTCCCGAAATCTGCGAAGTGCAGATTTCGACCCTCCCTCAAGGGGAGGGTAATAGAAGAAACAATTGCAGCCAGACAGTTCATTGCGCCACCCCCGGCAAGAGCCAGCCGGAGACGGCTTCGCGTTTGAGGAGGCTGCGCGCGGCCTGCTTGACCGCGTCGGGGCTGACGGCGCGGATGCGCTGCGGCCATTCCTCCACGTCGTCCGCCGTCAATCCGATGACGAGGGCCTGGCCATAGGCGGAGGCGAGCTCGAACTGGCTGTCGCGGCGATAGGTGGCGTCGGCGACGAGCTGCGTCTTGGCGCGTTCCAGGTCGGCCATGCTCGGCGGCGAGATCGTGTAGGCCTTGAGGATCGCATCGACCGCGCGCTCGACGACGTCGTCGCGCACGCCGGGGCGCGGAATGGCGTAGACGGCGAATTCGCCCATGTCCCGCACGTCGCCTTCATACGAAGCGCCTGCGTCGGAGGCGAGACGGCGCTTGACCACGAGCTCGCGATAGAAGGCCGAGGTCGGATCGCCGCCCAGCAATTGGGAGAGTACGTCGAGGGCTTCGGCGCCGCCGGGCTTGGAGCCGGTATAGCTCGGCACGCGATAGAAGCGCATGAACACCGGCACCTTCACATCCGGCCGCGTGACGGTGATCCGGGTTTCGCCCATCCGCGGGGGCGAGGCGAACTCGGCGCGGGGCGCGAGCTCGCGCGCGGGCACCTTGCCGTAGGACGCTTCGGCGTCGGCGCGGACTTCCTCCGGCGTCACGTCGCCCGCGACCACGAGGATCGCGTTGTTGGGCGCGTAATGGTGCAGATAGAAATCGCGCGCCTCGTTGCGGCCGATATGGCGGATCTCGTCCGGCCAGCCGATCACGGGGCGGCCGTAGGGATGCGACAGATGCAGGGCCGCTTCCATCTGCTCGCGCATCAGCGCCTGCGGATCGTTGTCGACGCGCATGCGGCGCTCCTCCAGCACCACCTTGCGCTCCGTCGCCACGTTGGGATCGGAGAGATCGAGATTGACCATGCGGTCGGCGTCGAGCCCCATCACCAGGGCCAAGCGGTCTTTCGCGATCTGCTCGTAGAAGCAGGTGTAGTCGTGCGTGGTGAAGGCGTTGTCCTCGCCGCCGTTGCGCGCGACGATCTGCGAGAACTGCTCGCCCGGCACCTTCGCGGTGCCGCGGAACATCATGTGCTCGAAGAAATGCGCCATGCCGCCCAGACCGGGCGGATCGTCCACCGAGCCGACGCGATACCACAGCATCTGCGTGACGATCGGCGCGCGATGATCCGGCACGACAACGACCTGCAGCCCGTTCTGCAGCGCGAACTGGAAGATCTTGGAGTCCTGCGCGTGGGCGGGGGTGAAGGTGGCGAATGCCAATGCTGCGGCGGCAAGCGCCAGCATCTTTCCTCCCCTCAAGGGGAGGATGAAAAAAAATCGCACCAGCTTGTTTTCCACGCCGGTCTCAGAGACCGAGCCAGCTGAACCAGCCGCCGCCGCTGTCGCTCTTGGTCTTGCTGCTCGAGGCGGTGTCGGTGGGCTTCGGGGTGGGATCCGCCGCGGGTGTCGAGGCGTCGGCCGGCGTTGCGGCCTGTGTGTTGCCGGACTTGGCGGCGTCGTTGGCGGCGTTCACGGCGTCGGCGTTCACCGCCTTGCCGCTGTCGTCGGACGAGCCGCCGAACAGCACGCGGTCGGTGAAGCTGGAATTCGATCCCTCCATCGACTTCTCGTCCGACGCGAGCTGCTGGCGGATGGAGTGATCGGCGTTCGTCGCGTCGGCCTGCGCCAGGAGGCTCTTCTCGGCCTCGCTGTAGGTGCCGGGGCCCGACGGCGTGGGCGGCGCGGTGCTGGTGGGGTCGTCGTTGCTGTAGAGCGCGGCTTCGGCGGCAGCGGTCGGCGATACCTGGTTGGTCGGCGCGGCGCCGGGCTTGGGCGGACGCAGGTTGAAGTCCGGCGGGATCACCAGCGGGGCTTTCGTCACCACGGCGAATTCGTCGGGCGGCTGCTTGTCGAGGCCCGCCGCATCGCGGATCGAAGTGCAACCCGCGACCGACAACGCGGCCAAACCAACTACGCACGCCATGGCGCCATACTTCATTCGTCTGCTCCAGCTTGTTTCCGCGCGTCCGGCGTCTCGGGCCGGAAGAGCGCATCATACACCAATGCGGCCACCCCGAAGGTGATCGCGCAGTCGGCTAGGTTGAACACATACCAATCGTAGCCCATGGCGTAAAAGTGAAAAAAATCGGCAACCTTTCCGTAAACCATGCGGTCGACCAGGTTCCCGAGCGCCCCGCCGATCACCAGGCCGAGCCCGATGGCCAGCCAGACGCGCCCCGCGTTCCACAGCCACCAGCCCAATCCGGCAACCGCCAGAAGCGAAAAAACCACCAAAACCGCGGCTCCGAGGCGGCTTTCGGCGGGAAACAGGCCGTAGGAGATGCCCTTGTTCCAGACCATCACGAGATTAAAGAACGGCAAGACAGGCACCGCCTGGCCGGGCGACATGTCGCGGAAGCCGAAGGCATAAAGCATCAAAAGTTTCGACGCCTGATCGACGAAAAGTGACCCGGCGGCGGCGGCCAGCCCCCAGTCGCGGGCGGTGAAGCCGTTCATTCGGCCCCCTGGACGGGCGCGCGGACGCCGCTGTCCATCACGCTGTCGTAGATCAGCAGCAGCACGCCCAGCGAGATCAGCACGTCCGCCGGGTTGCAGGCGAAGAAGTCGCGGCCCATCGCATGCAGGTCGAAGAAGTCGGCGACGCGGCCGTAGACCAGCCGGTCGACGAGATTGCCCAGCGCCCCGCCGATGACGAGGCCGAGCCCGATGGCGAGCGGCGTGCGCATCGCATTCCACATCCACCAGCCGAGCGCCGCGATCACCGCGATTCCCACCGTCACCAGCAGCGCGATGCCCCCGGGCGAATTGGACGAGAACAGGCTGAAGCTGATCCCCGCGTTCCACGCCATCACCAGATCGAGGAACGGCAGCACCGTGATGCGCGTACCCGGCAGCATCGACGCGAAGCCGAACGTGTAGAGCAGCAGCAGCTTAGACGCCTGGTCGATGAAAAGCGCGGCGGCAGCGGCGAGGAGACCGAATTCGCGGGCGGTGAATCGCTCAAACATCGACCGCTCCACTGCATCTGTTGCAAAGGTCAGGGTGAGATTTATTCGTCCCCACTTCCGGCAGGATGCGCCAGCAGCGGGCGCATTTGTCGCCTTCGGCGTGATGGAAGACAGCGGCGGCGCCGAGGACGTCGCTGAGCGTGAACGCATCCTCCGGCGGCGCATGCGTTGCGACCCTGGCGTCCGAGGTGATCGCGATCTCGCCCAGATCGATGCCGTCCAAGAGCGCGGCGTCTTCCGGCGTCACGAACAGGACGGGGCGCGCCTCGAGGCTGGCGCCGATCACCTTGTCCTTGCGCGCGATCTCCAGCGCGCCGGTGACGACGCGGCGAAGCTGGCGGATGCGCGCCCATTTCTCGACGAGCTTGTCGTCGCGCCAAGACTTGGGCGTTTGCGGGAAGGTATGCAGATGCACGCTTTCCTGTTCACCCGGGAACTGCAGCAGCCAGGCTTCTTCCATGGTGAAGCAGAGGACGGGCGCCAGCCAGATCACGACGCGGCGGAAGATCTCGTCCATCACCGTGCGCACGGCCCGGCGGCGCGGCGCTGTGAGCGCGTCGCAATAGAGCGAGTCCTTGCGGATGTCGAAATAGAACGCCGAGAGCTCGTTGGTGCAGAAGTTGAACAAAGCCGCGAAGACGCGGTTGAAGTCGTAAGCCGCGTAGCCTTCGCGCACCAAGCCGTCGAGATCGGCGAGGCGCGCGAGCATGTAGCGCTCCAGCTCCGGGAATTCATCCGTGCGTTCGCTGTCCTGAAAGCCCGCGAGGTTCGCCAGCATGAAGCGGATCGTGTTGCGCAAACGGCGATAGGCATCGACATTGGCGGCGATGATGTCGGCGCCGATACGCAGGTCCTGCGTGAAATCGGAACTGGCGGCCCACAGGCGCAAGATGTCTGCGCCGTTCTTCTC
Organism: Rhizomicrobium sp.; assembly: GCA_036268825.1. Lineage (GTDB taxonomy): Bacteria > Pseudomonadota > Alphaproteobacteria > Micropepsales > Micropepsaceae > Rhizomicrobium. The sequence continues at coordinate 6,753 of DATATK010000031.1, read as the reverse complement.
CGCGATCACCTGCGGGGCAAGCGTGTTGCCGAGGGACTTCGACATCTTGAAGCCCTTGTCGTCCAGCACGAAGCCATGCGTCAGCACCGCCTTGTACGGCGCATGGCCGCGCGTGCCGACGCTTTCGAGCAAGGATGACTGGAACCAGCCGCGATGCTGGTCGGAGCCTTCGAGATAGAGATCGGCCTGCTCCGCCTTCGGCCATTCCGGGCGCAGCGGATTTTCCACGGTGAAAGTGTAGGTCGAACCGGAGTCGAACCAGACGTCCAATATGTCCTTGACTTGTTCGTAATCGTCCGAAGCGTAATCGTTGCCGAGGAAATCGGAGGCCGGGCGCACGAACCAGCTATCGGCGCCTTCCTTCTCGAAGAACTCCCCGATGCGCGCGTTGACGCCCGCATCGTTGAGCACTTCGCCCGTCGCCTTGTTGACGAAGATGGCGAGCGGCACACCCCAGGCGCGCTGGCGCGACAGCACCCAATCGGGCCTGCCCTCCACCATCGAGCCGATGCGGTTCGCGCCCTGCGGCGGATACCACGTCGTGTCGGCGATGGCTTTCAGCGCGCGGGCGCGCAACGTGTCGCCGCCGGAATCCTTCATCGGCCGGTCGATGCCGACGAACCATTGCGGCGTCGCCCGATAGATCACCGGCGCCTTGGAGCGCCACGAATGCGGATAGGAATGGCGCAGCGTGCCTTTCGACAGCAGCGCGCCCACCGCGATCAACTCCGCGATCACCGCGCCGTTCGCATCGCCGTCCTTCTTGCCGTCCCGCGACAGGATGTGCTTGCCCGCAAAGATCGGCACGTTCGGCGCGAAGCCGCCTTCCTCGTTGATGATCGCGAAGGCGTCCGGATCGGTCGTCGCATAACCCGGATAGGTCGACATGATGAGTTCGAAGTCTTCCTCGCCATGCCCGGGTGCGGTGTGCACGAAGCCTGTGCCGGTATCGGCCGTGACATGCTCGCCAGGCAGAAGCGGCACGTCGAACTCGTAACCCTTGCCGCGGAACGGATGCGCGGCTTTCAATCCCGACGGATCGGCATTGCTGGAGCGCCGCAAGGTGATCTTGGAATGTTTCGCGGTCTGGTCGGCCAGCGCATCGGCGAGCAGCAGCGTTTCGCCGACAGCGGCGAGCGCTCCCTCTTCCGCCGCCACCACTTCATAGACGCCGTAATCCATCACCGGCGAATAGGCGATGGCGCGGTTGCCGGGGATGGTCCACGGTGTCGTGGTCCAGATCACGACGCTGGCGCCCTTGTGTGCGCCGCCGAGCACCGGAAACTTCACATAGATCGTCGGGCTGGTCTTCTCGTGATACTCGACCTCGGCGTCGGCGAGCGCGGTCTTTTCGACCGGCGACCACATCACCGGGCGGAAGCCGCGATACAGAAGTCCGTTCGCCACGAACTTGTGCGCCTCGCGCGCGATGGCAGCTTCGGCGCGGTAATCCATCGTGGTGTAGGGATGCGCCCATTCGCCGAGGCAACCGAGGCGCTTGATCTGCTCGCGCTGCACGTCCAACCAGCCGGCGGCGAAGGCGCGGCAGTCACGGCGGAGCTGGTCCTTCGGCACCTCGCCCTTGGCGATGCCCTCGCTGCGGTATTTCTCCTCGACCTTCCATTCGATTGGCAGGCCGTGGCAGTCCCAGCCGGGCACATAGGGCGCGTCCTTGCCCAGCATGGTCTGCGAGCGGACGACGAAATCCTTCAGGATGTGGTTGAGGCCCGTGCCGGAATGGATGTCGCCATTGGCATAGATCGGCCCGTCATGCAGCACGAAGAGCGCGCGGCCCTTCGCAGCTTTGCGGATGCGGCCGTAGAGATCCATCGCCGCCCAGCGCGCGAGCCAGTTCGGCTCGGCCGCGGGCAGCCCGGCCTTCATGGGGAAATCGGTCGCGGGCAGGAACAGCGTCGCGCGGTAGTCGGTCTTCGAATCGGTGGTGTCGGACATCGTCTCTATCTCAGGTCTTGGATGAAGGGCTTATCGTCCCGGCATCCGTGACCACGGGGCGCTAGGCGCCCGGCCGCGGAGCCGGGCGAAGAATTCGCGAATATCCCCCAGGGCGACGCATCGTTCGAGCCTGCAAATCAGCACGGCCTGTCTAACAGCGGGCGCGCAAATCGTCCAGCCGTGCTAGGAAACCGCCGGTTTGGGAGGACGCCCATGCGGATCACGGCCATCGACCACGTCCAGCTCGCCATGCCCGCGGGGGCGGAGGCCGAAGCGCGGAAGTTTTATGAACAGACGCTTGGCATCCCCGAAGTGCCCAAGCCGCCGGAGCTCGCCAGGCGCGGCGGCTGCTGGTTCGAGCGCGGCAGCCTGAAAGTGCATCTGGGCGTGGAGGCGGAAGTCCGCGCGGCTAAGAAAGCGCATCCGGCGTTCCTGGTGGAAGACTTATCCACACTCAAATCCGCCCTCGCCGCCGCTGGCTACAAAACGAAGACCGACGACCCCCTCGAAGGCTACGACCGCATCTACGCCGACGACCCCTTCGGCAACCGGATAGAGCTGATGGAGCGAAAGTAGTTCTGCACCTCCCCCTTGTGGGGAGGTCGACAAACCTTCGCGCGAAAAGCGCGAAGGTTTTCGGGTGGGGGGCCGTGCCGGGCGGATGTTCGGTCCCCCACCCGAAAAATGCTTTGCATTTTTCGACCTCCCCACAAGGGGGAGGTTCAGATGGTCTTCAAAACCTTCCGCGCGTCATCCGCGTCCTTCGCGATCTGGGCCTTGAGCGCGTCCAGTCCGTCGAACTTCGCTTCCGGGCGCAAGTAGGCGATCAGTTCGACGGCCAGATGCTTGCCGTAGAGGTCGCCGTCGAAATCGAACAGCCAGGTCTCCAAGAGCGGCACGTCCGTCTCGAACATCGGGCGGATGCCGAAATTGGCGACGCCGTCGCGGGTGAGCACCGCGCGGTCGTCTTCGTAGAGCGTCGCGCGGACGGCGTAGACGCCGAAGGCCGGCTTCAAACAATCGTCCAAGCGCATGTTCGCGGTGGGCACGCCGATGGTGCGGCCGCGCTTGTCGCCGTGCTCGACGCGGCCTTCGACCGACCACCAATGACCGAGTAGGCGCGCGGCATCTTCCGGCCTGCCCGCCTTCAAGGCCTCGCGGATCTGCGTGGACGATATCTTCTCGCCGCCCGCTTTCACCGGATCGAAGATTTCGACGCCGAAGCCCTCCATCTCGCCCATGTAAGAGAGAACGGTCACGTTCCCGGCGCGGCCCTTGCCGAACTGGAAATCCTCGCCCACCACCACACAGCCGACGCCGAGCCCCGCCACCAGCACGTCCAGTACGAAATCCTGCGCGCTCTTGCCCGCCATCTCCGCGTCGAAGTTCAGCGCGAACATCGCATCGGCGCCCGCCTCCGCGATCAATCGCGCCTTGGCGCGGAACGGCGTGAGGCGGAAGCTTTCGGGGTTGGGGCGGAAGAATTCCTGCGGATGCGGCTCGAACGCGACGACGCCGAGCGGTGCGCCACGCTCTTCCGCCAGCGCGCGGGCGTGGGCGATCAGCGCCTGATGCCCCTTGTGCACGCCGTCGAAATTGCCAAGCGCCACCACCGCGCCGCGATAGCGGTCGGGAATATCGCGGTAGTGGCGAAAGACTTTCATGCGTGAATTCACTACGCCTTCGGGCGCGCGGGCGCCATCACCAGCGCCTCGCCTTCGACGACCACGGTGTCGCCCACCTTGCAGACGCAATCGAACGTCACGCGGCGCTTCTCCGGGATCGTCTCGCGCACCGTGCACGTCGCCGTCACCGTATCACCGATATGGACCGGCGCCTTGAAGCGCGTGGTGAGCTGCATGAAGATCGTGCCGGGGCCGGGCATCTTCATGCCGAGCACGGTGGAGATGTAGCTCGCCGACAGCACGCCATGGGCGATGCGCGTCTTGAACGGCGTGGTCTTGGCCCATTCCTCGTCGAAATGCGCCGGGTTCATGTCGCCCGAGATCTCGCCGAATTTCTGGATGTCGGATTCGCTCACCGTCTTGGTGAAGCTCTCGCTCATCCCGGGCTTAAGATCGTCGATATAATAGGGCATGGGGTCACTCCTGTGTCGGCTGGGCGCGTCTTAGCGGCGCCCGCTTTACCACACAAGCGCGCGCATCGCCGCCTTGGCGTGGACGCCGGGAACCGCGAAAAACTGGGCGATGCCGTCGGCGGTGAAATCGCCCAATTGCGCGGCATGCACGCCTTGCGCGATGAACAGCGCATCGATTCCCATGGCGTTGGCGCCCTTGATGTCGGTGTCGGCGCCGTCCCCTATCGCGAGAGACCGTGTGGGCGCACGGCCCGCGATCTTTGCCGCCAGCGCCAGCACGGTGTCATAGATCGGCTTGTGTGGCTTGCCGTAATAGATCACGTCGCCGCCCAGCTTCGCGTAATCGCGCGCCAGCGCCCCGGCGCACCAGATGAGCTTGTCGCCCCGCTCCACCACGATGTCGGGATTGGCGCAGAGCATGGTGAGGTTCTTGTCCTTCATCGCCTGGAAGAGCTTGTGATAGTCCTTGGGCTTCTCGGTTTCGTCATCATAGAGCCCGGTGTTGAGCACGATCTCGGCAGCATCGACAGCACCCAGCGCTGCTTTGCGCGTTTCGACCAAGGGGCATTCGAGCGGGAGCCCCGCGAACACGCCGCGATCGCGCTCCGGCCCCAAATGGAGCAGCTTCAATCCCCAATGCCCCGCCCGCTGCGCCAATTCCGCGCGCGCGGCGACGCCCGACGTCATGATCGCGTCATAGCAATCCAGCGGCACGCCGAGCTTCTGGAAGATCACTTCGAGATCGGCGACGGGCCGCGGCGCATTGGTGAGCAGGATCACCGGGCCGTGGTTGTTCTTGAAATTGCGCAGCGCATCGGCGGCCTCTTGATAGGTGACGCGCCCATTGTGCAGCACGCCCCAGACGTCGCAGATCAGCGCATCGTGCTGCGGAGCGAGTTCGCGGAAGTTGGAGAGGAGCGTGGGAAGGGTCATGGTGCCACCCCTACCCTCCTCGCCCGCGTCACGCAAGATTCGGCACGCGGAGCCGCGGAGAACGCGGGAGGAGCAGGTGGTCGCCACTTCTCTCACATTTTACACACTCACATCCCAACATCGTCATGGCCGGCCAAGCCGCCTTCGCGAAGACGCTACGGCGTGCCGGAGGTGCCTCACTCGCCACGCCGAAGCGAAGCGTAGGCGGGTGCCGGCCACCCATACCCGCGGTCTCGACGAGCTATCGCAGACCGAGGTTATGGGTCCCCGGGACTTGCCCGGGGATGACGGTGGAGAGAGTGGAGAGAATGCAGAGAGCGTGAAAAGAACGCGTGTTGTCGATCGCCTGCCACCACCCGCGTCCTCCGCGGCTCCGCGTGAATCAAACTTTCTTACGCGCTGCGCTTGAAGGGGATCACCGGGGCGGACTCGGTCTTGTCGATGGGCTTGAGGGAATCGTCGCGCACGGCGCGGGGTTCGCCGAAGAGGTAGCCTTGCGCGAAATCGACGCCGTAGTCGAGGAGTTGCACCACCGTCTTCTCGTCCTCGACGCGCTCGGCGATCAGGTTCAACCCGTGGCGTTCGAGCAGCTTCTTCAAATCTTCCGCGCCGACGGTGGCGTGCGCGCCGCTCATGCCGTGGGTCAGCACGGCGGCGCGAATCTTGATGTGGCGGAAACCGAGCGTCTTCAGCCGGGCGAAATCGATGGCGAGCGTCTCGACGTGATCCATCGACAGCGCGAAGCCGAGGCTGGCGAGGTAGGCGAGGTTCTCCTCGCCGCGCGGCCCGGCCTTGGCGATGGAGTCTTGCGAGAATTCGAACGCGATATGGGGGCCGAGATCGCGGTTGTGGTGCATGTATTCGAGGAATTGCGGGAAGAATTCGGCATCCGTCAGCGTGTCGCCGGAGATGTTGCAGAACACGCCCACTTCGCGATGCTTCGCCGCCAGCCGCCGCACGATCTGCACGCAGCGGAACAGCAGCAGATTGTCGACCACGCTCATCAAGCCCGCGGGCGCGGCGATCTTCATATATTGCGCCGGCATGATGACGGTGCCGTCCTCGGCGCGCAGGCGGGAGAGCGCTTCGTAGTAACGGAGCTTGCGCTGCGGCAGGCTGACGATGGGCTGCAGATAGAGATCGACGCGGTTCTCTTCGAGCGAGGCGCGGATGGTTTCAAGCAGTTCGGGTTCGCCCAGCGTGTCGAGATAGGAGCGCGCGGTGTCGCGCACGCGGCGCTCGATGCCGGGCTCCTCCTGCGGCTTGGATTTCTCCGTGATGCGGGTGGCGAATTCGCGCATCAGGCTTTCGAGCACCTGGAGCTCGGAGACGATCTTCTTGCTCTGCGCCGAGCTCTTCGCCTCGATGGCGGACTTCACGTCCTCGATCCTGGCGTGAGTCTCGCTGAGCGCGGCGGCCAGTTCTTTGGTATTCTGCTTGAGCTTGGCCATCTCGTGGCGCGACTGCTTGGTCTGCCGCCTGCGGCCGAAACCGGCCTGGATCTGCGCCAGGACCAGGAACCCCATCAGCCCCGCGAGCCCGGATTCCACGCCCGTGGCAAGCCCCAGCATGTTCAACACCAGAGCGCCCCCGGCGGAGAACATCGCGTAGATGAGAAGGAGTAAGGCGTTGGTCATGGCGCCAGTCTCGCCCGCCGCCCGTTGCCAATTCGTTAACCAAGCTCTTCGCACCTCCCCCTTGTGGGGAGGTCGATAAACCGTCGCGCACGGAGTGCGTGGCGGTTTTCGGGTGGGGGGCCGAACCTCCAT
>DATATK010000030.1:0-13431 GCA_036268825.1 Rhizomicrobium sp. | reverse complement strand
TACCCCCCGTGCGGATCGAGGAAAGGGATGGCCGGGACTTGCCCGGCCATGCCGGTTGAGAGAGATGTAAATCACCGGCACCCTTCTTCCGCGTCTCCGCGGCTCCGCGTGCCAATCTTACTTCTCTAATGCGGCTGGTCTTCCGCCGCCTTCTTTGCGGCGGCGGCCGCCATGTCGGCCTTTTCCATATCGGGTGTGTACGGCACGACCGAGCGGATCGGGCAGACCTGGCCGCCGGTTCCCATCTGGTGCACGATCACGTTGTCGCCCGAGGACAGGCAGCTCATGCGCGTGCCGCCGAACGTCTTGAAGCCGACGCGCTCCTTGAAGGTGAGGCCCGGGCAGGTGCCCATCAGGGTCATCTTGAAGCGGTTGTGGAATTCGTCGTCGACGACCAGCGTTTTTTCGTCCGTGGCTTTCCAGTTGTAAATCTGGCCGACCTGCAGGCAGGTCGCGTTGGCGAAAGCCGGCGTGGAGGCGAGCGCTGCCAGGCCCGCGGCGAGCAGAATGATTTTCTTCATGGCGTCGGTTCCCTGTTTGGGGGGCGGCGCCCCTACCAAGCCATTATAACAAATGGCGGCCCGGGAAGTTCAATAATTCTCCGAAATGGTCAGTAGAGCCAGGGAATCAGCCGGTCCGTCTCCATCATATAGGCGACATATTCCGGAAAGGCCTTGGTCAGGACGCCCTCCTCATAGCTCATCCGGTAAAGCTGGCAGCAGAACTGCAGCACCAGGAGCGCGATCGCCCAGGGCGACGTCACCAGCAGCGCCACGCCGACAAGCGCGAGTTGCTCGCCCAGGTAAAGCGGATGGCGGACCATCGCGTAGGGCCCGCTCATCACCAGCTTGCGGCCCTCGGGCATGATGCTGATCGAGCGGCCGAGCCAGAGCAGCGAGAACAGCGCGAAGGTCGTGCCGGCGAAGATCAGCCCGGCCGAAACGCCAAGCCAGGGCGAGCCGGCGGCGCGCGTCGGCAGCGTGAGCAGCGCGATGCCGACATAGCAGCCGAGGAACGCGATGAGGCGCGGCGCGAGGCCCTGCGCGGACGCGACCGGTGTGCGGCGCACGACCAGCAGCCCGATCAGCACCAGCGCGAACAGGAAGACCGAGGTCTTCGACAAGGCGTCGAGCAAGGTCATCACCTCCTCGCGCGGCGAATGGATGGTGGAGAATTCCTGCACGAGTTGCGGCCATTGCTGGGCGCAGCAATAGATGTACCAGACGATCAACGGCGAGGCGGCAAGCAGGTCGTAGGTCTTGGTGCCGCGGCGAAGAAAAGTGGGCATGGCTTGTTCCCGAAAAGCATGGCGCTCAGCCGTTCAATATGAGGCCTACCCGTTAAGCACCCGGAAAGCTTCGCGGTTAGCAAGGTGTTAAGGGCAACGGGCCGCCCCGTTGGCGGCGGCGGCCGGCTCCTCTAAGGTCCGCGCCGACCAACATCCCGGGGAGAACCGCCATGAAAGCCGCCCTTTGCACCCATTACGGCCCGCCCGAGGAGATGGAGCTGCGCGAGATCGAAAGCCCCAAAGCGGGAAAGGGCCAGATCGTTCTGTCGGTGAAGGCCTGCGGCGTGAATTTCCCGGACGTGCTGATGATCCAGGACAAGTACCAGTTCAAGCCGGCGCTGCCCTTCCCGCCCGGCGGCGAAGTGGCGGGCCTGGTGAAGGAGATCGGCGAAGGCGTGGAGGGGTTCAGGCCCGGCGACCGCGTCTGCGTCTCCACCGGCAATGGCGGCTTCGCGGAAGAAGCGGTGGCCGATGCGCGGCGCTGCATTCTTGTGCCGGAGAACGTCGGCTTCGATATCGCCTCGTCGTTCATCGTCACCTATGGCACGTCCTATCACGCGCTGAAGGACCGCGCGGATCTGAAGCCGGGCGAGAATCTCGTCGTGCTCGGGGCTGCCGGCGGCGTCGGCCTGTCGGCCTGCGAACTCGGCAAGGCGATGGGCGCGCGCGTCATCGCGGGCGCGTCGAGCCAGGAGAAGGTCGATCTCGCCAAAAAGCACGGCGCGGACGACGGCTTTGTCTATCCGCACACACCCTTGTCGCGCGACCAGCAGAAGCAACTCTCCGAAGACATCAAGCGGCTGACGGGCGGGCAAGGCGCGGACGTGCTCTACGATCCGGTCGGGGACGACTATGCCGAGCCGGCCCTGCGCGCGATGAACTGGAACGGACGGTACCTCGTCATCGGTTTCGCGGCGGGCAACATCCCCAAGGTGCCGCTGAACCTGACGCTCCTGAAGGGCTGCCAGATCGTCGGCGTGTTCTGGGGCGCCGCCACCCAGCGCGATCCCAAACACGCGCAGGACAGCCTGAAGGCGATCATGGCGATGATCTCAGACGGCAGCCTGAAACCCTACGTCTCCACCCACATCCCCCTCGCCCGCGCCGGCGAAGCGATCCGCCTGCTGATGGACCGCAAGGCGCAGGGCAAGGTCGTGGTGACGATGTAGCCTTTGCCTGGCGAAGCGTCTTCGCGCTTGCGCATGTCTTCCGAATTGCCCTAATTTTTCCCGGGCTCGGGGGAAGACAGCATGTTTCGCAAATTGGGGATGGCACTCGCGGTGACGCTTGTCACCGTGACGGCGGCGGCCGCTCACGGCGGCGGTGGTGGCGGTCACGGCGGGCATTACGTCGTGGTTGGGGTTTCAAGCAGCGTGGCGGTCGTGCCGCGCGCCAAGACGGGCGACTATTCGCAGATCCACAAGATCGCCATCGTCTCCGCCGTCGGCCAGACGATGATACTGGGCCATTCCGGATTGCTCGCCCAACATTCCACGCTCGACATCGCCGACTGGAAGCTCGACGACCTCGTCGAAACCGCGATCCGCAAATATTTCACCGGCGCCTACACCTTCGTGGACGTGCCGCACGACCGCGCCGCGCTGGCCGCGATCCCCAACGGCACGATGGACTTCTCCTCGAACGAGGCGATGCGCACCTGGATCGCCACCCTGCCCGCGCAAGGCGTGGACGCGTTCATGGTCGTGCGGCCGGATGCGGAGGACGGCACGCCGAACACGCCCGGCCTGTCCCTCGGCGACGCCTATACGCCCGGCCGCCAGGCGTTCAGCGCCAACTACGAGATCGACATCATCGACGCGCGCACCCACATGGTCATCGCGCACGCCTTCTCGCGCGTCGCGCTGCGCCAGGGCGCGGGCGCGCAGTTCGCGGCGCTGCTGGGTCCGGTGGATCTGAAACTCGAACCCGGCGACACGCCGACGGATATCCAGCGCCAGCGCATGCAGAAGGAATTTTCGCATGTGCTGTCGATCTCGCTGATCGAGACGTTGCGTTCGCTGAGCCTGGGCGTGGTGCTGCCGCCGCCCGGCGCGCGCGTGATGGTGCCGATCCCGGTGGAGATCAATCCGATCAAGGCGATCAAGACCGTCGCGATCGTCTCAGCCGTCGGCGGCGACCTGGACCTCAACCACCGCGCACCGTTCTTCGTGCACGACCGGACTGCCGTCTATGTAACGGAGCTTGGTCTGGACGGCGTGATCGAGGACCAGATACGCGCCGCGCTCGACAAGCGGCTTGTCGTCAAGCAGATCCCGGCGGATCGCGCCAAGGTCGCGGCGATGAACATCCCCCTCAACGCCGACGGCCTCGCCACGCCCATAGACGGGCTGACGCAAACCAAGGATGTCGATGCCTATATCGTGGTGCTGAAGCGCGCGAGCCAATACGGCCTCCTCAACGACGACGTCTCCGGCCTCGGCATCTCGCACAACACGAACATGGACGGCGAATTCACCTCCGTCTTCGCGAGCTACGAGATCGCCATCGTCGACGCGCACACGATGCTGCCGATCTGGATAGCGCCCGGCCACGCATCGCCGGCGCGGCTCGACGTGCGGCCCGGCCAGGTGGTCGACAACGCGACCTGGCCGCCGAAAGGCGCGAACGCCCTCACGCCCGATCAGGGCCGCACCGTGAAGCAGGCGCTGACGGACGTCATGGCCGACAGCATCCCCGAAACGCTGATGCATCTGGCGCTGACCGGCATGATGCCGTCCGGCGAATTGCCGCCCGCCCCTTTACAAGCCGCCGCGCAATAGCCAGATCGGTCTGACTTAAACCACGGGGAGACCGCCATGTCCTTTCTGGGCTGGATCATTTTCGGACTGATCACCGGCTTCATCGCCAGCAAGGTCGTGAACAGCCAGGGCGAAGGCTGTTTCCTCAACATCGCGCTGGGCTTCGTGGGCGCGCTGGTGGGCGGCTTCATCTATCGCCAGATCAGCGGCTTCGACGCCTTCTCATTCCACTTCGATCTGATCTCGATGCTCGTCGCCATCCTGGGCGCTATCGTGGTGCTGCTCCTCTACCACGCGGCGACGGGGCGGCGGGGATTGCGCTGAGGCTCAGCCGCCGCGCACGAACGCGTCCAGGCCGATGATGTCCGCCTGCCTTGGGAACACCTTTTCGGTCAGCACCCGGTGGACCTCCGCGTCCGCGTCGGCGCAGCAATCGGCCAGCACGAACAACCGGTAGTCATGGTCCGCGGCGTTGCGCAGCGTGGACAGAACGACGCCGCTGGTGGCGATGCCGGCGAGCACCAGCGTGTCGATGCCGCGCGCGGCCAGGCGCGCGGCGAGGTTCGTGGTGCTGAAAGCGCCGACGCGGTGCTTGGTGAACACTTCCTCGTCAGCGGCCGGCGCGAGCGCGTCGTGGATCGCAGCCGGCGGCGTTCCGTCCGTCAGGAAGCGGCTCTTGCCGAGCGCCGCGAAGGATTTGTTGCGCGGCGAGACGGAAGCGTAATCCGCGTCGGTGAAGGCCACGCGCACATGCATCACCGCCATCCCCGCCGCCCGCGCCGCCGCGCGCGCCTTGCCGGCGCGCTCAAGCGGCGCCGGACCGGCATCGCCCAGCATGCCGACAATGGCGTTCTGGAAGTCCATCAGGAGAAGAGCGGATTTGGTAGGGTCGAGATCGGGCATGGAGTTTCTTTCGTGGCTGAGAAACAACAAACATTCGGGACTTTCAATCAAACCCGATTTTTATGAGCACATAACTCACCCGTCGCCGGGTTTGCTAGTCCTTTTCTCCTATCTAAATTCGATGGCTTAGTTATATTGACCAAGTAATGCAACAGAAAATGCGCGACTGATATAAGGATTCAGATGAGTGAAGAAGACGAAGATCCGGCCAGCCGACTCGTTCAAATACGGCAACGTCTAGCAGCCGGGGAAGTGAGTGAATCCGTAACCGTGAGAGAACTCCTTTCGTGGTTCGGCGCGAAGAGGCGCGGCTACTATATAGTCGATCACATTCGGACAGCACTCAGCGGGGGGGGCTAAAAACCCAACCCGATTTCGATGGCCAATACATAGATGGCCCAATTACTTTCGAACTCCTCGCGGTCGCGGCTATCGTCCCCAGACAAGAAGGCCCAGATAGGAGCGCTGCGGTAGTACACACCTCTCAACTTGCCGTCGATCCGACCTATAGGATCGGAAAACTCTCTGCGGCACACAATAAGCCAGTATCGGTCCAGCCAAATGAGAAAATCGGAAAGGCGCTATCCATAATGATGCTGCGCGATTTTTCCTATGTGCCAGTGATGACAACGCCGAGAGAAGTTAAAGGGGTTATTAGTTCAGAATTCGTCTGCAATTGCTTAGCAGCGGGCAAGAAATTTGTAGAGGCTCAAGATTGCATGGCACCCCCCAACATCGTTGAAGAGAACTCATCGCTCTTCGATGCGATGGACGGAATACTTAAACATGGATACGTTCTAGTAAGTGACAGGGCTAAATCAATAATCGGCATAATTACGACGCACGATCTTAGTTTGCAGTTCCGCCAACTGACCGAACCGTTCCTCCTTTTGAGTGAGATCGAAAATCACATCAGATATTTGATTAGCCGTGGCAATTTCACACTGGAGGAATTGAAAAGCTGCTGCCAAGAAGAAAGCGATGGGAGGGATATCCGGGGGGTGTCCGACCTCACATTTGGCGAGTATATGCGGTTGCTTGAAGCTCCTGCGCGTTGGGAAAAAATCGGCGTTTCCGTTGACAGGCTAGAGTTGATCAAAAGCATCGACAACGTCCGCCAAACCCGGAACGACGTGATGCATTTTGAACCAGACCCGTTGGAAGCAACGAAACTTGACGAACTGAGAGCGTTCGCTCTCTTTTTCCAGAAACTTCGATCGGCAACGGACTAAATATCTCTCTCGCTCCTCACATAAATCTCTCCGCCGCCCTGCTTGAACTCTTCCGCCTTCTTCGCCATCGCGGCGCGGATTTCGGCCGTCGACAGGCTGTCGTTGGTGCCGCGGGCGGCGTCGCGCACTTCCTGGCTGATCTTCATCGAGCAGAATTTGGGGCCGCACATCGAGCAGAAATGCGCCACCTTGGCGCCGTCGGCCGGAAGCGTTTCGTCGTGATAGGCCTGCGCGGTTTCGGGGTCGAGGGCGAGCGCGAACTGGTCGCGCCAGCGGAATTCGAAACGCGCCTTGCTCATCGCATCGTCCCAGATGCGCGCGGACGGATGGCCTTTGGCAAGATCGGCGCCGTGGGCTGCGATCCGGTAGGCGATGACGCCCGCCTTCACATCGTCCCGGTCCGGCAGGCCCAGATGCTCCTTGGGCGTGACGTAGCACAGCATCGCGCAGCCGAACCAGCCGATCATCGCCGCGCCGATGGCCGAGGTGATGTGGTCGTAGCCGGGCGCCACATCCGTCGTCAGCGGCCCGAGCGTGTAGAACGGCGCCTCGTCGCAAGCAGCCAACTGGCGGTCCATGTTCTCCTTGATCTTGTGCATCGGCACATGGCCGGGGCCTTCGATCATCACCTGCACGTCGTGCTTCTGCGCGATACGGTTGAGGCCGCCCAAGGTGTCGAGCTCGGCGAATTGCGCGGCATCGTTGGCATCGGCGATCGAGCCGGGGCGCAGGCCGTCGCCGAGCGAGAACGACACGTCGTACTGCGTGAGGAGTTCGCAGATTTCTTCAAAATGCGTGTAGAGGAAATTCTCCTTATGGTGCGCGAGACACCATTTGGCGAGGATCGAGCCGCCGCGCGACACGATGCCGGTGACGCGCTCTGCCGTCAGCGGGATATGCGAGAGGCGGACGCCGGCATGGACGGTGAAATAATCCACGCCCTGCTCGCATTGCTCGATCAGCGTGTCGCGATAAATGTCCCAGGTCAGCTCCTCGGCAACGCCGCCGACTTTCTCCAGCGCCTGGTAGATCGGCACGGTGCCGATGGGAACGGGCGAGTTGCGCACGATCCATTCGCGGATCGTGTGGATATGGCGGCCGGTGGACAGGTCCATCACCGTGTCGGCGCCCCAGCGGATCGACCAGACCAGCTTCTCGACCTCTTCCGCCGCGCCGGAGGTGACGATGGAATTGCCGATATTGGCGTTGACCTTGGTCAGGAAGTTGCGGCCGATGATCATCGGCTCGGTTTCGGGATGGTTGATGTTCGCCGGAATGATCGCCCGGCCGCGCGCGATCTCGCTGCGCACGAATTCGGGCGTGATCTCATCGGGGATCGCCGCGCCGAACGAATTGCCGTCGCGCGACAGCGAGCGGCCCAGATTCTCCCGCGCCGCGATGAATTTCATTTCCTGGGTGACGATGCCGGCGCGCGCATAATGAAGCTGCGTGACGTTCCTGCCGGGCTTGGCGCGCAACGGCCTCAAACCGGCGCGGTCGAATTGCGGCACGGAGAGCAACTCGCCGCGCTTCAACCCGTCATCCTCCGGCTTGCGGGCGCGCCCTTCATATTCTTCCACATCGCCGCGCGCCAGAACCCAGTCGCGCCGTTTGGCCGCCAAGCCCTTCTCGATGTCGATGGTGGCCGCATCGTCCGTATACGGACCGGATGTGTCGTAGAGCCGCACCGGCGCCTCGCCGCCCGACAGCGCGACCTCGCGGAACGGCACGCCGTCAACGAGAAGTTTGCGCGAGCCGGGCAGCGCGCCGCGCGTGATTTCGAGGGATTTGGGATTCAGAATCGGTTTGTTCATTTTGCCTCTCCCTACGCCGGGACTAACCGGATCAGGTTCAAAGGGACTCGCGGACCACCCGCGATCTCAGCGCCCACACGACGCGCCCCTGGGATCGCGCGATTCATCGTCGCCGCGCCTTACGAAGTCAAGGCGGCAGGTGCTATGGAGGCGTCCATGAGCCCGAAAATCTCCATCCGCCGCGCCGAGGCGAACGACCGGTTCGAAACCGCCGCCCTGTTCAGCGAGACGTTCCGGAGCATGGATTTCATCCCCAAGCTGCACAGCGACGAAGAAGACCGCGAGTTCGTGGAGGATTTCATCGCCGGCGGCGACACCTGGATCGCCATCCTGAACGGGCGCATCGCGGGCCTCGCCTGTCTTGAGGGCGGCTGGCTCTCGCATCTCTACGTCCATCCCGCCGCGCAGAACCAGGGCGTTGGCACCGCGCTACTTGCCTACGTCAAGGCCCAGCGCCCCAAAGGTTTCCAGCTCTGGACGTTCCAGGCCAACACGGGCGCGCGCCGCTTCTACGAACGCCACGGCTGCACCGCCGCCGAATTCACCGACGGCCAAAGGAACGAAGAGAAACAGCCGGATGTGCGGTATGTTTGGGCCGCACCGGACGCGAAACCTTAGGACGCCGCGAAGCTGCGGAATTCGCTGATCACGGCCTTCACCGCGGCGTTGACGATCTTCTCGCCCGCCTCGACCGACGCCTGCGATGGGTCGGAGCCGATGCGGCCGTCGGGGAAGCGGCGGCGGTAGTCTTCGGCGTCGAGGATGGGGCCGTTGGGCGCGATCCTGGGCGTCATCGCCACGCGCTTCTGCGCCTCGGGATAGCCGAAATAGGTGACGGAGACTTCGGACGGCGTGGCGTGGCTGCCCTCGCCCACCGGGAAAAGCTGGCGGCAGATTTCGTTGACGCCGGAAAGATCCCACCAGTTGCGCAGCATGCAGCGCAGCGGCGGATGGTTGGAGCCGGCGCGGTCGAAACTGATGCCGTGATACATCTCCGAGAACGCGGCGTTGATCGTGTTGATATTGCCGCCATGGCCGTTCAGCCAATAGATGCGCTCGAAACCATGACGCGTCAGGCTCTGCGTCCAGTCCAGCATCACCGCGATCATCGTGGACGGGCGCAAAGTGATCGTGCCGGAGAACGCCATGTGATGCTGCGCCTGGCCGACATTGAAGGTGGGGCCGACCAAAATGTCGCCCTCGTCGCCCGCGCGCTTGCCGATGATCTCCGGACACAGCGCATCGGTGCCGAGCAACCCGTTGGGCCCGTGCTGCTCCGTCGAGCCGATGGGGATGAGGATCGCCTTCGACTTCGCCAGATAGGCGTCGATTTCGGGCCAGGAGGAGAGATGGAGTTGCATGTGTTAACTTTTCCGTTCGTTGTTTGTCGATAAGCGCCCAGTAAATAGAACGCAAGACCCGCGGCGGTGATCATGCATAACGTTCCCCAGTATGCATATGGACCAAACGAGAAGCTGATTTGCCCGTTTCCTATCGCTTGTTGCAGCATTTCCATCTGGTGTGGCACGAGCAATAGCTTCGGAACAGCGAAGGCCAGCAACCATCCGTACGCAACCGGTAGAAAAACGGTCGAGCGGCCCAGCAGCGCCAAAACGCCTGGCGCGAGCGGAACAAGAATATCGACCAGCATATTGGGCAATGTGCTGTCCACGCCAACCGTTCGAATGCTCCACACGGCACCCGCAATCGGAAGAATGCTCATCAGGATGGCAACAGCACCGCTAATACGGAATGCGGTCGATCCGTTATCGGAGAATTGCATCGAGTCTCTCCAGCGCCTTCTTCCACACCGCGCGCTCGGACTCGACCTGCTCGCTGTCCGTCAGCTTTTCCACATCCACCACGATCTGAGCTTTGCCAGGGCCCTTGGCGTAGAAGTAGATCTGCAGCCGCGCGCCGTTCTTGCCCCAGGCGCCGCGGAAATATTTGTCCTTCGTCTCGGAGGATTTGACGAAGGCGCCTTTGGGGAACCATGCCTTGCGCGTGGCATCGTTTGCGACAGCGGCATAGAGCTTCGGCAGATCCGCCGGCATTACTTTTGACACGCCCACCGAGAACTGGCCGTCGCATTTCTGGTTCATCGCGCGGATGCCGCGGGCGCGCTCGTAGCTCACCGCGATCATCTGCCGCCACCAGGCGCCGATACCGGATTTCGCCGTCAGCAGCGCGGTGATGCCTTTGTGGTCCAGCTTGGCGGCGCCCGCCTTGTCGAGCGCGGCGTACCAGTAATCCCAGCCATGGCCGGTCTTCGCCTCGATGCCCGCATCCGTCATGATGGGCTTGGCGCCCGGTTGTGCTTTCGCCGCCATCGCTCTATCTCCCGCGCCTTGACGAGGGAATCCTATGACAGAGCCGCGCGCCGAAACAACCTATCTCGAACCCACCATGGAATCCGGCGGCGCCTTCTTTTCGCGCGGCGTCACGGGTGCGGTGACGATGCTGAACCTGATGCGGTTTCGCGCGGTGGCGGATTATGCCGCCTCGCCCGAACTTGCGCCCGCCGCGCCGATCAGCGGGGCGGAAGCGTTCCAGAGCTATATCGACCACGCCCTTCCCTTCCTGCACCAGAGCGGCGGCGAATTGGTGTTCCTGGGCGCGGGCGGCAATTTCCTGATCGGCCCGATGGACGAGCGCTGGGACATGGCGATGCTGGTGCGCCAGGCGAGCGCGGATGCGTTCCTCGCGTTCAATTCCAACCAGGCCTATCTCGCCGGGCTCGGCCATCGCCGCGCCGCGCTGGAGGATTCCCGGCTGTTGCCGCTGACCGCGTTGCCCTAGTCTGCCGGCCAACTTCCATCGCGAACGGAGTGTTTCCATGGCCGACAAGAAGGGGCCCTTAGACGGCGTCCGCGTGATCGACCTGACGGAGTTCATCTTCGGGCCCTATGCCACGCAGGTGCTGGGCGATCTGGGCGCGGATGTGATCAAGGTGGAGAACCCCGGCGGCGACCGCCAGCGCCACGGCTCCAAGCACGCGACCAATGCGGACATGGGCGCGACCTTCATGTCGCTCAACCGCAACAAGCGCTCCGTCACGCTCGATTTGAAGACCGACGCGGATCGCGTAAAATTGCGCGCGCTGATCCCGGATGCGAACGTGTTCATTCATAACGTTCGTGCCGACGCGATGGCGCGGCTGGGCTTCGGCTATGAGGACGTGGCGAGGATCAATCCGCACATCGTCTATGTCCATTGCGTGGGCTACGGCTCGGACGGGCCTTATGCCGGGCGCCAGGCTTTCGACGATCTGGTGCAGGCCGCCAGCGGCGCCGCGGATCTTTTGCCGCGGGTGGATGGCAACGAGGAGATGCGGCTGCTGCCGAGCTACGTCGCGGATAAAGTGTCGAGCATGCACGCGCTGTGGGCGACGCTCGCCGCGCTCTATCACCAGAAGGCGACCGGCGAAGGCCAGGCCGTCGAGGTGCCGATGTTCGAGAGCTTCACCAGCTTCATGATGGCCGAGCATCTTTATGGCGAGACGTTCGTGCCGCCGGTCAGCCATGTCGGCCACACGCCCGCGCTGGCCAACGACCGCCGTCCGCTCAAGTGCAAGGACGGCCATATCTGCATCCAGCCGGTGAGCCGGGCGGCATCCGCGAAGTTCATGGAATTGGGCGGCATTCCGGATGCCTATGAAAGCGAGCGCTTCACCGGCGCGCCCAAGGGCACCCGCGTCGCCGTCTATTACGCGATGCAGCGCGAGGCCGCGATGGCGCACACTGTGGAGGAATGGCTGAGCCTCGGCGAAGAACACCGCATCCCGATCATGCGCGCCAACACGCTGGACGGCGTGCTCGACGATCCGCACCTGAAAGCCGTGGGTTTCTTCGTCGAACGCGAACATCCCAGCGAAGGCAAATGGCGCGCGATGAAGCCGCCGGTGAAATTCTCCAAGACGCCCGCCAGCATCCGCCGCGACCCGCCGCGGCCGGGGGAGAATAACGGGGATTTTGAGTAATTGCGCTTGCCGCTAAAATGTGTACAATGTGTACGTTCAAATATGAGGCAGGTTCATGGTCAAGCGCGCGACAAAATCAGTGACCGTCACGGCACGCCTGTCGCCATCCGTGGCCAAGCGTCTTGCCACCTGCGCCAAGTTGGCGGACCGTACGCGATCGTTCATGATCGAATATATCTTGGACCGGTATATCGACGAGCAGATCGCGGAGGTTGAATCCATCCTTGAAGCGAACCGCGAGATCAAAGCCGGGCTCGGCATTCCGCACGAAGAGTTCAAAAGTATGATGGCGGAGTATATCGCGAACTATAAACGCCAAAAGCGCAAGGCCGCATGATCATCTGGGCTCCCCGCGCCAACAGAGATATTCGGGAAGCCTACTTCTATATCGCAGAAAGTAACGAACGTGCCGCGGATCGCATCAATTCCGCTATTGTCGAGGCAGGCGAAGGCCTGGTTCATTTCCCAAGGCGCGGACGACGCAGTGGCCTAAGGCGATCTCGCGAACTGATCGTTCAGAACACACACTACATTCTCGTCTACCGCATCGCCCGCAACGGAGATGTAATTATCCAGCGCGTCATGCATATGGCTAGAGACCGGCCGCAACGGCGTTGACCACCCCGAACGCGCCCGCCAATATCGTCCGCAAAACAACGTCCGGGAAACGCCATGTCCGATACGCTTATCCCCGTCCCCGAGGACTGGAAACGCCGCGCCTTTATCGACCGCGCGAAATATGACGCGATGTATGCGCGCTCGGTGACGGATCCGGACGGGTTCTGGGGCGAGGCGGCGGAGCGGCTAGACTGGATGACGCCGTTCACGACAGTGAAGAACGTGTCGTGGGATCCAGACAACCTTTCCATCAAGTGGTTCGAGGATGGCGCGCTCAACGTCAGCGCCAATTGCATCGACCGGCACTTGCCCGCGCGCGCCAAGCAGACCGCGATCATCTGGGAAGGCGACGATCCGGCGCAGTCACGGCATATCTCCTATGAAGAACTGCACCGCGAAGTCTGCCGCTTCGCCAATGTGCTGAAGGCGCAGGGCGTGAAGAAAGGCGACCGCGTCACCATCTATCTGCCGATGATCCCCGAAGCGGCTTACGCGATGCTGGCCTGCGCGCGCATCGGGGCGGTGCATTCGGTGATCTTCGCGGGCTTCTCACCCGACTCCATCGCCGGGCGCATCCAGGATTGCGCCAGCACCATCATACTCACGGCCGACGAAGGCCTGCGCGGCGGCAAGCCGATCCCGCTGAAGAAAAACACCGACGAAGCGCTTCTGAAATGCCCCGATGTGACGAGCGTCGTCGTGGTCAAGCGCACCGGCGGCGCGATCGAGATGAAAGCCGGTCGCGACGTCTGGTATCACGATGCGGCGGCGAAGGTGCCCGCGGATTGTACCGCCGAGCCGATGAGCGCGGAAGACCCGCTGTTCATCCTCTACACCA
>DATATK010000029.1:0-26370 GCA_036268825.1 Rhizomicrobium sp. | reverse complement strand
AATTCCGAACAACGCTAGCCCCCTTCGTATTACCGCGGCTGCTGGCACGAAGTTAGCCGGAGCTTCTTCTACGGGTACCGTCATTATCGTCCCCGTCGAAAGAGTTTTACAACCCGAAGGCCTTCATCACTCACGCGGCATCGCTGGATCAGGGTTTCCCCCATTGTCCAAGATTCCCCACTGCTGCCTCCCGTAGGAGTTTGGGCCGTGTCTCAGTCCCAATGTGGCTGGTCGTTCTCTCAAACCAGCTACTGATCGAAGCCTTGGTGAGCCATTACCTCACCAACTAGCTAATCAGACGCGGGCCAATCAATCGGCGATAAATCTTTCCCCGTAAGGGCGTATACGGCATTAGCTCAAGTTTCCCTGAGTTGTTCCGTACCGAAAGGCATGTTCCCACGTGTTACTCACCCGTCCGCCGCTCCCATTGCTGGGCGCTCGACTTGCATGTGTTAGGCGTGCCGCCAGCGTTCGTTCTGAGCCAGGATCAAACTCTCAAGTTATGATCCTGAGCTGGTCGCGAAACGCTCACGTTGTTCGCAAAACTAGCATTTTGACGAGGTCAGACGCCCCGGTTCCCGTCAAGGTTCCGAAGCATCGAACTTCATTTTCATGTGTTGTCTTGCAGAAGAACGCGAGCGTTCGGATGCTCGATTTATCGGCGCATGACAGGTTGAGACCTGTCACGTGCCAGCGATCAAGCCGCCGCCCACGTTCCCCTTCCTCTAATCACAATGTCAAAGAGCTCGGCTGCAGAAGAATTTGCATTCTCTCACAAACGAAACACCGCTCGCAAACAGGCTGCTCGCGAGCGGCGTGGGCGCGGTGTATAGGCGGGGCGTCCAGGCCCGTCAACCGAAAAAATAACGGAAAAGCAGGAATTTGCGGCGCGCCTGTGGATGGCGGTTTTCGCCCAATTCCAGCCTTAATTCTGCATCTTCCCAGCAGGCGCGCGAACCACAAGCAATAGTGTGCGTGAAGCTGCGCGACACAAGGAATGCAGCGCACTATGCGGCCGCCCGCGCAATATCGATGCGCGTGCCGCGTCAAAGAACATGGCGTAGCTGCGCGGAATCTGGGAAAAGTCCGGCGTGGAACATGATTTTCAAGCCGACATCGATGCGATCGAGCGCCTGCCCGCGGTGCCGTCGATCCTGGAGGTCGTCTGCCGCACCACCGGCATGGGCTTCGCCGCGGTGGCGCGCGTCACCTCGGAGCGCTGGATCGTTTGCAGCGTGCGCGACGAGATCGCGTTCGGGCTGAAGCCGGGCGGCGAACTCAAAGTCGAGACCACGATCTGCCACGAGATCCGCCAGTCGCGCGCGCCGGTCATCATCAATCACGTCGCCGAAGACGATGCCTGGCGCGATCATCACACCCCCGCGCAATATGGCTTTCAGAGCTATATCTCGATGCCGATCGTGCTGCGCGACGGGCGCTTCTTCGGCACGCTCTGCGCCATCGATCCCCGGCCGGCGCAACTCACCAAGCCGGAAGTCATCGGCATGTTCCGCCTGTTCGCGGACCTGATCGCGTTCCATCTGGACGCACACGACAAGGTCGCATCGAGCGAAGCCAGCCTCAGCGGCGAGCGGGAAGTCGGCGAATTGCGCGAGCAGTTCATCGCCGTGTTGGGCCACGACCTGCGCAACCCCCTCGCCGCCATCGATTCCGGCACCAAGCTCTTGTTGCGCGAAACCCAGAGCCAGAAGGCCCAAACGATCCTCACGCTGATGCAGGGCAGCGTGCAGCGCATGTCGCGGCTGATCGAGAACGTGCTGGATTTCGCGCGCGGACGTCTCGGCGGCGGCTTCGAATTGCGGCGCGAAGACGTGACGCTGGGGCCGGTGCTGGCGCAGGTCGTCGCCGAGTTGCAAGCCGCGATCCCCGGCCGCGAGATCGTCACGCGCTTCGACTTGCCGGCGGCGATCAATTGCGATCGCATGCGCGTCGCGCAGCTTTTCTCCAATCTACTGGGCAACGCGCTGACGCATGGCTCGTCCGCCACGCCGGTGATCGCCGAAGCGACGATCGCGGACGGAACGTTCGTGCTGTCGGTCGCCAACACCGGCGCCGAAATCCCCGCCGACGCGCTGCCGCGCCTGTTCCAGCCTTTCGCCCGCGGCGCCCATAGCGACCGTCAGCAGGGTCTGGGCCTCGGCCTCTACATCGCCTCGGAGATCGCCAGGGCCCATGGCGGCAGCCTGGACGCCGCCTCCTCACCCCGCGAAACCCGCTTCACCTTCCAGATGCCGCTCCATTAGCGGTCTTCCTCGCCAAAAATTATTGTGTTACGATAATTCTCTGATCTGAGGTTGCGGGCGGATGCGCAAATTCTGGAAGTGGGCGCTGATCGTGCTGGGCGGCCTGATCGGCTCGATTGCCCTTTTGATCGGCGCGATGTGGCTGTCGGAGGATGTCCGTTACGGCGTGATCTATGCGGTGATGGAGCGCGTCGACCTCAACCCCGCGATTGCACCCGCCCGGCTCGCACGCCAGGTCGAAGCGCTGCACCGCACGGCGCTGATCGACGAAAACGGCCGGCCATTCGACTGGCACGCATCTCCACACGCGATCGTCTGGATCAACGAGTGGGCGAATTGGTGCGTGCCGTGCCGGATGGAATTCGCCGCGATGGCGGCGCTGCGCGAACGTGTGGGACGCGACAGGTTGCGCATCGTGCTGTTCTCGCAGCCGCAATATTGGGACGCGGACAAGCGCCTCGCCAAGAAGCTCGGTCTCGATTTCGAACTCGTCACCGCGAAAGATCCCGCGCCGCAGGACATGGCCGCGATCAATCTGGCCAAGCGTCCGGACGATTTCCTGCTGCCCGAACACAGCTTCCTGCGCGCCGACGGCGCCGGCATCGAAGCAATGCAAACCGTGCGCGACTGGGACAGCACCGCGTGGGAAACGATCATCCGCCGCTGGCAGGCGGACGGAGCCCATCGCCAATCGCCGCGATGATGGGAAGCTGCATCGCGTGGACGCGAAAAAAGCCGATGCGTTGCCGCACCGGCCTTTTCCGAAGGCCACGCGTCGTGCTTACGGCGCGTAATAGGCGTTGCTGCTCTCGACCGTCGCGCCGGGCATGTCCCAGAGCTGGTCGCGCGTCAGATCGGTGTAGAGGATCTGGTCAGGCGCGTCGAAGCGGAAGTCGCCGGACGGCACCCACACAGAAACGCGGCGGTTGAGCGACACTTCGATGCGGAACGGACGACCGTCCACGCCGGTATCGACATTGCGCACGCGGCCGACCCAGGCGCCGTTCGGCCCCTCGATCGCCACCTGGTGCAGCTGCACCTGAGGCTGCGCGATCAGGTAGAGGCGCTGCAGATCGCCGGAGTCGCCATAGCGGTACGCGTAGACATGGTGCGGATAATCCCACGCATATTCGCGCGTGTCGTAGCGGCGGGTGTCGGCGTTGTAGCGCGCATGCTCGTCATGATAGCGCGCGCGATCCGCCTGATATTGCGACTGCTGCTGGTCGTATTGCGCCTTCTGCTGATCGTACTGGGCCTGCGATTGGTCGTTGGGCGTGGGACCCGTCTGCGGCTCGCCATTGAGCTGCGCGGGCGACGCGGTCGTGCCATCGACCGCCTGATCGTTGAGCTGCCGGGTTTCCTGGCGCGCGGCCGGCGTGGACACCTGCGGCGGGTTGGCGGCATCTTGGGCGAAACTCGGGGTGGCAAAAGCCAGGGCGCCGACAAGCGACAGACCCGCAGCGCTCCCCAGGACAAGCGTTCTCATTCTCATAATCCGTCTCCTTGTTGGTGCGGCGAGCGACACCGTCTCGTCGTGTCGCAGATAAAACGCCTGTGTTAATCGGCGGTTCCGGTTAACGGCGATTCAATGCTGGCCCCGCGATTTTCTGGAAGCCATCAAATGACAAACGGCCCGGCGGATCTCCGGCCGGGCCGTTCGTCATAAGGACGATATCAGTGCGACGCGCTGGTCGGCTGCGTCGCCGGGTTCATGTTCGGCGTGGTCGGCGGCTGCGACGGCGAGCCGGTTTCGCTCGGCGTGCCGGTCATCGCGCCGTTGTTGCTGGCGTTTGTGCCGCTCATGCCGGGGCCGCTGCCCATATTGGCGTTGTTGCCGATCGGCTTGTTCATCGAGGAACCGCTGCTCATGGCGTCCGAAGACGGCATGGCGCCGGGATTGCTCAGCTGCTGCTCGTTCAGCTGCGCGGTCGTCTGGTCTGCCTGCGACTCCGAGGTGGACGCCTTCTTCATGTGATGGTGCGATTTGGCCAACGCCGGCGTGAACGACATCACGCTCGCCAAAGCCAGCACGGCCGCGCCGCCGAGAACCGAATTGCGATATTTCATGACAATCTCCTGAATAAGAAGCCCCCGGGCCGCGACGCGGCGTCAAAGAAACGCCGCGTCACCAGCCCGGTTCCGGTTTATTTGGGCGGTGCACCGGGGGTGGTGGGACAATAGGGGTTTGGCGCGATCCCCTGCGCCGTATTGCTCGATGCAGCGGCGCCTGCGGGACATTGCGGCGGTGTGCTCATGGAGGGATTCGATGGCGCCGTAGTGCTCCCCGGACTGGTATTTGTGGTCGTGGAGGGCGTCGTCGAGGGCACGGTGGCCGGCATCGTCCCAGTTGGCGAAGCCGGCGTCATGCCGGGCGAAGCCGGCATGGCCGGCGAGGTGACTGGCGTAGCGGGCGCTGCTCCCGCTGGCGCGGCATGGCTTTGCGCCGTCGCAAGACTGAGCGTAGCCACGACCGTCGCAGCCAGAAGCGATACGGATTTCATGCGATAATCTCCTTGCCTATTTCGGCGGCGTGCCCGGTGAAGTGGGCGGACAGGTGCTGCCCGTGGCGTCCGGGCATTCCGGCGGCGTGACGGCGCTGGCAGGCGAAGTTTGATGCGGTTGCGCGGTGGCGGGGTTCGTCTTGCCAGTTCCAGGCTGAGCCGCCGCAGGGGTCGTTGACGCTGACGTGGGTTGCGATGCGGACGTTGCAGCGACCCCGCTTGCGCCCGCGGAGCCGCCCGGCGCCGCTTGTGCGGATGCGAAGGAGAGAACGGCGGCAGCGGTGGCGGCCAGAAGAATTGCGGATTTCATGCCAGGCTACTCCTCTATCGCCCCGCCAACGATAGTGTGGGAACGCAACGGCAAATCGCCGGTTCCGGGAACCTGAAGTTCCGGAGCGTCTCAGCTCGCCGCGATATATTGGCGGAGCACGGTGGCCTCCTCGACCGTCTCCGCGATGCGCGTTTTCACGACGTCGCCAATGGAGACGATTCCGGTGAGACGGTCGTTCTCCACGACGGGGACGTGGCGGAAGCGGCGATGGGTCATCAGCTCCATCAGATCCTCGATCGAATCAGATTCCGAACAGCTTTCCACCGACGACGTCATGTGCTGCGCCACGGTTTGCGCCAGCGCGGCGACGCTCGCCTCGGCCACCGCCCGCACGACGTCGCGTTCCGACAGGATGCCTTTCAGCGCGCCGTCCCGCTCGCGCACCACCAGCGCGCCGATGCGTTTGCGCGCGAGAAGCCGCGCTGCCTCCGACAATGTGGCGTCGCTCGCGATGGTGACCACGTCACGGCCTTTTTCGCGAAGTATGTGTCTGACAAGCATGCGCGTATCTCCTTCAATCCCGAAGGGCCCGCATATCCGCGCCGCTGTCATCTCTTCTGGAGGGACCGGCTGCCTGTCCGCCCGGCGCCCTCACGGCTCTTTGCGGCGGGGCATGCAAGCCCCGCATCCATGACAGGAATGCTGCGCCTACCCTCACCCTCTGGCAAGGCGGATTCCGGTGCAGCGTTCGAATGTGACGCTTGCGTCAGGCCCGGCCCATTGAAGTGTCCATGGAAGTGCGATGGCGGCTTTCCCATATTCGGGCCCATGTTCGGGAGTGGAAGATCACTCCAGCATCTTCTCCAGTGTCGCCAACTCGTCCGCCTCGCGTGCGGGTTTGTCCCAGCGCAGGCGGTTGATGCGGGGGAAGCGCATGGCGACTCCGGATTTGTGGCGGGTGGAGCGTTGCAGGCCCTCGAACGCCACTTCGAGCACGAGGCCGAAATCCCTGTCGGCGCGCACGGAGCGCACGGGGCCGAACCGCTCCACCGTGTTGTCGCGGACGAATTTGTCGATCTGTTTCAGCTCCTCGTCGGTGAAGCCGAAATAGGCCTTGCCCACCGGCGTCAGCGAACGGTCGCCATTCGCGTCCTCGCGCCAGACGCCGAAGGTGTAATCCGAATAGAAGCCGGAACGCTTGCCGTGACCGCGCTGGGCATACATCAGCACCGCGTCGATCAGATGCGGATCGCGCTTCCATTTGAACCACGGGCCTTTCGGACGGCCCGCTTCGTAGATCGAATCCCAGCGCTTGAGCATCAGCCCTTCGGCGAGGCGCGCATCGCCCTCCGGCGGATTGGCGCGCAACGCCGCCAGTTCTTCCCAGCTTGCGAAGGGCTGCATCGGCGACAGATCGATGCGTGGGGAGTTCGCGCGCGACACGAACGTTTCCAGCCGTTTCCGGCGCTCGGCGAACGGCAACGCGCGCAGATCCTCCTCGCCGTCGAGCAGCAGGTCGTAGGCGCGGATGCCGGCGGGGAATTTCGCGAGCAGCTTCGCATCCGCCGTCTTGCGGTTGAGGCGCTGCTGCAGATCGCCGAACGACTCGACGCTGCCGCCGCGCATCACCAGCAACTCGCCGTCGATCACGCCGTCGAAATTGAGGAAATCGAGCACGTCGGGAAACGCCTGGCCGATATCGTCGCCGGTGCGGCTGTAGAGACGTTTCTGGCCGCGCTCGTTCACCGCCTGGACGCGGATGCCGTCCCATTTCCATTCGGCGGCGTAGTCGGCGGCATTGAGCTTGGCGAAATCGGCATCATCGATCGCCTGCGCCAGCATCACCGGGCGGAAGCGGCCCGGCGCGTCCGCAGACGGCTTGTCGCTGCGCTTCTCCAGCCAGGCGAACAGATCGGCGTAAGGCGGAGACTGGCTGTGCCAGACTTCCTCGATCTGCGTGACATCCACATCGCCCATCGCCGCCAGCGCTTGCTTGGCGAGACGCGCGGAGACGCCGACGCGCAAGCCGCCCGTGAGCAGCTTCAGCAGCGCCCAGCGGCCATCGGGATCGAGCGCGTCGAGCCAGCTTTCGATCAGCGCCTGCACCTGCGCGCGCGAGGCGCCGCGCAACGCGTCCACCACCTCCGGCAATTCCGGCTCGCGATTGGCGCCGCGTTTGGCGGGCCAGACCAGCGCGACGGTCTCGGCGAGATCGCCGACATAATCATAGGACAGCGCGAACAGTTGCGGGTCCATCCGCGCTTCGACCGCCTTGCGGATAAAGCCCGGTTTTGCTGCGTCAAACGATAGCGCCCCGGTCAGCGCCGCCAGCGCCCAGCCGCGTTCGGGATCGGGCGTCTCGCGCATGTAATCGCGCACCAGCGTGAGCTTGCCGTTCCTCTGCGGCGTGAAAGCGAGCCGGTCGAGCAGGTTGGCGAAGGCGCGCATCAGCTCTCGCCCTCGTCTTCGCCGTAGCCAACGAGCGATAGCGCCCGCGCCTTCTGGCCGCGCAACTCGCACCAGCGCAACAGCGCGTCTTCGCCGCCATGCGTGATCCAGAGTTCGCCCGGCTTGATCCCGTCAATGGTCTCGGTGAGTTCGTTCCAGTCGGCATGATCGGAGATCACCAGCGGCAGTTCCACCTGACGCTGCCGCGCACGCGCCCGCACGCGCATCCAGCCCGACGCGAAGGCCGGCAGCGGATCGGCGAAACGCCGCGACCAGCGGTCGTCGATGGCGGAGGGCGGCGCGATGACGATGGCGCCGGCGAAATCCTTCTTCTTGGCCTTCTCAACCGTCGCCGGTTCGAGTGGGCCGAGGTCGATGCCGAAGCGCTCATAGAGCGCGTTCATGCTCTGCATCGCGCCGTGCACATAGATGGGCTTGTCGTATCCTGCCTCGCGCAGCAGCCGGATGATGCGCTGCGCCTTGCCGAGCGCATAGGCGCCGACGAGATGGGTGCGCTCGGAAAATTGCGCGACGGATTTGAGCAGCCGCGCGATCTCGTCCGATGCATCGGGGAACGCGAAGACCGGAATGCCGAACGTCGCCTCGGTGACGAACACGTCACACGCCACCGGCTCGAAGGGCGGGCATGTCGGATCGCGGCGGCGCTTGTAATCGCCGGAGACGACCAGCGTCATGCCCTTGTGGCGGACCACGACTTGCGCCGAGCCGAGCACATGCCCGGCCGGAACGAGCGTGACGTCCACGCCATCGCGTTCGATGTTTTGGCCGTAACGCAGCGCCTCGGTGCTTCCTGCGAAACCTTCGCCATAGCGCGCTGCCATGATGGCGAGAGTCTCCGCCGTCGCCGCCACCGCGCCGTGCCCCGCGCGGGCGTGATCGGAATGACCATGGGTGATCACCGCGCGGGCGACCGGCCGCACGGGATCGATGTAGAAGTCCCCTGGCGGGCAATAGAGGCCGGCCGGCGTGGGGCACAGGATGGATTCGGGCTTGGGCATGGCCATTGCCAGATGATAACGCGGATCGCCCCCGGCAAGTGGCCGGGACCGGCGCAAAGCCGGGAACGTTTGCTAGACTGCGCCACCCACAAGGAATCGGCATGACCGCCGCGGACCGGAACCGGATAGTCCTGATGCTCGCGGCACTGGTCGTGCTGTGCATCGGTGTGTTCGCCGTCTGGCACCAGCCCGCCACGCCCAAGCCGCCCGTCCGCGTGGTACAGGCGCCGCTTCGTGTCATGCGGCCGATCCCCAAGATCGCGCTCACGCCGAAGCCCGCGCCACCCGCCGCGCCCTCCGCCTTCGATCTGGAGCAGCGCATGAGTTTCGGGCAGTTGATGAAGCGCTGGGATCCGCTGGTCCTGGCGTCGGCGAAACGTTTCGATGTCCCCGCGGCGTGGATCCGCGCGGTGATGCAGGCCGAAAGCGGCGGGCGCACCATGCTGGGCGAGAACCTGCCGATGACTTCCGACCAGGGCGCAATGGGGCTGATGCAATTGATGCCCGAAACCTATGACGAGATGCGCCGGCAATACCGCCTCGGCGCCGACCCCTACGATCCGCACGACAACATCATCGCAGGCGCCGCCTATCTGCGCTGGCTGCGCGGCAAATACGGCTATCCGCAAATGTTCGCCGCCTACAACGACGGACCCGGCCTTCTCGACCAGCGCCTGGCGCAAGGCGGATTGCTGCCGCTCGAAACCCAGAACTATGTCAGCACCATCACTGGCCGGCTCGACGGCACGCACCCGGCGGGGCGCGGCAATCTGAAACTCACCCGGCCCGACGGCGCACCGGTGTGGATCGACGGTGGCGCGGTGGTCTCGGTGCGCGCCGCGTTCCCGGGCGAATACGCGCCGGGCATCCAGGCGGTGGTCACGATCGGCCGCGTGCACCAGGCCGTGCGCGAACCCCTCGCCCAGGTGCGCAGCGCCATCCGCGCCCGCGGCGGATCGGCCGGAGCGGCGCGACCAAGCCCTTGATGGGCTTGCGTTTCTCGGGCAAGAAAGCCCGCGCTTGGCGTGACCCGCCCCTTTCTATAGGAAGCGCGCCTGAAGGAGCTGTGGCCGAGAGGCTGAAGGCGACGGTTTGCTAAACCGTTATACGTTGTAAAGACGTATCGAGGGTTCGAATCCCTCCGGCTCCGCCATGCTTTTATCGCTTGATATCAAGTGCTTAATCCGCAGAACGCCATCCATCCAACTCTGCGGTTACGAGCGCAACACCGATCAATGACGTTTGTCCGCGGCATAGAGCGCTTGGGCAAATTTGACGTCCATCGCGAGCAGCCTGTCTTTGGCGCGGACTGTCAGGTCCGTGATCATGGCAAACTGTTCGCGGCTGTCACGGGCGTATGCCTTGAGTTTGTAGTGCGTACCCCAGGGCGTTTCGGCGGCGACCACTGTCACCGGCGTTTCGGCTTTTCGATAGCTGCTGTTGCCGGCGATTTCATCGAGCGTCTTGCACACGGCGAGACCATCGTGATCGGCGTGCAGATAGAAATTCGCCACGCAGAGCAAACTTTGATTGCCGCTGCTGGCGTTGAAGATGCTGGCCGACCAAATCCGTGCATGGGGAATGATCACTTCGGTGTCATCCGATGTCACGATGCGAACCGCTCGGGTGCCGATCGCTTTCACCTCTCCGTAAGTGCCGTCCACCTCGATCCAGTCGCCAGGCTGGTACGTGTTTTCGAGGATGGTGACGATCCCCGCCACCAGGCAGCTCACATAATCCTTGAGCGCAAAAGCAAGCGCCAACGCGACCGTCGCAAGAAGTGCGACGACGTCCTCGAAGTTGGGCTCGACAAGAATTGGAATGACGATCGCGATCCCGCTTA
This sequence comes from Rhizomicrobium sp., assembly GCA_036268825.1. Classification (GTDB taxonomy): domain Bacteria; phylum Pseudomonadota; class Alphaproteobacteria; order Micropepsales; family Micropepsaceae; genus Rhizomicrobium. Next base: position 16,024 of record DATATK010000029.1, on the reverse strand, counting down.
TGCCGATCAGCAACCGGGCGATGGGCGCCATTCGCAGGATCAAGAGCCGCCGATGCGAGGGGACATTCTCGGCCGCGCGGCGCACTGCCCAACGCACGAGCGCGGTCAGCAACCGGCAGCCGGTCAGAACCACGAGGACGAGGAAAACATCGCTCCATGCCAAGTCGCGCAGGACGTTCAAATGCGGGCCGGCTTCGCTCATGGCGGTTTCCCTTCAGCCGTACGCCCCTTCGAAGACACTACCGATCCGACTGATGGGATACGGGAAGTCTACCTTGGGTTGATAGAGGTTGAGAAAGGCTTTAGGCCGCGATCTCATCTTCTGTTCCCTTGAAATGAGCCGCCGCTCGCGCCAATCCGACAGCATTCCCGTGGCTTAGTGGCCGGCGACGGAGTCCCATATCCGCAGTTCGCGTCTGTTTTGGGCCTGGCGAATGACCGCCGATCCCGTCATACCGCATGGCCGATGACGACAACTTCGACGCTGCCGCTCCTAGTCGTGCTGGCCCTTCCGGGCGGCGATTTTGCGGAGCGCGCCGGTGCGGAGCCGGGCTGGTTGCGGCGAGTTGCGGCCTGGCAAGCCGGTCTTCACTGCCACGCCGGCGGTGTATAAGGGCGCTCGCATGTCACCCTCCATCCCGGCCCGCGCATGATCTCGACCCCGGCGCTGAACGACTGGCTGGCGCGGGCGTGGGGGCGGACGCTTTCGTCCGAGCCGCTGCCCGGCGTTCTGGCGTCGCTGCTGCTGCACGGGCTCATCCTGTTTTGCATCCTGTTCCTGTTTTACCATCGGCCGCCGGACGCGGCACAGAAGAGCCCGGCTTTCGTTCCGGTGGATGTGGTCGAGTTCGGCGACCAGACGACGGCGCCGCCCGAGCCGGTGCATGCCGCGGTGCCGCAGCAGAAGGCGATGCGCGGGCCTGCTTCCGCGCCCAGGCCCGAAGCGGTTGCGCCCAACAGGACGCGGCCGGCGCCGGATGCGCTGGAGGTGCAGCTGAAGAACCTCGCCAAGCTGCGCCAGCCCGACAGCGATCTCACCATCGAGAACGACGGCGCCTCCGACGTCACGGCCACGAGCAACGGGGCGGAGGCAGGCCCGACGGCCTATAGCGTGCGCGACTTCATCCGCGCGCAGATCCTGCGCCGCTGGAACCTGGATCTGTCGAAGCTTGGCAGCCAGACCATGCTGATCGCCCTGCATGTGCAACTGTCGAAACACGGCGCGGTGCTGGACACGGAAATCCTCGACAAGCATCGCTATACGACCGACGCGGTCTATCGCGACATCGCGATCAGCGCGCGCAACGCGGTGCTGCTGTCCGCGCCGTTCAAGCTGCCGGAGCACACGCCTGAACGCGCGCTCGACTTCACGTTGAAGCTCAACCCGCGCGATACTTTGCGATAGGAAGATGGGCCGCTAAGGCAGATCGCGCGCGACGCGGAAGCCGGCATAGCTGGAATAATCGAGCTCGCCGCCGTCCGGCGCGCCGCCGCTGCGCGCCGCGGAGCGCACGAAGATCGGCGTGTTGTCCCACGAGCCGCCGCGGATGACATGCTTGGAACAATCGCCGCCCTTCCACACCGAACCGTCCGTGGGTGCGTTCACATAGCTCAGATGCCAGCAGTCTGCCGTCCATTGCCAGACGTTGCCGAGCATGCCGTAAAGGCCGAACGGATTGGGCGCGGGATAATCGACATCGGCGAGCTCGCCATACGCGAAGGGGCTGCCGCAGCCGTTGCACACGGCGTTGCCGGTGCCGATCTCCTTGCCCCACCAGCGCGCGGTTGTCGTGCCGGCACGCGCGGCATATTCCCATTCGGCTTCGCTTGGCAGGCGGTATGGTCCGCCCTCGCGATAGGCGATGTCGGGGTGCGCGGCGCGAACCTGTTTGTTGATCCAGGCGATATAGGTTCGTGCATCGACCCAATCCAGGCACATCGCCGGCCATTTGCGCGGCTCCGTCACGGCGGGCGAATAGGCGAGGCCGTTCGCCAGCGTGTGCCAGGTTTGATTCAGGATCGTGTTGCAGGATTTGGGCTGATAGCCCGTCGCCTTGATGAAGGTGAGGAACTGGTCGGTGGTGATGTCGAATTTCCCCAGCGCGAAGGCGCGGACGGAGACGACATGCTGCGGGCCCTCGGAGTCGAAATGGCCGGGCTCGCTCGCGGGGCTTCCCATGACGAAGCGGCCCGCGGGAATCGCGACCATGACCGGACAATCCGTGCATTCCTGGAACTCGCGTTCGGAACGCTCCTGCGCGTGGGCGCCGGCCGCGCACAGGATGACAACGAACACCGCAACGATACCGGAAAGCTGTCGCATGGGTTCCTATTCGGACGCGGCGATGGCGGCCGATGCCAGTTTCGTCATGATCGCATAGCCGTCGCGATTGGGATGGACGCCATCGTTCGCGAGTTCCTTGCGGAACGCGCCGTTTCCGTCCGCCAGCGCCGTGTGATAGTCGATGTAAGTCAGGCCCTGCTCGCGCGCATATTCGCGCAGCCATGTGTTGAGCACGATGATGGTTTGCGCGGGGCGGTACTCCGGTTTCCAGTGCATCCTGCCCGCCGGCGTGATCGAACCGATGAGGACCTTGATGCCATTCGCCTGAGCCAGCTGGATCATCGCCATGAAGTTGTTCTTATAGTCCTGCGGCCGCGACGGGCCGGTATTGCCGGCGACGTCGTTGCCGCCGCCCAGTATGTGCACTATGCGCGGCTTCAGCGCGATCACATCATCATAAAAGCGCAGCAACATCTGCGGCGAAGTCTGGCCGGAGATACCGCGGCCGACCACGCCGCCGGTGAAGAATTCCGGATCGGCGTTGACCCAGTTCTCGGTGATCGAATTGCCCATGAAGACGATGCGCACGGCACCGGTGAGCGCCGCATTCGCGGACCGATAGCGGCACAGATTGGGCCAGTCTGTCGCCGCCCGCTCTGTTTGCGCTTTCGTGTAAGCCTGCATCTGCGGTTCGGCGAAAAGCGCGAGGATTTCCGGACCGATGCGCCCCGGCTTGAGCAAGGCCTCCACTACGATCGCGAGCTGCGGCGGGCGCACCAGATCGGGCGGACAGGGATTGTCCATCATCGCCGTCGGCCCAAGTTCGTCCTGCATGGTCAACTCCGTCGCGTACCGCAAATTACGGCGCGCGCGGCAGGATTGTAAACGTGAAGTGCCGCCGCCATAGTGGAACTCCGCCACATTGCAGCGTTGCAAGGATCGACCCGTGCCGCCCAAACCGCTCCCGAAAGACTTCTGGTGGGGCGCGGCGATCTCCGCCCATCAGAGCGAAGGCAACAACATCAATTCGGACAGCTGGCTCAACGAAAACGTGAAGCCGACGATCTATCGCGAACCCTCCGGCGATGCCTGCGACTCCTATCACCGTTACGAAGAAGACTTCGCGCTGGCAGCGGGTTTCGGCTTCAACTGTCACCGCCTCGGCATCGAATGGTCGCGGATCGAGCCGGAGCCGGGCCGGTTCTCGGTGGCGGAGCTGGATCATTACGAGCGCGTGCTGGAGGCGTGCCAACGCCACGGCCTGGCGCCCATCGTCACCTTCAACCATTTCACCGTGCCGCGCTGGTTCGCGGCGCGCGGCGGCTTCGAAGTGGCGGACGGCGCGGATCTGTTCGCGCGGTTTGCCGAGAAGGCGACGGCGCGGCTGGGTTCGCTGATCGCCGCCGCGCTGCCGTTCAACGAGTCCAATATCGTGCGGCTCCTGCAATGGATGCCGTCGATGAAGCGGGCGCGGCCGCTCTGCGAGGCGACGCTGGCGGCCTGCGCGAAAGCGACGGGCTCGGCGCATTTCTCGTCCATCATGCTGGGCGATGCCGACCGCATCGAGCCGGTGATGTTCGACGCGCACGCCAAGGCGGTTGAGGCAATCAAGGCGGGGCCGGGAAATTTTCCCGTCGGCATTTCCCTCTCGATCCAGGATGAGCAGGGCGTCGGCGAGAACAACCGCGCGGCGGAAAAGCAGCGCGCGATCTACGGCAGATGGCTGGAGCCAAACGTCGCCGGCGATTTCATCGGCGTGCAGACCTATACCCGCGTGCTGGTCGGCGAGACAGGCAATCTGCGACCACCGGAAGATGCCGAGCGGACCGATGCCGGCTACGAGTTCTATCCCGCCGCGCTCGGCAACACGATCCGCTACGCGGCGAAGGCAAGCGGCAAGCCGATCTACGTCACCGAAAGCGGTATCGCGACGAACGACGATGCGCGCCGCATCGCCTTCATCGACCAGGGCCTCGCCGAAGTGCGCGCATGCCTCGACGAAGGCATCGACGTGCGCAGCTACATCCACTGGTCGCTGCTCGACAATTTCGAATGGTTCGCCGGCTACCGCCAGAAATTCGGGCTGGTCAGCGTCGATCCGGCGACGTTCTCGCGCACGCCCAAGCCCAGCGCGCTGCATCTGGGCGCACTGGCCCGGCGCAACAGCATTTAGGACCAAGCAAGCAATCGAAGGAGCGGCAATGAGCAATCAGGGAACGGTTTTGGTGACCGGCGGGTCGGGCTTTATCGGCGGCTGGTGCGTGATCGGCCTCTTGCAGCAGGGCTACACCGTACGCACGACGATCCGCAATCTCGCCCGCGAAGCCGGCGTCCGCGCGACGCTCGCCAAGGCCGTGGATGCGCAGGACCGCTTGAGCTTCTATGCCGCCGATCTCACCGCCGATGCGGGCTGGGACGCGGCGACAAGCGGTTGCGATTACGTGCTGCATGTCGCCTCGCCGCTCGGCGTCGCCGAACCGAAAGACCCGGACGTGCTGATCGGCCCGGCGCGCGACGGCGCCAGGCGCGCGATCAATGCCGCCATCAAGGCCGGCGTGAAGCGCGTGGTGATGACCTCGTCGGTCGCCGCCTGCCACAAGGCGGGCGCCGGCGACTATGTCAGCGACGAGACGGTGTGGACCGACCTGAAGCAGCCCAAGGTCAGCGCCTACACGCAGTCCAAGACTCTCGCGGAGCGCGCGGCGTGGAACCTGATCTCATCGTCCGGCAGCGCGACGACGCTCGCCACCGTCAATCCCAGCCTGGTGCTCGCGCCGGTGCTGAGCAACGATTTCTCCGAATCCGTGCAGGTCGTGCAGCGCCTGCTTTCCGGCAAGGTGCCGGGCATTCCGCGGCTGGGCTTCAACGTGGTGGACGCGCGCGACGTCGCCGATCTGCACATCCGCGCGATGACGGCGCCGGAAGCGGCCGGCGAGCGCTTCATCGCGGCGGGCAATTTCGAATGGATGGCGGACATGGCGGCGACGTTGCGCGCCAATCTCGGCGCTGCCGCGTCCAAGGTACCGACGCGCAAGGTGCCGGATTTCGTGCTGCGCCTCGTCGCGCTGTTCGACCGGGACCTGGGCGCGGTGACACCGAGCCTGGGACAGAGACACGATTACACTTCGGCCAAGGCGCAGCGCATGCTGGGCTGGCGGCCGCGCCCGACGAACGACACGGTGCTGGATTGCGCCCGAAGCCTGATCGCCGAACGGCTGGTCTGACGAAGGACCGGCGGTTCCGGCACATCCGGTCCGGGCGGCCCGAAAATCGCTTCCGCCCGGGCCCTGCCCGCTTGAGCCAGTTGTAACGTTCGTGACCTATGCCAAAAATACAGCCAAGCGTTGTATCGGCGCGGCAGTTCTGACATAGTCCGCCGGCTCAATTTGGGGGGGCCGGCGGCGGGACGCCGTCGCGCAGGGGCAATGACACACGGGCCAGTCACGGCATCGCTTTCCATTCCGTTGGACCTGCAGGCCAGCGGCCTGACGGGGCCGCTTGACCGTGCCGACGCCGATCCGGCGGCGTTCAGCATGCGCGGGCGCCTTCTGGCGGATCGCGCGCAACACGCGGACGGCGAAGAACGCCAGATATTGTGCCGCGAGGCGTCCAGCGCCTTCGCCCGCGCCGGCCAGATCGCCGCCGATCTTGCGGGCGAATATGCCAGGCAGGCCGACGAATGCTCCGGCGCGCACGCGGCCCATCCCCTGATCCGCGAACGCCTGTTGCGCGGCCGGATCGAAAAAGAGCCCCACAACATGGAATTGAAGACCGGCTGGATCGCGCTGCAAAGCGAGCTTGCCGTCGCCGATGCCGAAGCAGGCGATTTGAAGAAGGCAGGCAACAGGCTGATCCGCGCGTCCAAAGCGGTCAACGAGATGATCGCGTTCGATCCCGACAACGAGACCTGGATCGCGCAGCGCGACCGGCTGGATTGCGACATCGCCCGGATCGCGGCTGCGTTCGGTCCGGCGTAGAACGGCTCCTTCCGAGCCCGACGTTTTCGGCTAGGATCGGCTGCTTACCACAGACGTCAATGCCGAGGAACAGCTTGCTGGAAATCTTCGTCGATGCCGATGCCTGCCCCGTGAAGGACGAGGTCGCGCGCGTGGCCGAGCGCCATGGGCTCACCGTCCACATGGTCAGCAATGGCGGCATCCGGCCGAGCGCCCATCCGCTCTTCCACCACGTCACCGTGGCGGCGGGCGCGGATGCGGCGGACGACTGGATCGCCGAGCATATCGGCGCGGGCGACATCGCGATCACCGCGGACGTGCCGCTCGCCGCGCGCTGCCTGGCGGGCGCCGCATCGGTGCTGGGGCCAACGGGCAAGTCGTTCACCGAAAGCGGCATTGGCATGGCGCTGGGGATGCGCGATCTCAACCGCCATCTGCGCGAGGCGACCGGCCAGCAGACATTCAACGCCGGCTTCGGCAAGCAGGATCGCTCGCGATTCCTGGGCGCGCTGGAGAACGCGATCCAGGCGATCAAGCGGCGGCCGAAGTAACCCGCTACTTTCCCGCGAGGCGGACGTGATCGCCCGCACGGATGGAATCCGGCGGGTTGTCGATCACGCGGTCGCTGGCTGCGAGGCCCGAGGCGACTTCCACGGTGGTGCCGAGGTCGCGGCCGATGACAATGGGCTTGATCGCGACGCGATTGCCCGCGCCCAAGGTCACCACCGCCATGCCGGTGTCGCGGAACAGAAGCGCACTGGCGGGGACCTGGATGATGTTGTTGTGCGCGGCGAGATCGAATTTCACCTGCGCGTAGTCGCCGGGCTTGAGAGCGCGGTCGGCGTTGCCGGCTTCGAGCTGCACGATACTGGTGCCGGTCGTGGCGCTCACCGAATCCGCGGCGGCGATCAGGGTGGCGGTGAAGACGCGGCCGGGATATTCGGGCACGGTGAAGGTCGCCTTCATGCCGGGCCGCACCTGCGCCGAATAATTCTGCGGCACGTTCACATAGATGCGCACCTTGCTTTCGTCCGCCACGGTGAAGAGCGGGACCGCGCCGGTCGTGCCGATGTTCACCAGCTGGCCCACATCCGTCGCGCGGCTGGTGACGACGCCGTCGAACGGCGCGGTGATGCGCTTGAAGACCTCCAGATCGGCAAGGCGGTCCACATTCGCCTTCGCGGACGCGACCGCCGCGTTCTTGGCCGCGAGGTCGCCGTTCTTCTCGTCCACATCCTGCGGCGCCGCCGCGTTTTCCTTGAGCAGCCGGTTCCAGCGCGCGGCGGTGGCAGCCGAGAGGCGCTGGTTGGCGACGGCCGTGCCGAGATCGGCTTTGGCCTGCGCCAGTTGCTGGTCCTGGTCCGGCACGTCGATCTCGGCGAGCAACTGGCCCGCTTTCACCGGCGTTCCGATATCGGCGTACCACTTCCTCAGATAGCCGCTGACACGCGCATAGATCGGCGCGTTCTGATAGGCCTGCACGTCGCCCGGCAGCACGAGCTGGCCATTGGCGCGGTCGGCGGCGAGATCGATGACGCTGACCGTGGGCTCGGAATTGGCCTCGGTCCACTGGCTGACCGTGTGCGAGGATACCGACCGGCTGATCAGCCCGAACACGACGACGGCCGCGACGACGCAGGCGGCGACGATGCCGATCAGCTTGAGCCGCGGGGGCGGGGTGTAACGCAACAGGTCCTGACGGTCAGGCATAGACTTCTCCGGCAGGCGCGGCTTTGGCGCTTGCATGTTTCCCGGCCTTGCGGCCATGCACGATGCTGAACACGACCGGCACGAACAACAGCGTGGCGGCGGTGGCGAAGATCAATCCGCCGATCACGGCGCGGCCGAGCGGCGCGTTCTGCTCGCCGCCCTCGCCCAGCCCCAGCGCCATCGGCGCCATGCCGATGATCATGGCGAGCGCCGTCATCAGCACGGGGCGGCAGCGTACGATGCCGGCCTCGATGGCGGCCAGCAGCGCATCGCCGGTTTCGGCAAGGCGCTCGCGCGCGAAGCTGACGACCAGGATGGAGTTCGCCGTCGCCACACCCATGCACATGATCGCGCCGGTGAGCGCGGGCACCGACAGCGTGGTGCCGGTGGCGAACAGCATCCAGACGATGCCGGCGAGCGCCGCGGGCAGCGCGGTGATGATGACGAAGGGATCGAGCCAGGACTGGAAGTTGACGACGATCAGCATGTAGATCAGCACCATCGCGACGGCGAGACCGATGAACAGGCCGCTGAACGCGGTGTTCATCGTCACGATCTGGCCGCGCAACGCGACGGTGACGCCCTTGGGCGGCGGGTTGTCCGCGATCACCTGGTTGACGTCCGCTGCCACGCCGCCGAGGTCGCGATCCTGCGTGGTGGCGTAAAGATCGATGGCGGGCATCACGTTGTAGTGGGTGACGACGGCATCGGATTGCGTGCGCGTGATGCGGCCAAGGCCACCCAACACCTGGAGACCCGCCGCGCTGCCCGTCACGGGGATGTTCTCGAGCTGCGAAAGACTGTCGACGCGATATTCCGGAGTCTGCGCCACGATGGGATAGGAGACGCCGTTCTGCGGGTTGAGCCAGAAGGTCGGCGAGGTCTGCTGGCTGCCGGCGATGGACGTGACCACGCTATCGGTGACGTCGCGCTCGGTGAGGCCGAGCTGCGCCATGCGCGCGCGGTCCACATTGACGTTCAATTGCGGATTGTCCGACGATTGCTGCATGCGCGGATCGGCGATGCCGCGGATGAAGCGCATCTTGCGCAGCAGCGTGAGCGCATAGGCCTGGTCCTTGGCGAGCTTCGGCCCCGCGACCTGCACGTCGAGCGGCGCGGGCGCGCCGAAGTTCAGGATCTGGCTGACGATATCGGCGGGCAGGAACGAGAAGACGGCGCCGGGGAATTCGGCGGGGAGCTTCTCGCGCAAGGCTTTGACGTAACCGGCGGTGGGCGCGTGGTCTGCGGCGAGCGTGACGTAGATGTCGCCGTCCTGATACCCGATCATGCCGGAATTGTTGTAGACCGTGTTGATGGAGCTGGTGGGCAGGCCGATATTGTCCACGATCGAGGCGACCTCGTCCGGCGGGATCGTCTGGCGGATTGCGCGCTCGACGTCGCCGAACATCACCGACGCATCCTCGATGCGCGTGCCGACCGGTGGGCGCACATGCAGTGTGATCTGCCCCGCATCGACCGAGGGAAAGAAGTTCGAGCCCAAGAACGGCACGAGGAGGAACGACGCCACCACGAAGCCCATGAAGCCGATCACGAACAGTTTGCGCGTGGCCAGCGCCATCGCGAGCAGGTTGCGGTAGCCCTCGCGGAAACGGTCGAAGCCCCGCTCGAAGCCGCGCTGGAACCGGACCAGCGGATTGCCCGATACCGGACCATGCGCCTCATGGCCGTGCGGCTGGAGCAGATACATCGCCATGGTCGGCACCAGGGTGCGCGACAGGATGAAGGAGGCGATCATCGCGAACACCACCGACATCGCCATCGGCACGAACAGGAAGCCCGCCACACCCTTCAGCGCGAACATCGGCACGAAGACGATGCAGATGCAGAGCAGCGAGACGAAAGCGGGCTGGACGATCTGCGCCGCGCCGTCGAGGATCGCGTCGCGCACGCCCTTGCCCTGCTCCAGATGCCAGTTGATGTTCTCGATGGTGACGGTGGCGTCGTCCACCAATATGCCGACAGCGAGCGCGAGGCCGCCGAGCGTCATGATGTTGAGCGTCTGCCCGGTGAGCCAGAGGCCCGCCAGCGCGGCGAGGACTGCGAGCGGGATCGAGATCGCGATGATCGCGGTCGAGCGCCAGCTTCCCAGGAACAACAGGATCATCAGGCTGGTCAGCGCCGCGGCGATGATGCCTTCGCGGATGACGCCGGAAATGGCGGCCTTCACGAAGATCGACTGGTCGTTGAGCGTGACGATCTTGAAATTGGGCGGGGTGTTGACCTCGATCTTGGGCAGCGCGTCCTTGATGCCCTGCACGATGTCGATGGTCGAAGCCGAACCGTTCTTGAGGACGGTGGTGAGCACCGCGCGCACGCCATCGACGTGGACCACGCTCTGCTGCGGCGGGCTGCCGTCGCGAACGTGACCGACATCGTGGATGAAGACCGTCGCGCCGTTCACCGACTTGATCGGGATGTTGTTGAGTTCGTCGATCGTCTCGGCGGCGTCGTTGAGCTTCACGGTGTATTGCTTGGGCCCGATCTTCACCGTGCCGGCCGGCAGGATCAGGTTCTGCGCGGCGATGGCGTTCTCGACGTCCTGCGCGGACAGCCCCTTGGCCTGCAGCGCCTGGGAATCCAGGTCGATCTGCAATTGCCGCACCTTGCCGCCATACGAATACGGAATCGCCGCGCCCGGAATGGTGGTGAGCACCGGGCGCACGACATTCTGCGCCAGGTCCAGAACCTGCTGCTCGGACATATGCGAGCCGGAGAAGGCGAGCTGCAGGATCGGCACGGTGGAGGCGTTGTAGTTCAGGATCAGCGGCGGCGTGGTGCCGGGCGGCATCTGCTTGATCACCGTCTGCGAGATCGCCGTGACCTGCGCGGTCGCGGTGCGGATATCGACGCCGGGCTGGAAGAAGATCTTGACGATGCCCATGCCGGGGATCGACGTGCTTTCGATATGCTCGATATCGTTGACCGTGGTGGTGAGCGCGCGCTCATAGGGCGAAATGATGCGGCCGGACATCTCGTCGGGCGACAGGCCGGTATACTGGAACGCGACGCCGATGACGGGGATTTTGATATCGGGGAAAATGTCCGTCGGCATCTGGGTGGCCGCCGCGATGCCGCCGAGGACGATGAGGATCGCCATCACGACAAAGGTATAGGGACGCTCCAACGCAACGCGAACGATCCAGATCATGTCAGCGAGTGTCTCATTTCCACACGGGCGGACGGCTTCCCGTCACGTCGATTGCACGTGCGGTTCGCGGCGCCGAACCGTTTCGCGGAGCATACCCTGGAAGGCCTCGTGACACACCCGAACGTCTGTGTTACTGACCGGTACGTCTGCGGCGACGTTTATATGGATCGCCCGGCAACATCGTCAAGGGCGCAAGCGTGACAAACCTCAAATCTCCCGCCGCAAGACGCCGCATGGCCAAGACGCCCAAGCGCGCGGCCGAGCGGATTCGCGAGACGGCGCGGGACCTGTTCTATCGCGAAGGCATCCGCGCGGTGGGCGTGGACCAGATCGTGACGCGTGCCGGTGTCACCAAACCCAGCCTCTATCGCAGTTTCCCGTCGAAGAACGAACTGGCCGCCGACTACCTGCGGCATCTGGGCGGCGAGGGACTGGCGCGATTCGATGCAACCCTCGCCAAGAAACCGGCCGATCCGCGCGGACAATTCCGCGTGTGGTTAAAAGATTTGCAGGCGAAGGCGACCAAGCCGGATTATCGCGGCTGCGGCGCGACCAACGCGGCGGTCGAATATCCCGAGCGCAAGCACCCCGCCCGCAAGGTCGCCGCCAGCATCAAGACCGAATTCCGCGCCAGGCTGATCGCGATGGCCGGCGCGATGGGCGCGGACGATGCCGACGGGCTGGGCGACGCCATCCTGCTGCTGCTGGAAGGCGTCTACGCCTCCGGCCAATTGTTCGGCCCCGGCGGACCCGCGCGCGTCGTGGTGCAGGCCGCCGACACGCTGATCGACGCCTATCTGGCGGATTAACGCGCGGCGGCGATGATCGGGCCGCCCGGTCCTTGTTGGAGAAGAAAGGCCGCTCGCCATTCCTTGTTCGGCGAAGACGGAATCGCGTAGCTCGCCTCCTTCCCGTTCCAGTCGCCCAGTTTCACCAACTCGTGCACGACATTCCTATGCGGCAGGGTCACGCCGCTGTTCTCACCGCGCGTGACGGGGACTTGCACGATGTTGGGATCGTAACGCACGAGCCAGACTTGCGCGGCCTGCGCGCCGCCCGCGCCGACGGTCACCGCGCCTGGCGTCAGCGTGATGTCCGGTTCGCTCGTGCGGGCGGAACGCTTGATCAGGGCTTCGAGCTCGGCACGGTCCGTGCCGACGACGTCTTCGCGGCCATTGACGACGACTTCGGGGGTGAACACATCCCGCCGATGGAAGGCGCGCGCGTAGTCGCGCTGGCGGTCGGTATATTGCGGCGAGGCGAAGGTGTCCTTCCAGCCGAGATAATCCCAATAGGTGACGCCGAGGCTCAAGGTCAGCACGTCCGGCCGGTCGCTCAGCGCCATCACATTCGCGTTGGCCGGCGGACAGGACGAGCAGCCCTGGCTCTGGAACAACTCCACGACGGTGGGATGCGCGCTGTCGCCCGCTTGTGCCGCGCCCGATACCAGCAAGACCGCCGCCGCACCCAAAGCCTTTATCCGCATGGCAATTCTCCGCCTGTTCGATGGCCTATTCGCGCGGCGCACCGATTTGGTTACGCTGGCGGCGAGCGCGCCGCAAATCAAAGTCCCGCGACGGGACGGGAGGACCTTCATGTCCAACGCCTATCTCGTGCCGGGCGTGCGCACGCCTTTCGTCAAGGCGGGCACAGTGTTCGCGCCCTATACGGCCCTGCAGCTTTCCGCACCCGTCGCCAAGACGATGGCGGCGCGCGCGCGGCCCGACTTCATCAATTGGGGCCAGGTGATCCCGGACCCGACGCTCTCCAACATCGCGCGCGAGTTGCTCTTCGAAGCGGGACTCGATCCGGAGATCCCGTGCTTCTCCACTGTGATGGCGTGCTCGACGAGTTTCGTCGCCACCATCGAGGCCGCGGGCATGGTCGGGCGCAGCGACATGCACCTGGCGCTGGTGGGTGGCGTGGAGACGATGAGCCATGTGCCCATCGCGCTGAAGCAGGATCTGGCCGACAAGATCGTCTCGCTGTTCCCGAAAGACCCGGCGGGTGCGCTGGAAGCGGTGCAGGGCGTGAAGCCGGACGATTTCAATCTGCCGATCCACGGCTGGGCCAATCGCGTCAGCGGCCGTTCGATGGGCGAGCACACCGAAGATACCGCCAAGCTCTATGCGATTTCGCGCGAGGACCAGGACAAGCGCGCCCTTGCGAGCCACCAAGGCGCGATCAAGGGACAGGATGACGGGTTCTTCAAGGACCTCGTCATCGCCTTCGCAGGCGCCGACCACGACATGATCCCGCGCCGCGACACCTCGCTCGAAAAGCTCGCGAGCCTCAAGCCCGCCTTCGACCGCACCAGCGGCAAAGGCACGTTGACGGCCGGCAATTCCTCGCCCAACACCGACGGCGCCTCGTCGATCTGGGTGGCGGATGAAGAGGGGTTGAAGCGCCTGGGCAATCCGCCTGCCGTGCGGCTGGTGGATTGGGAGATCGCGGCGATGGCGTTCAAGGAGGAAGGCATACTGATGGCGCCGGCGCGCGGCATTCCGCGGCTGCTGGCGCGCAATAAGTTGCAATTCATGGATATCGCGCTGTGGGAAATCCATGAGGCGTTCGCGGCGCAAGTGCTCGCCAACGTGAAGATGGCGTCGGATGCGAATTACCGCCGTGAGAAGGCGAAGGTGGATTTCGATCTGGGCGTCTTTCCCTGGGATCGCGTCAATCCGCATGGCGGCTCGCTCGCCATCGGCCATCCGTTTGCGGCGACCGGCGCGCGCATATTGAGTCAAGCGGCGAAGGAATTGGGCGCGATGCCGGCCGGCTCCCGCGCGGTGGTATCGGTCTGTGCCGATGGCGGGCAAGGCACCGTGGCGCTGCTGCAGCGCGATTAGCGCTTGAGCTTCGCCGCCATGAAATCGGCGAGGGCTTCGACGCGTTTGGGTTTGGGGCCGCCCGGCGGCGTCACCCAATGCACCGCGCCCGGCGGCAGCGACCAATCCGGCAGGACGCGTTCGAGCGAGCCATCCTCCAGCGCGTCATGCAGGATAAAATCGGGCAACACGCCCAGGCCCAGCCCCGCGACCAGCGCCGGCATCATCGCGTCGCCGTTGTTGACGCGCAGCGGGCCGGTGGGCCGCACGGTCGCGACCTCGCTCTTCTTGTTTTGGAAACGCCAGGTGTCCGGCGTCAGCAGATAGGCGTAACCGATCGACACGTGCTCGGCGAGATGGAGCGGGTGTTTCGGTCTGCCATGTTTTGCGAGGTAGCTCGGCGCGCCGACGAGAAAGGGCGTCATCCCGCAGAGCCGCCGCGCGATCAGCGAGGAGTCCGGCAAGGCAGCGATACGGATCGCGGCATCGAAGCCGTCGCCGATCATGTCGACCATCGCGTCGCTCAGATGCAGGTCGATGGAAATCTCGGGATAGGCCGCGAGAAACTCCGGCAGCAGCGGCGCGACATGGCGCACGCCGAACGACATGGGCGCGGCCAGCCGCACCAGCCCGCGCGGCGTGGCGGATTGGGCGAGCGTGTCGCTCTCCGCCGCCTCGCCTTCGGAGAGGATGTGCGCCGCCCGGGTGACAAGCGCCTGGCCGGCCTCGGTCAGCGACAGGCGCCGGGAGGTGCGGTTGAAGAGGCGCGTGCCGAGGCGGGCTTCCACCCGGCTGACGGCCTTGGAGACCGTGGCCTTGGAGAGCTTGAGGTCCGCCGCGGCGCCTGCAAAAGAGCGGAGCTCCGCCACTTTGGCGAAGACGGCGAGGCCCTCAAAGTCAGGAAGTTTCGGCATCGCGCAAATGGAAACAATGAGTTTCGTTTGTTTCTATTTGGAAACCGGCCTGGTGTCGATATCTCTCATGCCGGAACTACCACTCGGAGACCCCAATGATTGAACGCAGACCCTTCGGCAAACTCGGCGGCGCGGACCATGGCTGGCTGAAGGCCCGCCACCATTTCTCCTTCGCCGAATATCACGACCCCAAGAACATGGGCTGGGGCGCCTTGCGCGTGTGGAACGACGATGAGATCGAAGCCCAGTCCGGCTTTCCACCCCATCCGCATGCGAACATGGAGATCATCACCTACGTCCGTGAAGGCGCGATCACGCACAAGGACAGTTTGGGTAACGAAGGCCGCACCGAGGCCGGCGACGTGCAGGTGATGAGCGCGGGCTCGGGCATCCGCCACGCCGAATACAATCTGGAATCCGAGAAGACGCGGCTGTTCCAGATCTGGATCCTGCCCAGCAAGACCGGCGGCGCGCCGGCTTGGGGCGCGAAGCCCTTTCCCAAAGGCGACCGATCCGGGCGCTTCGTCGCGCTGGCCAGCGGCTTCGCGAACGACGACGACGCGCTGCCCATCCGCACCGATGCGCGCGTGCTTGGCGCGACGCTCAAGAGCGGCGAGACGGTGCGTTACGATATCGGCGAGAGCCGCCACGGCTATCTGGTGCCGTCGCGCGGCGCGGTGCAGATCAATGGCGTGAAGCTCGAGACGCGGGACGGCGCCGCCATCCACGGCGAGCCCATCCTCACCATCACCGCGCTGGAAGACAGCGAGCTGGTTCTGGTCGACGCGGCCTAGACCTACTCGGCGGCCATGGCGACGCGGCGGTCTTCATTGGCCGCCGCGTTTGTCTTTTTGCGGAATTCCATCGCGCCGTCGTCCACCTTGCCGAAGCGCAGGGTGATGAGATCGAGCGCGTAGTTCTGGTAGAGCTTCCACGGCTTCTTCGTGCCCTGGCGCGGCAGCACATCCGCCGCGCGCTGCACATAGCCCGACGAGAAATCGAGCCACGGCGCTTCCTGAACGCTGGGATCGGTCTTGCGGGGCGTCGCCTGCGCGTAACCCTTGCGGTCCATATAGTTCAGCATCCGGCAGACATATTCGCAGGTCAGGTCGCATTTCAGCGTCCACGACGCATTGGTGTAGCCGAACGACGATGCGAGATTC
>DATATK010000028.1:0-10758 GCA_036268825.1 Rhizomicrobium sp. | reverse complement strand
AACCAGATCTACAATCTCACCAGCGTGGAGAACGTGACGTTCGACGATCATGACTGGATCGTCACGCAGAGGTTCCAGACCGGCCCCTCCGTGTCGCTGAACATCGACGCGACGGCGCTGAGCGGCGGCCACACGCTCACCTTCGACGGCACAGACAGCGACGGCCCGACTACCGCGAACGCCAGCTTCGTCTTCGAATTCGCCGGCAACTTCATTTCCGGCGACAGCCTGACGGGCAGCAACAACAACGACACGCTGTCGCTCAATGGCGACTATTCCGGCGGCACCACCTTCGGCGCGGCCCAGCTCACCAGCATCGAGGCCATCACGCTCGCCGACGGCCACACCTATAGCCTCACCACCAACGACGCCAACGTCGCCTCGGGCGCCACGCTGACGGTAGACGCCAGCGCCTTGACCGGCGCCAACCAGCTCTTCTTCAACGGCTCGGCCGAGACCGACGGGCATTTCGCCTTCATCGGCGGCGCGGGCGACGACGATCTGGAGGGCGGCGCGCAGTCCGACACCTTCGACCTCAGCCGCTCCGACGGCGCATTCGTTTACGGCAATGGCGGCAACGACAGCTTCACCGTCACCTCGGCCGCCCATCTGCTCGACGACTCCATCGACGGCGGCGCGGGCAGCGATACGCTCATCCTCGATGGCGACTTCTCCACGCAGACGGCGATCACGGCCTCCAACGTCGTCAATATCGAGACGCTGCAGCTTCTGGGCGCTTCGAACAGCTACAATCTCGTGCTCGGCGGCGGCATCGCGGGCGCGGCCACGCTCACCATCGATGCCAGCGCCGCGTCCAGCCTGACCCTGGACGTGAGCGGTGCGCCATCCACCACCTACGACATCACGGGCAGCGCGGGCGACGACGTCATCAACATGGGCGCCGCGCTCACCGCCGCGGACCAGATCGACGGCGGCGGCGGCGGCAACGTCGTCACGCTGGACGGCGATTATTCCGCCGGCCTCACCCTCGGCCCCACCACCCTGGTGAATTTCGTCGGTCTCATACTGGACGGCGGCCACAGCTACACGCTGACGACGGACGACGCGACCGTCGCGTCCGGCAACGAGATGACGATCGACGCCTCTGCCCTGGGCGCGGGCGACACGCTGATCTTCGACGGATCCGCCGAGACCGACGGCAATTTCGCTTTCGAATTCGGCGCGGGCTTCACCGCCTCCGACCAGCTGACCGGCAACTCGAACGGCGGCGGGTACAACGACTCGCTTGGCCTCGACGGCGATTATACCGGCGCCCACGCGCTGGTCCTCACCGCGACCACGCTCCAGGACATCGGATCGATCGCCGTGAACGCGGGCCACAGCTACGACATCACCATCAATAACGCCACGGTCGCGGCACACACGCAGATGGTCGTAGACGCCCAGGCGCTCGGGGCTGGCGACACGCTGACTTTCGACGGCGCGGCCGAAACCAAAACCAGCAGCTCGTTTTACCTTTACGACGGCGCCGGCGACGACAGCCTCACCGGCGGGGCGGGCGCCGACGTCATCTCCATCACGAATGGCGGCAACGACACCGTCAATGGCGGCGGCGGCGACGACACCATCTACGCGGACGACACGCTGACGGCGGCCGACCATATCGACGGCGGCAACGGCAACGATGCGCTCTATCTCGACGGCGATTATTCCGGCGCCCACGCGCTGGTCTTCACCGCGACCACGCTCCTAAACATCGGATACGTGTCTCTGGCCGGGGGCCAAAGCTACGACATCACCACCAACGACGCCACGGTGGCGACAAACGGAAGCATGACGGTGGATGCGAGCGCGCTCGGCGCCGGCGACACGCTGACCTTCAACGGCTCGGCGGAGACCGACGGCCACTTCTCCATCACCGGCGGCGCGGGCAACGACACCATCACCGGCGGCGCGCAGTCCGATACGATCGATGTCAGCGCCGGCGGCAACGACACGGTCACCGGCGGAGGCGGCGGCGACACCATCACGGCCAGCGCCAGTTCCGCCGATACCGACACCTTCGTCTACAACGCGGTCTCCGATTCCACGGGCGCGAACTTCGATACGATATCCAACGTTCACTGGGCCGGCGACCTGTTCCACATCAGCGGCTTCGCCACCGATCCCACCGCGATCGACACCGCGGTGACGACCGGCTCATTGTCCCAGGCGACATTCAATTCCGACCTCGCCAGCGATATCGGCGCGGGCCAGCTCGGCGCCCACCACGCCGTGCTGTTCACGCCCAGTTCGGGCACGTACGGCGGCGATACCTTCCTGATCGTCGACGTCAACGGCACCGCCGGCTATCAGGCGAACCAGGATCTGGTGATCGAGATCGGCTCCTCATCCGGCACGCTGACGACGGCGAGTTTCAGCTGAGTGTTCCTCTTGCGGAGAGGTGCGAAACGCAACCATCCCGAACGCGACGGTTGCGCGCGTGACCGGAGATTTGTGGATTGCCGGACGTTGCTGCTATATTCGCGCCCGGAGCGGCCCAAGCCGCTCTGGGGCGTAAGATCCCCTCCGTAGGCGGCGCCAGTGCCGCCGCCAAAGCACTCCTCACCCTTTAGGGTCGAGGAGGCATGCGCGCATGTTCAGGGCCGCAAGGCCTAAAGGCGCATGCGGCCTTCCTACGGAGGTTTCTTAACTCCCCGATCACCAGGTCTGGGGAGGACGCATGCATATCGCCATCGCGCTCACATTGTTTTTCGGCGCCGTCACGTCGCCGCTTGTCGCGTTGCCGCAAAAGCTGCCGCTCGACCGGCTGCACGGCGGATGGGTCCACGACCTGCGCACAATCCTCGCCATCGCGATCATGCTGTGGTTCGCCTGTTACTGGATGCTGTGCCACGGCTAAGCGGAAGCTTTCCGAAGCACGGGCGGAGAAACCGGAGGTTACCCGCAGGTAATCCCTGAGCCTTGAATTCGCCCAAAATATCAGGCACTTGGCGGGGCGATGGCTGGCGATCACCTGAAAGAGAATTTCGACGCGGCGGCGCGCGCGCTGAACCGCTTCCTCCGGCGCAATCGCGGCCTGCTGGCCACGCTCGGCATCGCCGTCGCCGCCATCCTGCTCGTGCCCGTCGCGCTCATCTACATGGCGCCGGTGGTGCTGGGCTGGTTCGCGGCGCCGCTCGACACATCCCGCGACCTCTACTCCGTCAACCGCCCCGTCGCGTTCACCTTCCTGGATGCGCAGGGCCGCGAAGCCGGACATCGCGGCGCGCTGGTCGGCGACCGGCTGACGCTGGACGAGATGCCGTCTTATCTTCCCGCCGCCTTCATCGCGATGGAGGACCGCAATTTCTATCACCACAACGGCATCGATCCGCGCGGCCTGATCCGCGCCCTGCTCACCAACCTGCGCGCGGGCCACGTCGTCGCCGGCGGCTCGACCATCACGCAGCAGACCGCGAAGATCATCTTCACCTCGCAGGAGCGCACCGTCTCGCGCAAGCTGACGGAGCTGATGGAGGCCGCGGCGCTCGAGAAGGCGCTGAGCAAGAAGCAGATCCTGGAGCTCTATCTCAACCGCATCTATCTGGGCTCCGGCGCCTGGGGCGTGGACGGCGCGGCGCATGTCTATTTCGGCAAGAGCGCGCGCGACGTGACGCTCGCGGAAGCGGCGATGCTGGCGACGCTGACCCGCGCGCCGTCGCATTTCACACCGCGCCACGATCTCGCCGCGGCCCAGGCCCGCGCCACGATCGTGCTGCGCACCATGGTCGAGACGGGCGCGATCACGCAGGACCAGGCCAACCAGGCCGCCGCCAACCCCGCCGTGGTCGCGGACAACACCCAGACCGACGCGCGCAACTTCTTCCTCGACACCGCGGCGGACGAAGCGACCCGGCTCATTGCCGGCACCGGCGGCAATCCGCCGTCGTCCGATCTGGTGGTGCACACCACGCTCGAGCCGCAGATCCAGGAAGCCGCGCGCCACGCCGTCTCCCGCGTGCTCAACGCCAAGGGCGCGAAAGCCCATGCCAGCGAAGCCGCCGTGGTGCTGATGAAGACGGACGGCGCAGTCTCCGCATTGATCGGCGGGCGCGATTACGACGAAAGCACCTTCAACCGCGCGACCCAGGCGCATCGCCAGCCCGGCAGCGCGTTCAAGCCGTTCGTCTATCTGGCGGCGCTCGAAAACGGCATCAGCCCGTGGGACGTGCGCGACGACGGGCCGGTCGATATCGACGGCTGGACACCCACCAATTTCGGCGGCCGCACCTATGGCTCGCTGACGCTGGCCAGCGCGCTCGCCCATTCGGTGAACACGATCACCGCGAGCCTCGCCCAGGAAGTCGGCATCTCCAGCGTGGTGGAAGCGGCGCAGCGCTGCGGCATCACCTCGCCGCTGGAGCAGAACGCATCGCTCGCGCTCGGCACCAGCGAAGTGACGCCGCTCGAACTCACCACCGCCTACGCGACCTTCGCGAGCGGGGGTTTGCGGGTCTATCCCTACCTCGTGACCGAAGTGGATGACTCTGGCGGACACGTTCTTTATCGCCGCAAGACGCCGGAGCCCAACCGCGTCGTCGCCAGCCACGTCGACCGCGATTTGGTGATGATGATGAACGGCGTCGTCACCGGCGGCACCGGCCGCGGCGCCGCGATCCCGAACCACCAGGCCGCCGGCAAGACCGGCACGACGCAGGATTACCGCGACGCCTGGTTCGTCGGCTTCACGGCGGATTACGTCGCCGGCGTCTGGGTCGGCAACGACGATTCCGCGCCGATGCGCAACGTCACCGGCGGCAGCCTGCCGGCCGAGATCTGGAAAAGCGTGATGGGCTTCGCGGAGAAGCCGCTCGCCTCCACGCCGCTCGACATGTCGCCCGCCACGCCGCCGCCGACCGACGACAGCGACACGACGCTGTTCGGCGGCAGCGGCCCGGCGACCGACGACGAGAACAGCTCGACCACCACCTCGATCAGCGGCGCGGCGGGCGACGACGAAGCCCCCGCCCAGCGCCCGCGCCCGCAAAGACAGCAGCCCGGATTCCTCGACTGGCTCTTCGGCCATCCGCCGCCACAACAGCCGCAGCAACAAGACCCCCCCGCCCCCGTCTACCAATCCGGCCCACCGCCGCCCCAGCGCGAACCCGCCGTGCCCGCCGACCAGCAACCCCCGCCGGACCAGAACGACGGCGACAACGGGAACAATTGATTTTGCACCTCCCCCTTGTGGGGAGGTCGAAAAATGCGAGAGCATTTTTCGGGTGGGGGGCCGAACATCTATTTGGCACGGCCCCCCACCCGAAAATCTTCGCGCTCACGCGCGAAGATTTGTCGACCTCCCCACAAGGGGGAGGTGCAGAAACGTGCTACGCTCCCGCGCATGTACACCGTCATCAAGGTCCTGCTCGCACTCTTCATCGGCGCGCTGATCGGCGTCGGCTTGACGTGGCTGGCGGTGTTCCGCGCCACGCTGCCGGGCGGCATCGCGGATGGGCCGTGGCACACCAGCCTCGCCATCGGCAGTGCGGGCGGGGACATGCGCACCCGCGCCGCCGTGGCGCTGCACGGACTGCTCGCGCTGAGCCGCGACGAAACGCTCTATTACAACGCGACCACCGACAGCGCGGGCGCGGCGCTCGACGGCGCCTGCACCTACACCGTCACCGGCCGCGACCCGGACGCGCGCTGGTGGAGCATCACCGCCTATGGCGCCGACGATTACCTGATCCCCAATGCCGCGCAGCGCTATTCGGTCTCGAAGAACTCGGTGGTGCATGACGCGGACGCTTCGTTCCGCGCCACCGTTTCGCCCACGCCCGCAGCGCAGAACTGGATCGCGCTCGCGCCCGGCCGCTTCTCGCTCACGCTGCGCCTCTACAATCCCGGCGCCACTGTCGCCGCCGATCCGGCGCACGCGGCATTGCCCGCCATCAGGAAGGAATCGTGCCGGTGAACGCGCGCGGCTGGCTTCCTTACATTGTGATCGCCCTCGTCGCGGCCGTCGCGGTGCATCTGGGCACGGTGTGGTATCTGCCGCATCTGGTGATGGACAAGGCGATGACGCAGATGGGCGCCGTCAACACCATCCATCACGGGCTGCGCGCCACGGCCGGCAAGCGCGGCGTGGTGCGGCCCTCGCCAGACCTGCTCTATTCGGTGTGTCCGTACGATCTGTCGAGCGGCGCGCCGCTGCACGTCACCGCGCCGGTGCCGCCGGGCACCTACTGGTCGGTGTCGGTGTTCGACGACGCGACCAACAATGTCTTCGTGCTGAACGACACGCACGCGGGCCGCGCGGTGGATTTCCTCATCGTGCCGATGAATTGGCAAAAGCCCATGCCCTATCGCGTGGTGCGCTCGCCCAGCGACAAGGGCCTCGTCGTGTTCCGCACCCTGGTCAACGACGAGACAAACCTCGCCGCGATCGACAAAGCGCGCAGAAAGGCCAAGTGCGCGCCGCTCTAATGCATATAGGCGTGGCCCGGCTCCAGCAGCAGCATCGCGTCGTGCAGCAGCGGCGGCTGGCCGGCCTCGCGCAGCGCGCCGTCCATCGCCGCGATCAGCCGCGTCGGCTCCACGGGCTTCACATAGAGCCCGGCGAAGCCCACTTCGCGATAGGACGCCTCGCTCCAGCGGCATTCGTTGTCCGTCACCGCCAGGATCGGCACATGCCAGTGGGGCGTGTCGCGCATCGCCTCGAACGCGGCCAACTCGTCGGCGGCATGGCGGTCGAAATCCATCAGCACCAGATCGACGTCGTAGCGCCGGAACAGCGACAGCGCATGCGCCGCGCTGGACGCGAACACCACCTCCGCGCCGACCACGTCGAGGCACGCGCCGAACAGCTTGCGCTGCACCACATCTTCCTCGACGCAGAGGACGTGGACGGGATCTTCTCTGTGCGCGAAATGAAGCATGGCTGCTTTGT
The DNA here is from genome assembly GCA_036268825.1 of Rhizomicrobium sp. Classification (GTDB taxonomy): domain Bacteria; phylum Pseudomonadota; class Alphaproteobacteria; order Micropepsales; family Micropepsaceae; genus Rhizomicrobium. The sequence goes on along the minus strand of DATATK010000028.1, from coordinate 3,866 downwards.
CCTCTATGGTACAAACAGCAACCGGGCGGGCGGCCCGTCGTTCCGGCGCATGGGCCGCGTTGGTAAAGATGGGGTTACCGGAACGCTTCGCATTCGAAGGGGAACAGGACATGCGTTCGATCATTCTCGCCGCCGCACTGCTCGCGGCAACCGCGTTCGGCGCCGGCGCGGCCACGAAAATCACGTTCGTGACGGACTGGAAGGCGCAGGCCGAGCATGGCGGCTTCTACGAGGCCCAGGCGCTGGGCCTCTACGCCAAGGCCGGGCTCGACGTGACCATCCTGGAGGGCGGGCCGAGCGTGAACGTGCCGCAGCTTCTGGCCGGCGGCGCCGCGGATTTCGGGATCGGCTCCAACGGCTTCATCCCGCTCAACATGGTGCGCGCGGGCGTTCCGGTGCGCGCCGTGATGGCGGTGTTCCAGAAGGACCCGCAGGTCCTCATCACCCACCCGCGAAGTGACGTTCGTTCCCTCGCCGACATGCGCGGCAAGCCGATCATGATCGCCGACGCCTCGGTGACCGCCTTCTGGCCGTGGCTGAAGGCGCGCTACGGCTTCAGCGACACGCAGATCCGCAAATACACTTTCAACCTCGCCCCGTTCCTGGTCGACGCGAAAGCGATCCAGGAAGGCTATCTCACCAGCGAGCCCTATACGGTCGAGAACACCGCGCATTTCACGCCGCAGATCTTCCTCCTCGCCGACAACGGCTATCCCGGTTACGCCAACATGGTGCTAGTGCCGCAGAAGTGGATCGACGGAAATCCGCGCGCCGTGCAGGCCTTCGTCGATGCCACGCGCGAAGGCTGGAAACGCTATCTCTACGGCAACCCCGCCCCCGCCAACGCCATCATCAAGCGCGACAACGCCGAGATGACGGACGGCCTGATCGCCCAGGCCATCGCCAAGATGAAAAGTTACGGCATCGTGCCGCCCGACCATATCGGCGCGATGACCGACGCACGCTGGAAAACCTTCTTCGACACGATGTCGAGCGAGGGCCTCTATCCGAAGACGCTGGATTACAAGAAGGCGTATGATCTGCGGTTTGTTCGATAGTTTTTCTGCACCTCCCCCTTGTGGGGAGGTCGAAAAATGCGCAGCATTTTTCGGGTGGGGGACGGTGCATGTTCAAGCGCGAAACATCTGAAACCGCCTCCCGCGCACGCGAACTGCGCCAGTCCGCCACGAAGCATGAGCGCAGGCTGTGGCGGGAACTGCGCATGCTCAACCGGAATGGCTATCACTTTCGGCATCAAACGCCATTCCGCGGATATATTGTGGACTTCATGGAGCACGGGCACGCGTTGATCGTGGAGTTGGATGGGAACCAGCATGCGCTGCCTGAGACACACGCGCGCGACGAGACGCGCGATGCCGTCCTGTCGGAACAGGGCTATAAGGTTTTGCGCTTCTGGAACCGGGAACTCGACGAAGACATGGGTGCGGTGGTCAATCGGATTTTGTACGAACTCGAGCAGCGGTCCCCCACCCGAAAAATCCAAGGGGATTTTTCGACCTCCCCACAAGGGGGAGGTGCAGGATGACCGTGAATCTCTCCCACATCGCGAAAACCTTCGACAACGGGCTCCAGGCGCTGGCGGATGTGTCGTTGTCCGTGAACGCGGGAGAATTCCTGTCGCTCGTCGGGCCATCCGGTTGCGGCAAGAGCACGGTGCTGCGGATCGTCGCGGGTTTGCTGGCGCCGGATGCGGGCGCCGTGGAATTTCCGCAAGGCCGCCCGGAGATCGGGTTCGTGTTTCAGGAGCCGACTTTGATGCCGTGGGCGGGCGCGCTGGCCAATGCGCGGTTGCCGCTGGACCTGAAACACGAACCGGACGCGGACGCGCGCGCCACAGCGGCCCTCGCGCGGATGGGGCTCGCCGGTTTCGAGAACGCGTATCCCCGCGAACTCTCCGGCGGGATGAAGATGCGCGTCTCCATCGCGCGCGCGCTGGCGGCGGGGCCCAAGCTGCTGCTGATGGACGAGCCGTTCGCCGCGCTGGACGAACTGACCCGCCAGGCGCTCAACGACGACCTGCTCGCCTTGGCGCGCGAAGACGGCATCACCGTGATCTTCGTCACCCACTCCGTCTATGAGAGCGCCTATCTGTCGGATCGCGTCGCGGTGATGACGCGCCGCCCGGGCCATGTCGCGGCCGAGATCGCGCTGTCGCCGCCAGCCTCGCGCGGCGCGGACTATCGCCTCACGACAGAGTTTGCGCAGGCCGCGGGCCGCATCTCTGCCGCGATGCAGGAGGCCGCATGAGTGCCGTGCGCATCGCCATCCCCGTCGCCCTCGGCATATTCGCCATCGCATTGTGGGCGTTCCTCGTGCGCCACTTCGCGGTGCCCGTCTACGTGCTGCCCTCGCCCGCCGACATCTGGCCCGCCTTCACCGGCAACATCGCCGAACTCGGCGCTGCGCTGTGGACGACGCTGAAAGTCACCTGGGCCGCCTTCGCGCTCGCCTTCGTCAGCGCAATGGCGCTGGCGGTTTTGTTCAGCATGAGCCGCACCTTGGAGATGGCGCTGTTCCCCTACGCCGTGGTGCTGCAGGTGACGCCCGTCGTCGCCATCGCGCCGCTGATCCTGATCTGGGTGGGCTTCGACAAGGTCGAGATCGCCGCGCTGATCATCGCCTGGATCGTCGCGTTCTTCCCGATCCTCTCCAACGCCACGCTCGGCCTGCGCGCGGTGGACCCCAACCTGGCCGACCTGTTCCGGCTTTACGGCGCGACGCGCTGGCAACGGCTGGTGCGGCTGCAGCTTCCGGGCGCGCTGCCCTACATCCTCTCCGGCGTGAAAGTCTCCGGCGGCCTGGCGCTCATCGGCGCGATCATGGCGGAGTTCGTCGCCGGCTCAGGCTCCGCCACCGGGCTCGCCTGGGTCATCACCGAGGCCGGCCGCAACCTGCAGATCGCCAAGATGTTCGCCGCCCTCGGCCTGCTCTCCGCCGCCGGCGTGCTCAATTTCTACGCGCTGACCCTGCTCGAATGGGCGCTGTTGCACCGCTGGCACGACAGCGCGGTGAGGCGACAGGTCTAATCACACGGAAATTCCGTATAATCCCCAAAAATACATATCAGCCATGTGATCTATTGAATTCGCGGGCGGGACTTGCGACTTTCACTCTATGGCAGCGCCCGCCCCCCAGGTTCTGACGGCCAACCGGCTTCGCGACGGCGAGGTGGTCTATTGGCGCCGCGGCGCCTGGGTGGAAACGTTCGTGACGGCCGAGGCGTTCGAGACCAAGACGGACGCCGACGCGGCCTTGGCGCGCGCGGGCGAAGACGTGAAGGCGCGGATCGTGGTCAATCCTTATCTGTTTCCGGTGCGCATCGAGGCCGGGCGGATGCGCGCGGTGGAAGAGCGCGAGATCGTGCGCAGCGAAGGGCCGAGCGTGCGGCGCGACCTTGGGAAGCAGGCGCATGTATAGATACGACGAGTTCGATGCCCGCTTCGTGCGCGAACGCGTCGCGCAGTTCCGCTACCAGGTCGAGCGCCGCCTGGCGGGCGAGTTGACCGAGGACGAGTTCAAGCCGCTGCGCCTGATGAACGGGCTCTATCTGCAGCTCCACGCCTATATGCTGCGCATCGCCGTGCCCTACGGCACGCTGTCGGCGCGGCAATTGCGCCGGCTCGCGCATATCGCGCGAAAATACGACAAGGGCTACGGCCATTTCACCACGCGCCAGAACATCCAGTTCAACTGGATCAAGCTGGTGGACGTGCCGGACGTGCTTTCCGATCTCGCCGATGTCGAGATGCACGCCCTGCAGACCAGCGGCAACTGCATCCGCAACGTCACCGCCGACCATTTCGCCGGCGCCGCAGCGGACGAGATCGAGGATCCGCGGCCGCTGG
>DATATK010000027.1:0-7715 GCA_036268825.1 Rhizomicrobium sp. | reverse complement strand
ACCACGCGGCGCAGATCGTCTTCCAGGTTGCGCAACTGTTCGGCGTCGGTCTTCGACACGGACTTGGGAGGGATGCGGGCGATCTTGGCGATCACCTCTTCGACTTCGCGCACGCCGATCACCTTCTTGCGGCGCGATTCGGGCACCAGCATTTGGGAAGCGCCGGTCTCGTCGATCACGTCGATGGCCTTGTCCGGCAGCTTGCGGTCGTTGATGTATTTGGCGGAGAGCTCCACCGCCGCCTTGATGGCGTCTGCCGTGTAGCGGACTTTGTGGAAGTCCTCGTAATAGCTCTTGATGCCTTTGAGGATCTTGATCGTGTCGGGCACGGTGGGCTCGACCACGTCGATCTTCTGGAAGCGGCGGACGAGCGCGCGGTCCTTCTCGAAATACTGGCGATATTCCTTGTAGGTCGTCGAGCCCATGCAGCGCAGCGTGCCGGCCTGGAGCGCGGGCTTGAGCAAATTGGACGCGTCCATCGCGCCGCCGGACGTGGCGCCGGCGCCGATGACGGTGTGGATCTCGTCGATGAACAGGATCGCGCCCTTGATGGCTTCGAGTTCCTTCACGACGGATTTCAAACGCTCCTCGAAATCGCCGCGATAGCGCGTGCCGGCGATCAGCGCGCCCATGTCGAGCGAATAGATCGTGGAGTTGCGCAGCACCTCGGGCACTTCGCCCTTGACGATGCGGCGGCCAAGGCCTTCGGCGATGGCGGTCTTGCCGACGCCGGGATCGCCCACGAAGAGCGGGTTGTTCTTCTGGCGGCGGCAGAGGATCTGGATGGTGCGATCGATTTCCATGTCACGGCCGATCAGCGGATCGATGCGGCCTTGCTTCGCCTTGTCGTTCAGGTTCACGCAATAGGCTTCGAGCGCTTCGGTGCCGTTCTTGTTGGTCTTTTCCGCGGCCTCTTCCTCTTCATCGGCGCCACGCGGCGTCTTCTGGTTGCTCATGCCGGGGCGCTTGGCGATGCCGTGGCTGATATAGCTCACGGCATCCAGCCGGCTCATGTTCTGTTCCTGCAGGAAATAGACGGCGTTGCTCTCGCGCTCGGTGAACAATGCCACCAGCACGTTCGCGCCCGTCACTTCGTCGCGGCCGGAATTCTGCACATGCAGCACCGCGCGCTGCACCACGCGCTGGAAACCGGTGGTGGGCTTGGCGTCCTCGCCGTCCTCGATCACCAAAGTGATGAGCTGCTCGTCGACGAATTTCTGCAGCGCCTTGCGCAAGCCGTCCACGTCCGCGTTGCAGGCCTTCATCACCTGCTGCGCGTCCGGGTCGTCGATCAGCGCGAGCAGAAGATGCTCGAGCGTCGCGTATTCGTGATGACGGTCGCTGGCGAGCTTGATGGCCCGGTGCAGCGCCTGTTCGAGACTGCGGGACAAGGACGGCATCGTCACTCCTTCTCCATCGTGCACTGCAGAGGATGCTGGTGGCGGCGGGCGAATTCAATGACCTGCGCCACTTTCGTTTCCGCAACCTCATAGGTGAATACGCCGCAAATCCCCACGCCGTGTCTGTGGACATGCAGCATGACGGTCACTGCCTCCTCCCGGTTCTTGTTGAAGAACCGCTCCAGGATGTGGACCACGAATTCCATCGGCGTGTAGTCGTCGTTCAGGATCAGGACCTTGTAGAGGCTGGGCTTCTTGGTCTTGGCGCGCGTCTTCGTCACGACGCCCGTGCCGGAGCCGTTGTTGCCTAGTCCGTTGTCGTCCCGGTTGTCCTTCATCGCCGCCAGTGTAACGGATATGGGGGGTGGTGACGCAATGTTCCAGTGTCAGGGGTAAAGCGAAAGGGCCCGGCGCCTGAGCGCCGAGCCCTTCCAAGTCCGTTCCGCATTGGGGGAGGAACCGCGGAACGATCTTATAGGTTTCAGGCCGCGCGCGCGGACTGCACGACGTCGACCCAGGCCTGAACGCGGCCCTGAAGCGGCGCGAAGGCCTGCTTCGAGGTGGCGGCCATGATCTCGCCCATGCGCGTCATCTGGCCGACATAAGCGTCGAACGCGGTCTTGGCGAAATCGGTCTGGATTTCGAACGCTTCATGGACCGACTTGGAGCCGAGCACGGCCTTGGTGGCGGCCAGCGACTCTTCGATCGACTGCTTGGAGAAGCTGTACAGCTCGCTCTGGATCGTCTCGACGCCCTTGCCGGCCAGATTGGCGGCCTTCATGTAGGCTTCGACGGTTTCCTTGCCGTAGCCGAGGAAGTGGCCGTAATTCTTGGTGGCCTTTTCAAAGCCGTTCTTGAACGCTTCCGCGCCGTTCTTCACGGCCGCTTCGGCATCGCCGTTGATCTTCTCGCCGGCCGTCTTGGTGGTCTTTGCCATGGTCTTGATCCTTTTTTCGGTTTCGCGCCGCATTTCCGGGGGCCAGCGGCCTTTGCTGCGGTGCAACATATCCTATATGCGGTGCACCAAACCCGATGTCAAGGATAATTGCTGCACTGCACCAAAGTTCCATGAAAAATTCAAAATTTACCCTGCGCGAAGCATCTGGCCGCGCGCCCGAAGCAACCGTTAACGCTTCGTAAACGCCCGGAATGTAATGTGGATTTCGATTTTTCCTTGCGACGAAGGCCGCAATTTGGTCCTATCTTCGCGGGAGCCGGGCTTAAGCGTATTCAGGGGTTTGGATGTTGACACGACCGCGAACCAGTACTGGCGCGATCGCGAAGGCGATTTTTTCCGCCTCAATCCTGCTCGCCTTGGTGGCAGCCGGCCCCGCCCTCGCCCGCCACCATCCCATGCACAGCAGCCGGCATTCCAGCCATGTGAACCTGCGCGGCGGCCCGGCCGTCGGCCTGACCGATCCGGACAAGGACGCCGCCCTGATCCTGGACGGGACCGACAACAAAGTCCTTTACGCGCGCAATGCGGACCAGATCCGCCACCCCGCGTCGCTCACCAAGATGATGACGCTCTACCTGCTGTTCGAGCGGCTAAAGAGCGGGCAGATGACGATGCAGACGCAGCTGCCGATCTCGGCCCACGCGTCCGAGCAGCATCCGACCAAGCTGCATCTGCGCCCCGGCAGCTCGATCAGCGTGGATACCGCGATTCGCGCCATCGTCATCCATTCGGCCAACGATGTGGCCGTCGCCATCGCCGAATCGATCGGCGGCACCGAATCGCATTTTGCCGAGATGATGACGGCCAAGGCCCATCAGCTCGGCATGATGCACACCTTCTATCACAACGCCTCGGGCTTGCCGGACGAGCTGCAGGTGACGACGGCGAGCGATCTGGGGATTCTCGCCCATCACCTCGCCTACGACTTCCCGCAATATTATCCGTTCTTCTCCATCACCTATTTCACCTTCCGCGGCGAGACCTACCCGACCCACGACAACCTGATCGGCAACTACCAGGGCGCGGACGGCATCAAGACCGGCTTCACGGAAGCCTCGGGCTTCAACCTCGTCTCCTCGGTGGTGCGCGACAATCATCACATCATCGGCATCGTGATGGGCGGCCGCAGCGCGCATATGCGCGACCGCGAAATGGTCCGCCTGCTCGACGACACCTTCGTGCACATCGCCGCCGATCCGGCGATGGTGGCGACCGCGCACGTGCCGTGGCGCATGGCGCAGCCGCAGCTCGTCGCCGATCTCGGCGCGCCTGCCGTGCCCGGCGGCGCGATCCGCATCCAGCCGAACGGCTTGGTGGAGGACGAAGACAGCGCCGAAGCCCGCCACGATCCCGCGGACGACACCGCGTCTCTGAGGTCGAACGTGATCGCACCCACGCCACGCCCGCAACCCGCCGTCGCGCCCTCGCGTCCGGCAGTGCTGGCCGCATTCCGGCCCACGCCACGCCCGCAACAGGCCTTCGATCTGAGGAGGCCGGCGATGTTGGCATCGAACATATCGCTGCCGTCCGTCCGCCCGATGTCGCGCGCCGCCGCGTTGGGTGAAGGCGACATCGACAGCGCCCCGTTCCCCGCGCATCGCAGCCTCGTCGCTACCTTTACGGGCATCCGCGACTGGACCATCCAGATCGGCGCCTTCGCCGACGCCGCATCCGCCAAGGCGCAGCTTGCTTCGTATGCCGAGCACTCGATGGATGTTCTGGGACAAGCCCAGCGCATCGTCGCGCCGTTCCAGTCGGTGGATGGCCACACACTCTACCGCGCCCGCTTCGGCCCCTTCGTCGAAGCCGAAGCCCGCGCCGTCTGCCAGCGCCTGACCGAACGCGGCCAAACCTGCTTCGCCGCGACGGGACAGAGGTAGTTATATCTTCCCCACGTCCGGCAAGTTCAGCGTCACCAGCAGTTCGCGCACTTCCTGCCTTGCGGCGACGTGGGACATGGTGAGTGACATGCCGAGGGAGGGCTGCGGCAGGTCGAGCATGGTGAGACCCATAGGGAACAGCTCGCGGAAGATCACGCGTTCGCCGAAGCCGGGCGCCAGGCGAAACCCGATGCGGTCCGCCAGCTTCTCCAGCGCCAACCCGACGCGCTGCTTGTTGCGCGCCTGTGCGGTGGCGACGCGATTGCGCATCACGACCCAATCGAGCGCGGGCTTGCGCGCCATCAGGCGGCGCTTGCGGCAATCCCAGACGAAATCGCTGTAGAGGCTCGGGCCCTTGATCTCGTAGGTCGACGGATCGATCCGCGCGAGCAGGTCGAAATCGACGAAGCTGTCGTTCATCGGCGTGACGAGCGTGTTCGCCGCCGCGTGACCCGAGCGCGACAGAGGCGTGTCGGCGCCCGGCGTGTCGATCACGATGAAATCGAACCGCGCCTCCGCGCCCGCCAGCACATCGGCGAGGCGCTGCAATTCTTCCGCCGCCGCTTCATCGAGCGACTTGGCGGCGGACCGCCCGATCAGGAATGTCTGCGGCGTAGCAAGTTCCACGCCGGTCTTGGCGCTCCACTCGGCGCGGTTTTCGAGCTGGCGGGAGAAGCTGCGCTGGCGCGTGTCCAGGTCGATCGCCGCGACTTTCTTGCCCGCGCGGGCAAGCGCTACCGCAACGTGCATCGCGGCGGTGCTCTTGCCCGAGCCGCCCTTCTCATTGCCGAAGACGATGATATGCGCTGCCATAAAGCGCGATCCCGCGAAGTGTGAAGCGGTTCGCGCCAGATGGCGCAACCACAAGGAAATGACTCTATATCACGTTCCGTCGTGACTGCCCGCGAGCAGCGACGCATTGCCGCCCGCCGCCGTGGTGTTGACGGTATAGGTGCGCTCCAGCGCGAAGCGCGCGAGATAGTGCGGCCCGCCCGCCTTGGGGCCGGTGCCGGACAGGCCTTCACCACCAAACGGTTGTACTCCGACCACCGCGCCGATCTGGTTGCGGTTCACATACATGTTGCCGGCATGGACGCGGGCGCGGACGAACTGCGCCGTCTCCTCGATGCGGCTGTGCACGCCCAGGGTGAGGCCGTAGCCGGTCGCGTTGATCGCGTCGCAAACCGCGCCCAGCGCGTCGGCCTTGTAACGAACGATATGCAGCACGGGACCGAATACCTCCCGCTTGAGTTCCGCGATGGAGCCGATCTCGAAGACATGCGGCGGGAAGAACACACCGTTGGCAAGCTCCGGCCCCAGCGGCAGCTTGCCCAGCAGCTTGGCCTCGACCGTCATCTTCGCGGCGTGGGCTTCGAGGTTCTGGCGCGCCTCTTCGTCGATCACCGGGCCTATATCGGTGGAGAGCACCATCGGGTCGCCGAGCTTGAGCTCATCCATTGCGCCGAGGATCAGCTCGATCATCTTGGGCGCGACGTCTTCCTGCACGAACAATACCCGCAAGGCCGAGCAGCGCTGGCCCGCGCTGTCAAAGGCGGAGGCGAGCACGTCGCGGCAGACCTGCTCGGGCAGCGCGGTGGAATCCACGATCATCGCGTTCTGCCCGCCGGTTTCCGCGATCAAGGTCGCGATGGGGCCGGTGCGCGCGGCGAGCGCGCGGTTGATCGCGGTGGCGGCATCGGTCGAGCCGGTGAACGCGACGCCGGCGAGGCGCGGATCGGCGAACAATGCGTTGCCGATGCGTGGGCCGTCGCCGGGCAGAAGATGGAGCACATCCTTCGGCACACCGGCCTTGTGCAGCAGCCGTGTGGCGGCGGCGGCGATCAGCGGGGTCTGCTCGGCGGGCTTGGCGAGCACGGCGTTGCCGGCGGCGAGCGCGCCGGCGACCTGGCCGGTGAAGATCGCGAGCGGAAAATTCCATGGGCTGATGCAGGCGAAGACGCCGCGGCCATGCAGCGCGAGGGTGTTCTCCTCGCCCGTCGGCCCCGGCAGCCGCACGCCGGTTTCGAATTGCGCGCGCGCCTGCCCGGCATAATAGCGCAGGAAATCCGCCGCCTCGCGGATTTCGCCCAAAGCGTTCGGCAAGGTCTTGCCCGCTTCGCGTACCGCGAGCGCCATCAGATGGGCGCGGTTCTGCTCAAACAGATCGGCCGCGCGTTCCAGAATCGCGCCGCGCGCGTTGCCGCCCAGTGCATCCCAATCGCGATAAGCGCCATACGCGAGCGTCAGCGCATCCGCCGCATCTTTCGCGCTGGCTTCGATGACTTCGCCGACCACGCGGGTGCGGTCGGACGGATCGAGCACCATCGCGGCGGCGCCGGTGCGCTCTTCGCCGCCGATCAGCGGCGCGGCGCGTTGCGGTGAGGTCAGCGAGGCCTGCATTTCAGCGACGAGAGGATCTGTGATCACGGGATCGTTCCAATAAAAGCCGGAAGAGTTTTTGCGGTCTGGCAAAATATCGTGCGGCAGCTTGATGTTCGGGTTGCGGCGCGGATGTTGCGCGGCGAGTTGCTCGACCGGATCGGCGACGATGTCGTCGATCGGCGCTTCGTCGTCGGCCAGGCGGTTCACGAAGGAAGTGTTGGCGCCATTCTCCAGCAGGCGGCGCACGAGATAGGCGAGCAGGTCTTCATGCGTGCCGACCGGCGCATAGATGCGCGTGCCGCCGCCCATGTTCTTTTCGCGATAAAGTGCATGCAGCGCCTCGCCCATGCCGTGCAATCGCTGATATTCGAAATCGGTACGGCCGTTCGAGAAGGTCTGGATCGCCGCCAGCGTATGAGCGTTGTGCGTGGCGAATTGCGGAAAGATCGCATCGCCTGCCGCCAGCAAGGCCCGCGCACCGGCAAGATAAGACGTGTCCGTCGCCATCTTCCGCGTGAAAGTCGGATATTCGGCGATGCCCAATTCCTGCGCCCGCTTGATCTCCGTGTCCCAATACGCACCCTTCACCAAACGTATCGGAATGCGCCGCTTCTGACGCCGCGCCAAATCGGTCAACCAGTCGATCACCGGCAGCGCGCGCTTCTGATAAGCCTGCACGACCAAGCCAAGACCTTCCCAGCCTTTCAGGCGCGGGTCTTCACCCATCGCTTCGAAAATATCGAGCATGATGTCGAGGCGCTCTGCCTCTTCCGCATCCAGCGTGATGCCGATATTGGCTTCGCGCGCTTCCGCCGCCAGCGCGTTGAGCTGCGGCAACAGCTCGTCCATCACGCGATTGCGCTTTACCCATTCATAACGCGGATGCAGCGCCGACAATTTCACGGAGATGGACGGACGCTCGAAAACCGAGGTTGTTTTATCCGGTGCGAAATCGGCGATGGCGCGGAGCGCCTGCTGATAGGATTTGTAATAACGGCCGGCATCGTGCGCCGTGTAAGCGGCCTCGCCCAACATATCGAAAGAGAAGCGATAGCCTTTGTCGCGCCAGGGCTTCGCGCGCTTCATGGCCTCTTC
>DATATK010000026.1:0-36523 GCA_036268825.1 Rhizomicrobium sp. | reverse complement strand
GATTCCGCGATCAGGTCCTTGCCTTCGAATCCAAAGCCGAAGAGTTGCGCATGTTTCGCTGCAAACTCCGCCTTCATCGCGGTCAGGCCGCCGAGCGCGATGCCGAGTGTCGTGTCGCTGCCTGCGTAACGGATGTGGACGTTCGCCTTGGTCTGCACGTCCTGCGCGCCCTGCGCGACGATCTCCGCTTTCGCGTCTCGCGCGAGCTCGCCGGCGATTGCCGCGAGCTTCGGAACGATCGTTTCGTCCAATGCGCCGCTCACAGCGCGTTGCCTGAGCGCCCGGAGCGCGGCGAGTTTCATGCCATAGGCCGACAGCACGCCGGAGAACGGATGGATGAAGATGCGCGTCATGCCGAGCGCGTCGGCGACGAGGCAGGCGTGCTGGCCGCCCGCGCCGCCGAAACAGTTGAGCGCGTATTCGCGGGTGTCATAGCCCTTGGCGACGGAGATGCGGCGGATGGCGTTGGCCATGTTCTCCACCGCGATGCGGATGAAGCCGTCCGCCACCGCTTCGGGCGCGCTGCCGGTCTGGCGGGCGAGCGCCGCGAAGCCTTCGCACACGCCGGCTTCGTCCAGCGGCTGGTCGGCGCCGGGCCCAAAGAGGCGTGGGAAGAATTCGCCGCGCAATTTGCCCGTCATCACATTGGCGTCGGTCACGGTGAGCGGGCCGCCGCGGCGGTAGCAGCGCGGCCCCGGATCGGCGCCGGCCGAGTCCGGCCCGACGCGGAAGCGCGCGCCGTCGTAATGCAGGATGGAGCCGCCGCCCGCTGCGACGGTGTGGATCGCCATCATCGGCGCGCGCAAGCGCACGCCGGCGACTTCGGTTTCGTAGACGCGCTCATAGGCGCCGTCGAAACGCGACACGTCGGTGGAGGTGCCGCCCATGTCGAAGCCGATGACGCGACCCAGCCCCGCCTCGCGCGCCGTCTCCGCCTGGCCGACCACGCCGCCGGCGGGGCCGGAGACGATGGCATCCTTGCCGCGGAAGAATTCGGGCGCGGCGAGGCCGCCGTTCGACGTCATGAAATAGAGCTTCGTGCCGCCGAGCGCGGACGAGATGCGGTTCGCGTAACGCGCCAGCACGGGCGACAGATACGCGTCCGCCACCGTGGTATCGCCGCGGGAGACGAACTTCATCAGCGGCACGCTTTCGTGGCTGGTCGAGACCTGGGTGAAGCCCGCCGCCCGCGCAATCTCGGCAGCGCGTTTCTCGTGTACTGGATAGCGGTAGCCATGCATGAACAGGATCGCGCAGGCCGCGATGCCTTGGGCGCGAGCGGCCTTCAGGGCCGTCGCGAGCGCGGCCTCATCCAGCGGCGTGAGCACCGTGCCGTCGGCCGCGACGCGCTCATCCGCCTCGACCACGCTTTCATAAAGCATGTCCGGCAACTCGATCTTGAGCGCGAACAGTTTGGGCCGGTGCTGGTAGCCGATGCGCAGTTGGTCCTTCAGCCCTTTGGTGGTGACCAGCACCGTGCGCTCGCCGCCCCGCGTCAGCAGCGCGTTGGTCGCGACCGTGGTGCCCATGCGCACTTCGGCGATTCGCTCGGCGGGGATCGTTTGGCCGCTGCCCAGGACGCGGCGGATCGCCTCCAGCGCGGCGTCGTCATAGGCCGGATTGTCGGACAGCAGTTTGAGCGTCGTGAGCGCGCCATCCGGCGCCTCCGCCACCACGTCGGTGAAGGTGCCGCCGCGATCGATGTAGAATTTCCATTTGTTCATACGGCGGGCCGTCGCAATTCGGCCCACATTGTCCTATTGCTTCGGCCTATGTCCATCTGGGGAAAAATTGGCGGTGCGGCGGCGGGGTTTCTCGCGGGCGGGCCGGTGGGCGCGGCCATCGGGGCCGTGGCCGGCCACATGTTCATCGACCGCGAATTGCGCGAGGCCGATCCCGCCGACCCGGGCATCGCCTTCACCATCGCGGTGATCGCGCTGGGCGCCAAGATGGCCAAGGCCGACGGCGTGGTCACTGCCGACGAAGAGGCGGCCTTCGCGCGCGTCTTCCGCGTGCCGCCGCAGGAAGAGGCCAATGTAAGGCGCATCTTCAACCTCGCCCGCGCGGACACTGCCGGCTACGAGATCTATGCCGGCCAGATCGCCAGGCTGTTCCGCGGCAACCCCGCGATGCTGGAAGACATCATCGACGGGCTGTTCGAGATCGCCAAGGCGGACGGTGTGCTGCATCCGGGCGAGCTCGCTTTCCTCGAGCGCGTGGCGGACATCTTCGGCTTCGCACCCAATGTGTTCCGCCGCATCCGCGCCTCGCATTTCCCCGATGCCGCCGATCCCTACGTGATCCTGGGCGTGAGCTACGAGGCGAACGAGGAGGAGCTGCATCGCTCCTACCGCCTGCTGGTCAAGGAAAACCACCCCGACAGCCTGATCGGCCGCGGCGTCCCCCCCGAATTCGTCAAGCTCGCCAACGACAAGCTCTCCGCGATCAACGCCGCCTACGAGAAGATTCGGAAAGAGCGGGATTTCCAGTAAGGTTCGCGCGAGTCTTTTCGGGGGACCGCGCGATGACCCTTCCAGCCCTGCAAGAATGGCGCGACTTCTACGTGATGGTCGGCACCGCGTCGGGCGTCATCGTCGGCGCGACCTTCGTGGTGGCGACGCTGGCAAGCGGGCTGGTGGAGAAGCGCGCGCTGGGGATGAAGGGTTTCATCACGCCGACGACGGTGCATCTGGGCAGCGTGCTGGTCGGCTCCGCGATCCTGACAGTGCCGACGCTGACGGCGCTGGCGCTCTCGATCCTGCTCGGCGCCGGCGCGCTCGGCGGCGTGATCTACGGCGTCATCGTCTATACGCGCATCACCAGGCTCAACATCGATCTGATCGACCGCTGCTGGTACGGCATCCTGCCCATTCTCGCTTACGGATTGCTCGGCGTGGCCGCGTGGCTGGTCTTCGCCGCCATCGGCCCCGGGCTGGAACTGGTCGCGACCGCTTTGGTGCTGCTCCTCATCGCCGGCATGCGCAACGCCTGGGACATGGCCACCTTCATGATCATGGGCGGGCCGAAGGCGGGGGATGGGAAGGGTTGAAGCTCGGGTGTATGGCCTGTGTACGCACTACTGGTTCAGATGTTTTGCAATGCCGGACGAAATCATCAGTTTGTCATTTTCCGATAGAGTCTTTGCGCCCGGAATATGACTGAGCAACTCTCGGAGAAATTCGTCCGTCACACGGCAGGCGATTCGGTGCTTACGAGGAATGTCGCTCCGCCTTATGACACGCGACATCGAAATGAAGCTTGTATCTTCGGCCAGTCCGGGGCACCGCGCTTTCGGAAGCGGGAAGTCGAAAGGGTATTGATTGGAGCAAACAAACAAATGCAGTCCGGCATCCGCATCGACGCAAAGATGGTACTTGTAATTGCCTCCGTCAGCGTCAGGTGCGAGCACGTCCTCGGTCCAGAAACCGATGACCTGTCCGACAGACGCCTTCATGACGCGTGATTGGATATATATATGAGGTCTTCGATCAATTTTTTATCGACGCCCAGCAATTCCATCTTGATCTGCGAACGCTCGGACTTGCCGCGTCGCTGCCAGGCTTCTTTGTAAGCTTCGTCCTCATGCGTCAGACGACGGATTTGCTCAAAGTCCAAAAGTTGGATTGCGCCGCCCGCCTCTTTCAGCAATTCACGGTCCGTTTCCGACAGATATTCGTTCCTCGGCTTTCGGCGTGCGCCGACGAACTTCTGCATTTTCGAATTTCTCGCGTCCGGAACCGAAATCCATGGGCGTTCCTCTCCAAATTCGCGCTGAAAATCGAACAGCGGTTTGAGGACGTCGTATGTGAAAGTCGGAACCGGGCCATGCTCCATCGCATAGTAGGTGTCGAAGGTGATGGGACGGCCGTACTTGGTGAGGTGGGATTTGTCGGCAAGGAAGATGGTTTTCACAATGTCGTATTGTGAGAAGCCGACAAAGTTATCCAACAGGAAAAGGATCGATTCCACGACCTTTTTCTTGTCGACCTTGAAGATGGGAAATTCACTTCGGGGCATTTTTTTGCGGTGGTTTGTGCCGCCCATGCCGAAGCCGGGGCGAGGCAACGAATTCCGGGCGGAATCGTAGACCGATTTGGATATCCCGCAAACGCCCCTTGACAGATCATCAAGGAGTCATCAAATATACATCTGAAACTGGCTAGGCGCCTCGGGAGGGGTCCATGAGCAAGATCGGAGTGGGCGTGGGAGACGATTTCCCTGTCGATGATGGAAATGGTGTTCCGCCAGGCGGCCAGCAAGGCCCCGGCGGCGAGGCGCCCCGCACGGAGGCGGACGACCGCGCGGACTACGAAGACTGGAAGCGCCGGCGGGACGAGTGGCGTTCCCAGCGCGACGCGTCCCGGGCCCAGCGCGAGGCGTGGCGCGCCGGCAAGCGCGCGTTCAAGGAGAAGGTTCGCGCCGCCGCGCGCGAAAGCTTCGGCCACGATTGGGACCCGCGCGACGGGCGCGGTTACGACCGGGACCGCCGCAGCCGGCATTGGGGCGGCCTCTGGCTGCTGATCCCGATTCTTTGCATCGTGGCGTTCTTCTCGCTGATCTCGGCGGTGTTCAAGGCGCCGTTCCTGTTCCTGGGATTGATCGCGATCTGCGCGATCGCCTATGGCCATCATCACAATCTCCATCGCTTTTACCACCGCTACGATTACGGGATGCCGCGGGGCCCCATCGTGACGCCGCCGCCTTCGCCGCAGCAACCGTCCAACCCGCCGCCCGCCGTCATCGACGGAAAGTGAGAGCATCATGCACGGCCATAGAGGCAGGAACCGTTACGCCGCAGGCTTCGCCGCCGACGCGATGCGCGCCGCGGCCGACGCCGTCGACAATGCCGGCCGCACGACGACGCGCGTGCAGCTCGAAATGCCGCCCCAGGCGATGGACCGGCTGACGCGGCTGAAAGAGAAGACCGAGGCCGCGTCCTATGCCGAAGTCATCCGCAACGCGCTGCGCGTGTTCGAGGCGCTGCTGGACGAGCATGAGAAGGGCGCGGAGTTCTCCTTGAAGCGCGCCGACGGCGAAACCGTGGCCTACAAGATCTTCGTGTGAGGACGATGCGAATAGTCGAATGCCGTTCGCCGAATTGCGATGCGCGGGATTCTCCCGTGGACATGCTGGTGCTGCATTACACCGGCATGAAGACGGCGGAGGAAGCGCTGGCGCGGCTCTGCGATCCGGCGGCGAAAGTTTCCGCGCACTACACCATCGATCGCGACGGCCGCGTCTATCGCCATGTGCCGGAGGAGATGCGCGCCTGGCACGCGGGCGTGTCTTATTGGGCGGGGATGCGCAATGTAAACGCGCGCTCCATCGGGATCGAGATCGTCAATCCCGGCCATGAGTTCGGCTACGTGCCGTTCGCCGACGCGCAGATCGCGGCGCTGATCGACCTCGCCGACGGCATCTTCGCGCGCCACAAGATCCCGCCCATGCGCGTCGTCGGCCATTCCGACGTGGCGCCGGCGCGCAAGGAAGATCCCGGCGAGTTGTTTCCCTGGAAGCCGCTCGCCGAATTCGGCATCGGTGTGTGGCCGGAATCCGCCTGGCTCGCCGAACCTTTCGAGGCCGCGCTGGCGCGTTTCGGCTATGGCGTGCCGCCCGAGGTCGACGTGCCTATGGACGCCGTCATCCGCGCTTTCCAGCGCCGCTTCCGCCCCGACTCCATTACGGGAGAATGGGATTCCGGTTGCGCCGCACAATTGGGCGGTCTACTCGCGGACTGATTCCGTGCCATTCTTGTCGCTCCCTGCGGTGTTTGGTACCGTTCGTTCGTGGGGAGATTTCACATGCGCAAGTTTGGACGCTGGGCGGGCGCTTTGCCGTTTGTCGCAATCCTGTTCGCCGCCACCGCAATGGCCGACGACATTCCCTCCTACCAGGTTCTGGAATGCGAGAGCGGCTGCCCGCAGATCACGCCGCCGGTGAAGGTCAGCCATGAAAATCCGCCCTATCCTGCGAACCAGGTGGGCTTTCGCAACGTGGTGGGCGCGATGGTCGATGCCAGCTACACGATCGGCACGGACGGGCACGTCAAGAACATCGTCATCGTGCGGCTCGTGGGGCCGCAGGATTTCGCCGACACTGTGACGCTCACCTTGCAGGGCTGGGAGTTCGAGCCCGCCAAGGCAAACGGCCAGCCGGTCGAGCAGAACGAAACCGCGCGTTTCCTGTTCGAGGGGCCGGCCTTGCATCACGCCAGCGATGCGGTGATCGCCGAATACAAGAAGGCGATGGCGCTCATCGAAAGCGGCAAGACCGCCGAAGGCGTCGCCGCGCTGAAAGCCATCGCCGCCGAACCCGAACTCAATTTCTTCGAGCGCTGCATGGTCGCCTATTCGCTGGCGCTGCTCGACGTGCAAGCCGCGAACTACCCGGACGCGCTGTCCCAGATGAACGTGGCGACCGTTCGCGGCGGCCTTTACCTTGCCGACGCGGTTCGCGCCGACGCCCTGCGCCTGCAGATCAGGCTCGAAGCGGCGAACGGGGACACGGCGGAAGCGTTCGGCTGGTACGAGACGCTGCGACGCGAGAAATTCGACGTGAGCGGCGACGAGACCGCGCAGCTGATCGCCAGACTGCACGCCATGATTCATGCGCCCGATCCGCTGGTGACGGAAGCGAAGATGGACACCAGCTTTCCCCAGCCCTATTGGCGCCACACGCTGATGCGCCGCGCCTTCGCCTTCTCCGCTATCAAAGGCAAGCTCGACGGCTTCGACCTGATCTGCGCGCACAACCATATCCAGTCCGCAGTCAGCGATACCGCGCAATGGACCGTGCCGAAAAGCTGGAGCCACTGCCAGGTCGCCGTGACGGGTTCGGCGGATGCCACGTTCCAGTTCATCGAGTTGCGGCCGGCGCCATGAAAACCATCGGCATGATCGGCGGGATGAGTTGGGAGTCCTCGTCGGTCTACTACCAGCTCCTCAATCGCGAAGTGCAGGCGCGTCTCGGCGGGATGCATTCGGCCCGCGCATTGCTGCATTCGTTCGATTTTGCGCAGATCGCGGCGTTGCAGGACGCCGGCAAATGGGACGACGCTGCGCTGCGGATGGAAGAGGCCGGACGCGGGCTGGCTGAGAGCGGCGCGGATTTTCTCATCATCTGCTGCAACACGATGCATCGCATGGCGGGCGCGGTGGAGAAGGCTTCGGGCGTTCCGCTTCTGCATATCGCCGATCCTCTGGGCGCGGCGATCCGTGCGGCGGGGATGACGCGCGTGGGGCTGCTGGGTTCGCGCCACACGATGGAGTGGGACGATATCGTCCGCGGCCGTTTGCGCCACGCCTACGATCTCGACGTGTTGGTTCCGGAAGGCGAGGATTTCGCCATCGTCGACCGCATCATCTACGAGGAACTGGTGCGCGGCCGTTTCGAGGAGCCGGCCCGCGCCGCCTGCCGCGCGGCCATCGGGCGGCTGGTGGCGCGCGGGGCGCAAGGCATCGTGCTCGGCTGCACCGAATTGCCGCTTTTGGTGAAGGCCGAAGACAGTTCCGTGCCGCTGTTCGACACCACCACCTTGCATGCGATGGCCGCAGTCGATATGGCGCTGGCGTAACGGAGGCATGCCATGAAGGTGAATTACGGACCCATTGAAACGGAGATCACCGTGTCGGTCTCCGGCATGATCGCGATCGACCAGTATTACCTGGGCGATATGAGCGACCGCGCCTATAGCTCCGTCACGCTGTCGCCGGAGAACGCCGAAGCCGTGGCGCATGAGATCTTGCGCCTCCTGGCCGAGGCGCGGGCGGAGCGCTAGCGGTGTGCGCGCGCCTCGTGTAGGCTCGCCCCGCGTCAGATGGCCGGATGGCCGCCCGTCTTCGCCTTCGGCTTCGCCGGGCAAGCTTGTAACAGGGCTCGCCCGGCATAGCCCAAAGGGCGACGCCGGGAGGAAAGTCCGGGCTCCACGGAAACACGGTGACGGATAACATCCGCCGGGGGAAACCCCAGGGACAGCGCCACAGAAATGACACCGCCGAACGGCCTAAAGCCGTGGCAAGGTTGAAATGGTGCGGTAAGAGCGCACCGCGTCTCTGGCAACAGAGGCGGCACGGCAAGCCCCACCGGGAGCAAGACCAAATAGGGACGGCACGTAATCCGTTTCCGGATAGCCGTCCGGGTAGGTCGCGCGAGGCGTTTGGCAACAAACGTCCCAGAGGAATGGCCATCCATCGCGGGTACGACCCCGCGAGGACAGAACCCGGCTTACAGGCCATCTGACGCACTATAAAACACGTCATGGCGGGGCAGCGAGCGAAGCGAAGTGCGACCCGGCCACCCAGCGCGCCTTTTGGGGGAGCGAGATCAGCGGTTCAGATGGCTGAGAGTCAGTGTGTCGCTGTCTCCCGAGAAATACCGATCCAGCGCCGCTCGAAAGACCGGCTCGCCCGGCGCGGCCTGCGCGAACAGGGTCATCGAGGAGCGGAATTTGAGGTTGTCTGGGTCGCCGAAGATCTGCAGCGCGCTGCGGCCCTCCACCTCCAGGACCAGGCCGGTGCATTCCTTCAGGCGGCCGCCCAGAAGCGGATGGGCGAGATAGGCTTTCGCCTCGGCGAGCGATGCGATGGCGAAATGCGCGGCGGACGGGCTGTGGCCGAGGCCGGCGACTTGCGGGAAGACGAACCACATCCAGTGGCTCTGCTTGCTGCCGCGCCGAAGCTCGGCGATCACGCGCGCATAGACGGGGTCCTGCGCAGCGATGAAGCGTTCGAGGTCGAAGGGATCACTCAAGCCCGGCCCTCTTCGCGATCACGCCGGCGATGGCGGACCAGTCTTTCTCGCCGAGGCCGTCATCGATGGCGTCCAGGAAATGTTCGCGCACCAGATCGGCAAGCGGCATGGTCATGCCGAGGCCTTGCGCGGCCGAGCGCGCGAGTTCGACGTCCTTCAAGCCAAGCTTCAGTTCGAACCCGGCGGGCTCATATTTGCGGTGCACGATCATTCCGCCATAGCCCTGATAGACCGGCCCGGCGAATAGCGTGCTGGTCAGCACCTCGTGGAACAGCGCGGGGTCGACGCCGCCTTTGCGCAACAGCGCGATGGCTTCGCCGAGCGTTTCGAGCGCGGACGCGATCATGAAATTGCCGGCGATCTTGAACAGGTTTGCGGCTTCCGGCTGATCGCCCGCGATGGCGAGGCGGCGGCCGATGGCGTCGTAGATGGGCCGCAGCGTTTCGATATGCGCCGATGCGCCGGCCGCCACGACGATGAGATGGCCATTCGCTGCCGCATCGGGACGGCCGAACACGGGCGAGGCGACGTAGTGCAATCCGCGCGCCGCATGCGCCGCCGCGAGCTCGCGCGCGAACTCGACCGAGATGGTGGCGAGGTTGGAGTGGATCAGGCCCTTCTTCGCACCCTCCAGCGCCGCGCCGTCCAGCCCCACGGCGCGCATCGCCGCATCGCTCGCCAGCATCGTGAACAGCGCATCGCCCTGGAGCGCATCCGCGGGCGTCTTCGCGGCGCAGGCGCCGTTCTTCTCCAGCGCGGCGACGGGTTCGGGCGAGCGGTTCCACACCGTTACGTCATGGCCGGCGCGCAGGATGTTCTCCGCGATCGCCGCGCCCATTTTACCAAGCCCAATGAAACCGATTTTCATGCCGTTCTCCCGTGCGTCAGGAAGGAACGCACGAAAACAGCTCAGGCTTCAACGACAATTTCCTTCAGCCCCCGGAAGAACGGCAGCGTGCGCCATTGCGGGCGGTTGGTGGGATCGGCGAGGCGCGCGGCCGGATAGCGTGGGAAGAAGGAGAGAATCGCGACCTGCGCCTCCAGCCGCGCGAGCGGCGCGCCGATGCACAGATGTGCGCCGCCGCCGAAGGCGACGTGCGGCGCATCCTTGCGCGTGATGTCGAAACGGTGCGGATCGGGGAAGACGCGCGGGTCGCGATTGGCGCCGCGCAGCGAGAACAGCATCGATTGCGTGGGATGAACCGGGCAGCCGCCGACCTCCATCTCGCGCGGCGCGATGCGGCCGGTGATGTCCACCGGCGCTTCGTAGCGCAGCACTTCCTCCACCGTCGAATTGATCAGCGCGGGATCGGCCATCAGCTTGGCAAGCTCGCCCGGATGGTCGAGGAACAACAGGATCGCGTTGCCGATGAGATCGGTAGTGGTGAGATTGCCGCCGACGAGCAGGCCTTGCAGATTGCTCGAAATCTCGCCGTCCGTCAGATCGGCGCCATCGGCCTGGAGCTGCACCAGATCGGTGACGAGATCATCGGCCGGCTCAGCACGCCGCGCCGCCATCAGCGCGCGCATGGTGCGCGACAGCGCATCGGCCGCGACGCGCAATTTTTCGGTCTCCTCCGGCGTGCGGAACGGATTGAGCGCGAGGATCAGCCCCTCGCTCCAGACGCGGAATTCCTTCAGCCGCGCATTGTCCACGCCCAGGATGCGCGCGATCACGTCGATGGGCACGAGCAGCGCGAAGTCGCCCATCGCGTCGAACGGATTGCGCGCGCCGATCGCATCCAGCGTCTCGTCCACCACCTGCTGCACCAGCACGCGCGATTTGGCGACGCGTTTGTAGAGCGCCTTGGCGATGGGCTGGCGGATGCGCGCGTGGTCCGGATCGTCGAGCAGCAGGATGCCCTTGCGCTGCTCATCCTCCGGCACCTGGGAATTCTCGACCCGCTGGGTGCGCAGCGCCACATCGAGCAGCGACGCCTCCTCCGCGCGAAGCGGGCTGCGCCACATAGAGGTATCCGACAACACGCTGCGCACATCGGCATAACGCGAGATCATGAACGCGCCCGCGACAGGATCGCGCCGCACCGGACATTCCTCGCGCAACCGGTCGAGCAGCGCATGCGGATCGTCGCTGAACGCCGGATTGCCGGGCGTGAGATCGAAGATGTTGGGGAGATCGGACATGAATGCACCTGACATTTTGTCAGGAAGGGAGGTTAGACCTGCTTGCATTGTGCGTCGAGGCCAAATTATGATTTTCGTTGCGCCTAAGGTGAAGAAAGAAAAAGTCGATTTACGCGCAGCCGCGGAAGGCAGCCGGTGATTTATATCTCACCGCATTGTCGCGAGCTGCGAATAGGTCACAAGGGTGACGGTTCCCCTCCAATATCATCATTGCCCGGACAAGCCGGGCAATGATGACTGGTTGGAGAGAGTGAGTGTGTGGGTTACCTGCGCGTACCTCCGCGGCTCCGCGTGGAATTTTTTCAAGCTGCGGCCTTCAGACAGTTTGTTAGCGACGCCTTTTAGGGCCAAGCACTGCAGGAAGGTCGCGTCTTCCGTCCACGACACGAACGATCCTGATTCCATCCAGAGACGGAAGCGGCGCATACACGATCAGCCAGGGCGGCGAAGGAAACGCGCGTGTTTTGCGATTGAGATAGGGCCTCGGGCTGCCAAGGCCGGGCATGAACGCCAGCGTTCTAATGGTTTCCCAGATGCGGCCGAGGATCAATTCGGCGCGCAGCTCGCCATCGCGCTCTGCAATATAGCGTTCTAACTGGAGCAGATCGGCGCGGGCTTCGACCGAAATGATGATCTGCAGTTGCGGCACGGCGGTATTTAAGCTTTGCGTGCGCGGCGGCGTTGCCGCTGTGCGCCGACATCGGCCATGACCTGATCCAGCGTGAAATATTCGCCGTTCGCGAATTCCGCGTGCGCTTTTTCGATGCTTGCGTTCAGCGCGTCCTTGTTGCGCTCAAGATAGGTATCCAAAGTCGCTTCATCCGCAGCCACATTGCGAGGAGCGAGATCTTCCGGCTCGTAGAGAATGCCGGATTTTGCCTGCTTGGCTTTGGCGGTCTTGGTGTTCATGGCCTTATAATAGCACATTCGCCTCCGCGCTGAAGCCCCAGCAATGGTCCCCCTCCACAGGAGGGGAGAGGGATAACGAGTAGAAAACCTAAACCGCCTTGTCCGGTCCGACGCGGACCAGCATCTTGCCCATGTTGTCGCCTTTGAAGAGGCCGATGAAGGCTTCGGGGGCGCGGTCGATGCCGTCGAGGATGGTTTCGCGCCACTTCATCTTGCCTTCCCTCACCCACTTGGCCATGTCGGCGAGGAATTGCGGCGTCATCGCGCCGTAGTCGGAGACGATGAAGCCCTTGATCATGATGCGCATCGGGATCACGGCGATGATGTTGACCGGGCCCGGCGCCGGCTCGGTCGCGTTGTATTGGGCGATCATCCCGCAGACCGGGATGCGGCCGTGCATGCGCATGTTGGCGAGGGCGGCGTCGAGATGCTCGCTGCCGACATTGTCGAAATAGACATCGATGCCTTCGGGGAAGGCGGCGCGCAAAGCGGCGTCGAACTTGCCGGCCTTCTTGTAGTTGATCGCCTTGTCGCAGCCGCCTTCCTTGATCAGCCACTCGCACTTCTCGTCCGAGCCGGCGGAGCCGACGACGTAGCAGCCCTTGGCCTTGGCGATCTGGCAGACGATGGCGCCGACCGCGCCGCTGGCGGCGGAGACGAAGACGCGCTCGCCGTCCTTGAGCTGGCCGACATTCAGAAGCCCCGCGTAAGCCGTGAGCCCGGGCATGCCGAGCGCGCCGAGATAGGCCTGGATGGGGGCGATGGCGGGGTCGATCTTCTGGAACTCTCCGCCGCCGGAGACGAACCATTCCCGCCAGCCGGAGAAGTTGGAGACGTAGTCGCCCTTCTTCCAGGCGGGGTTGTTGGACTCGACCACCTGGCCGACGGCGCCGCCCGACAGGGCCTCGCCGATCTGGAAGGGCGGGACATAGCTCGCCCGGTCGGTCATCCGGCCCCGCATATAGGGGTCGACGGACATATAGGCATTGCGGACCAGGACCTGGCCGGGGCCGGGGGTGGGGATATCGGTCTCGGCGAGGGCGAAGTCGCTGGGCTTGGGCATGCCTTCGGGCCGGTGTTTCAGGCGGATTTCCCGGCTTTTTTGGGCGGACATGGTTTCTCTCCTTAACTAAGGAAATGAGGGGTAGCGGTGGGCGACAACCTAGCAGCGGCAAGGGGTGTAACAAGCCGAAACATTTTATGAGTCGCTCCGGGGAAGGCATCCGTGGCTGATAGACCCCGGAACAGCACCGGGGATTCCCCTTTGTTCGGTCAGTCGCCTCCCACCCGTATCCTGCGCGCCGGCGTCGTCGGCATCGGCGCCTTTGGGCGCCACCACGCCTCCAAGTATAGCCGCCTTCCGGGCGTCGAGCTGGTGGCGGTCGCGGATTCGAGCCTGGATGCGCGCCGCGAGGCCAGCAAGACCCATGGCGTGAAGGCCGTGGCCGACTGGAAAGACCTTCTGGGTGAAGTCGATATCGTGAGCATCTGCACTCCGGCCGTGACGCATGCGCCGATCGTGCGCGCCTTCCTGAACGCCAATGCGGACGTGCTGGTCGAAAAGCCGATCGCCACCGATCTTGATGAAGCCGACATGCTGATCGCGCTGGCCGAGGCCAAGGGCCGCGTGCTGACCGTCGGCCACCAGGAACGCTTCGTCTTCGCCCGCACCGGGCTTCTGGACTATCCCGACGCGCCGCTCGAGATCGAGACCTGGCGCAACGGTCCGTGGACCGGCCGCGGCGCCGACGTCAGCGCCGTGCTCGACCTGATGATCCACGATCTCGATCTCGTCCATCGCCTCGTGCCGTGCGGCGTCGCCGACGTCACGGCCACTGGCCGCGCCACGCAAGGCCGCCATGCCGACGAAGTCTCCGCCGTCGTCACCTTCGACAACGGCACGCAGGCGCGCCTCATGGCCAGCCGCATCTCGCCGATCCGCCGCCGCGGCCTGCGCGCCGTCTATGCGGACGGCATCATCGAGATCGATTTCATCACCCGCCAGATCCGCAACACCACGCGCCGCCCGCTGGCGCAGCTCGACATGGGCGATCCGCTGGCCGAGGCCGTGGCCGCGTTCGTCAACGCCGCGCGCCGCAATTCGCCGACGCTGGTGCGCCCGGAAGAAGCCCGCCGCGCGCTGGAAACTGCGCTGCTGATCGATGAGGCGGCGGCCCCGCTCGTCGGCACGCGCGTTTGCGAAGACGTCGCGCTCTACGCTTGAGCCGCGCCGCGCCCTTCCTTCTCGCACTCGTTCTCTCGGCCGCGCCCGCGCTCGGCCAGAGCGATACCGAATTGCAGATCGAAGCCCGCCGATTGGGCGCGATGGTCGACCAGAGCGATGCCGCGCTCCATCTTCTGTCGTCCACCTGGCCGCTCGGCCAATCGGTGGGCGACGAAAACGGCGATGCTTTCGCGGTGCTCATCGCCGCCGTGCGCCGCTACGATGCAATGATGCTGCAGGCCTGCCGCGCGAAACTGGTGGGTCCCGAACTCTGCGCCGCGCCTTACGATCCGCCATGGCTGAAAGCCAAACCGCCCACTCCCGCCGCCGCCCGCGCCGCCGTGAACGAAGCCGGCGCCCGCATCACCCCCTTCTGGAGCGCCGTCTGCACCCGGGCCAAGAAAGCGACGGGCGATACGAGCCTGTGCGCGATGGAGTGATCTCTCACCTCCCCCTTGAGGGGAGGTCGAAAACGCCTTTGGCGTTTTCGGGTGGGGGCTCACTCCGAACTGCCTGCCGCCTTGTTGGGGCGCACCCGGAGATATCCGGAGTGAACCCCTTCCCGAAAAACGCTTTGCGTTTTTCGACCCTCCCTCAAGGGGAGGGTAAATTCTTTCCTCGCGCAGAGATCGGTTCTAAACAATCACCATGACGAACCGTTTCCGCATCGCGCTGGCGCAGCTCAATCCCGTCATGGGCGACATCTCGGGCAATCTTGCCCGGGCGCGCAAGGCGCGTGCCGAGGCGGCGGCGGCGGGCGCGGATCTGATCCTGTTTCCCGAGCTCTATGTCGTCGGCTATCCGCCGGAGGATCTGGTGCTCAAGCCGGCGCTGCAGGACGATGCGCGCGAGGCGGTGGAGAAATTCGCAGCCGATACGGCCGATGGCGGCCCCGCGGTGCTGGTCGGTGCGCCGTGGGTGGAAGGCGGTAAGCTTTACAATGCGTGCCTCTATCTCGATGGCGGAACGGTGGCGGGCCACACGTTCAAATCCGATCTGCCGAATTACGGCGTGTTCGACGAGAAGCGCGTCTTCGCGGCGGGACCGTTGCCGGGGCCGCTGAACATTCGCGGGCTGCGCATCGGCGTGCCGATCTGCGAGGATATCTGGACGCCGGACGTCGTCGAGTGCCTGTCGGAAACCGGCGGCGAGATATTGCTGGTGCCGAACGGTTCGCCCTTCGAGGCGGGCAAGGAAGACCAGCGGCTGAACCTGATCGTCGCACGCGTGAAAGAAAGCGGTCTGCCGCTGATCTATCTGAACCAGGTCGGCGGGCAGGATGAGCTGGTGTTCGACGGCGCGTCGCTGGTGGCGAATGCGGACGGCTCGCTCGCCTGGGCGCTGCCCGCGTGGGAAGAGCGGATCGCGATCACCGATTGGACGCGCAGCGAAGCGGGCTGGGTTTGCGCGCCCGGCGAACGGGTCAACGAAGAGGACCGCGCGACCGCGATCTATCATGCGATGGTGCTGGGCCTGCGCGACTATGTGAACAAGAACCGTTTCCCCGGCGTGGTGCTGGGGCTTTCGGGCGGCATCGATTCCGCGCTGTCTGCCGCCGTCGCGGTGGATGCGCTGGGCGCGGACCGCGTGCGCTGCGTGATGCTGCCGTCGCGCTATACCAGCCGCGAAAGCCTCGACGACGCGGAAGAATGCGCGCGGTTGCTCGGCACCCAATATGAGAGCGTGCCGATCGAGGGCGCGGTGGATGCGTTCACCGCGGCGCTGGGCGCCACCTTCGCCGGCAAGGCGGTGGATACGACCGAAGAGAACGTGCAGTCGCGCGCCCGCGGCGTGATCCTGATGGCGATCTCCAACAAATTCGGCCCCATGGTGCTGACCACCGGCAACAAGAGCGAGATGAGCGTCGGCTACGCCACGCTCTATGGCGACATGTGCGGCGGCTACAATGTGCTGAAGGACGTCTACAAGACCGAGGTGTTCAAGCTTTCCCACTGGCGCAACGCGCATCATCCGCGTGGCGGGCTGGGGCCGAAAGGCCGCGTCATCCCCGAACGCATCATCACCAAACCGCCCAGCGCGGAGCTGCGCGAGAACCAGAAAGATCAGGACTCGCTGCCGCCCTACGACATTCTGGACGGCATATTGGAATGCCTGGTCGAGAACGAGATGACGTTCGAGGCGACCTGCGCCAAGGGCTATCACCCCGCGACGGTCAAGCGCGTTGAGCAGCTTCTCTATACGTCGGAATACAAACGGAGGCAGGCGCCGCCGGGCGTCAAGATCACCCGCAAGAATTTCGGGCGCGACCGGCGCTATCCGATTACCAATGCTTTCAGAGATGCGCGCGATGTCTGACACCCTCGTCCGCTTTGCCCCTTCTCCAACAGGCCTCCTGCACGTCGGCAATGCCCGCACGGCGATGCTGAACTATCTGTTCGCGCGCAAGCATGGCGGCAAGTTCTTCCTGCGGATCGACGATACGGATACCGAGCGCTCGAAGCCGGAATACGAAGCCGCGATCCTGGAGGATCTGCGCTGGCTCGGCATGGGTCACGACCTGTTCGCGCGGCAGATCGAGCGGGCGGATGCGCATGCGCGCGCGGCGGAGGCGCTGAAGGCGAGCGGGCGGCTTTATCCGGCGTATGAAACGGCCGACGAACTCGACCGCCGCCGCAAGCGCCAGGTCGCGATGCACAAGCCGCCGGTCTATGACCGCGCAGCATTGAAGCTCACCGTGGAAGATCGCGCGAAGCTCGAAAGCGAAGGCCGCAAGCCGCACTGGCGTTTCCAGCTTTCGCAGGCGCGCGTGACATGGCGGGACCTGGTGCGCGGCGAGGTCGAGATCGACACCGCGCATCTCTCCGATCCCGTATTGATCCGCGAGGATGGCCGCTTCCTCTACACGCTGCCCTCGGTGGTGGACGATATCGATTTCGCGGTGACGCATATCGTGCGCGGCGAGGACCACGTCACCAACACGGCGGCGCAGATCGAGATCTTCGAGGCGTTGGGCGCTACGGTGCCGGCATTCGCGCATTTCCCGCTGCTGGTGGGCGCGGGCGGCGAAGCGCTGTCCAAGCGCATCGGTTCGCTGTCGTTGCGCGAAATCCGCGAGAGCGGGATCGAGCCCTTGGCGCTCGCGTCCTATCTCGCCAAGACGGGAACCTCCGATCCGATCGAACTCAAACCGTCGCTGGACGTGCTCGCGTCCGAATTCGATTTCGGAAAGATCGGCCGCGCGCCGGCGCATTTCGATCCGGTGGAGCTGGATGGGCTCAATGCGAAACTGCTGCATGGCCTGCCGTTCGACGCGGTGGCGAACCATCTCATCGCGCTCGGGATTCCCGCGGGCGCAGCATTCTGGGAAGCGGTGAAGGCGAATGTGTCGAAACTCTCCGACGCCGCCGGTTTGTGGACGCTGGTCGATGGGCCCGTCACGCCCGTGATCGAGGACGCCGCCTTCGCCGCGAAGGCCGCCGCGCTTCTGCCGCCCGAACCGTGGGACGAGGCAACCTGGTCCGCCTGGACCAAGGCGGTGGCGGAGGCGACAGGGCTCAAGGGCCGCGCGCTGTTTCATCCGCTGCGGCTTGCGCTGACGGGCCGCGAACATGGACCGGAATTGAAAAAGCTGTTACCGCTCATCGGGCGCGCCCAAGCGTTGGCGCGCCTTGAGGGAGAAGCGTCGTGATCCGTTCAACCTGTTGTTGTCGCTGCCAATTCTAAGGCTTTTACGACCACAGGTTGACTTGGAGGGTGCGATGTTCTATATCCGTTCCATGATGGAGGAATCACCCGGCGCTCACCCGCCGGCAGGTGATGTTTTTGCGTTTTCGACCCCGCCGGACGAAGCCGGAGCGGAAAAAAACGCGAAAACTGAAAAACGAATACGCAGTGTACAATCTGGCAAGCCCCGCGGCGGCCAGAAGGGAAACCGCAACGCCCTGAAGGCGGGCAAATTCACCGGCAAGCGCAAGGCCGAGCGCCGCGATTTTCGGGCTTTCCGGCATGAGGTTCGCGACCTCATGGCCGAAGCCAAGCTCCTGCTTGCGACGGAAAGGCTGCGGCGATGACCCTGCGCCTCCACAACACGCTCACGCGCGCCAAAGAAAATTTCGTTCCGATCGATGCCGCGAACGTGCGGATGTATGTCTGCGGGCCGACGGTTTACGACTACGCCCATATCGGCAATGCGCGGCCCGTCATCGTGTTCGACGTGCTGTTCCGTTTGCTGCGCCATCTCTATGGCGAGGACCACGTCACCTATGTCCGCAACATCACGGACATCGACGACAAGATCAACGCGCGGGCGATTGAACGTGCGCAGGGTCGCGACGTTCCGATCCTCGATGTCGTGCGTGAGCTGACCAACGAGACCGCGCGCATCTACGAAGAGGATGTCGCGGCGCTCGGCTGCCTGCCGCCCAGCGTGGCGCCGCGCGCGACGGAACATGTCCAGCAGATGATCGCGATGATCGCGGCGTTGATCGAAGCGGGCCACGCCTATCCCGCCGAGGGGCATGTGCTGTTCGACGTCGCCTCGAAATCCGACTACGGCAAGCTCTCGCGCCGCCCGCTGGACGAGATGATCGCTGGTGCGCGCGTCGATGTCGCGCCGTACAAGAAAGAGCCGATGGATTTCGTGCTCTGGAAGCCGTCGGACTCGGCGACGCCCGGCTGGGATTCGCCCTGGGGCCGCGGCCGCCCCGGCTGGCATATCGAGTGCTCGGCGATGGCGGGGCAATATCTCGGCGAGACGTTCGACATCCATGGCGGCGGCATCGATCTTCTGTTTCCGCACCACGAGAACGAGATCGCCCAGAGCGAAGCCGCCCATCACGGTCACGCCCTCGCCAAAGTGTGGCTGCACAACGGTTTCCTGCAGGTCGAGGGCGAGAAGATGTCCAAGTCCCTCGGCAACTTCATCACTATCCACCAGCTGCTGGCCGACTGGCCGGGCGATGTGCTGCGCTTCAACATGCTGCGCTCGCATTATCGCCAGCCGATGGATTGGACAGTGGCGGGGATGACGGAAAGCTGGAAGATTTTGGAGCGCTGGTACGACACGGCCGAACCGCTCGCCAATCGCCGCATCGGCGATGCGTTCCTCTCAGCGCTCTGCGACGATCTCAACACGCCGCAAGCCATCGCCGCTCTGCATGGCGGCACCGATGAGGGATTGGCGGGAGGTCTTTCGCTGCTCGGCTTCTCACCCGATCCGGGGCGCATCGCCGCGAAGGTGACGGTCGATGAAGTGGCCATCGCCGACGCCATCGCAGCGCGCAAGGCCGCGCGCGCCGCGAAGGACTTCCAGGAGTCCGACCGCATCCGTGATGAGCTGCTCGCGCAAGGCATCGTGCTGAAAGACGGGCCCGATGGCACGACGTGGGAGATCAAGCGCTAACCACCCTCCCTCAAGGGGAGGGTGGTAGAGACCACGCATGACCGGCACATCCGACATCGCATTCGAGCCTGCGGAAATCGCCGCCGCGGATAGCGGGGCGCCGACGGAGCTGGGCGCCCCGACCGGCGGCGACGATGCGCGCGGCATCCTGCTGGCCGGTTTCGCCTATGCGTTCTGGGGGATCATGCCGCTGTACTGGCGGCTGCTCTCCAGCGTGCCGCCGTTCGAGCTCACGGTGCATCGGATATTGTGGTGCGCGGTCTTCGTGGCGTTTGTCGCCGTCGGGCGGCGGCGCCTCGCGCATTTGTGGGCGATCGTGCGCACGCCGCGTTTGCTGGCGACGCTCGCGCTCACCAGTGTACTGATCACCTGCAACTGGACGCTTTATATCTATTGCATCGCGACGCACCAGCTCGTGGAAGCGAGCCTCGGCTATTACATCAATCCGTTGATCTCCATCGGCCTCGGCGTGATGCTGTTCGGCGAGCACATGTCGCGGCTGCGGCTCGCAGCGGTTGCGCTGGCGGGATTGGCGGTGGTGGTGAAGGCGTTCGGACTCGGGCACTTTCCGTGGATCGCGCCGAGCCTGGCGCTGTCGTTCGGGTTCTACGGCTATTTCCGCAAGCTGACGCCAGTGGATTCGCTCGACGGGCTGACGGTCGAGACCTGGATCCTGTTTCCCGTCACGCTCGGGCTTACGTTGTTCTGGCATGCACAGGGCACCGGCGCGTTTCCGTCATCGGACTGGACGAAGGATGCGCTGCTGATCCTCGGCGGCCCGCTCACCGCCGTGCCGCTGGCGATGTTCGCGGCGGGAGCGCGGCGGATAAGGCTGTCAACGCTGGGTTTCCTGCAATATCTCTCGCCCTCGATCATGCTGCTGCTCGCGATCTTCGGCTTCGGCGAGGGGTTCACGCGCGTGGACGGCTTCGCCTTCGGGCTGGTGTGGCTGGCGCTCGTGATCGTCGCGCTGGAGGGAAGATTTGCACGCTCGCAAAGCCGGTGAAAGTTCGTTGTTCTCTTTCTTTCACCTCACCCTCAACCGTCATGGCCGCCCAAGCCGCCTTCGCGAAGACGCTACGGCGTGCCGGAGGTGCCTCACTCGCCACGCCGAAGCGAAGCGTAGGCGGGTGGCGGCCATCCATAACCGCGGTCTGAGTTATATGAAACTGAGACGGTGGGTATGGGTGGCCGGGACGCGCCCGGCCATGACGATAATTATAATTTGAATGCCTGCTCTAAAGCTTCGATGACATCCTGCGGCGTGGCGACCATGCGATAGTGCGAGGTGAATTCGTAATGCGCGAAGCCGGTCTTGACGATGTAGTCGAGCAGGGCTTCGAGCGGCGCGAAGAAGCCGCCGAGGTTCAGCACCACGATGGGCTTGGCGTGCTGGCCGAGTTGCGCCGCGCCGAGCACCTCGAAGAACTCATCCACCGTGCCGATGCCGCCAGGCAGCACGACGAAGGCGTCCGCCATGTCGATCATGCGTTCCTTGCGCGCGAACAAAGTGGGGACCACGATGAGCTGTTCCGGGTCGCGCATCGGTGGTTCCAGATGGCGCAGGAACTCCGGCAATATGCCGGTGACGGGGGCGCCGGCGTCGCGGGCGGCGCGCGCCGTCTCGCCCATCAGGCCGAGCCCGCCGCCGCCGAAGATCATGCGATAGCCGTTTGCGGCGATAAGTTTGCCCAAGGTCCGCGCGGCCTCGGCGAAGGCCGGATCGGCGCCGTTCGAGGAACCGCAGAAGACGCAGATGGCCTTTTTCGGCGTATCCATTTGGGGCTCGGGGTTATGCATCGGGGCTTTGCTGTTGCCTTGGGGCGCGCCTGTTCCTAAACAGATTCTCCCATCCGCGCATCTCCGACGAGGTTCGATTGTCCCGGCCGTTGATCATCCTATCTATCGTCTCAGCGATCGCGCTGCTGCTGGGCTTTCTGGCCCTGGGTGGCGCCAATATGGGGAACTGAGCGATGGCCAGGAACATGCTCGAAGATGGCGAGGGCGCGCCGTCGTTCCGGCCGCTCTGGATGCTGATGCCGTATCTGTGGCCCAAGGGGCAGACGGAGCTGCGCGTCCGCGTCGTGATCTCCATCGTGTTCCTGCTGCTGGCGACGGCGGCGACCAGCATCTCGCCGCTGTTCTATGGCTGGGCGGTGGACGTGCTGGCGAAGACGCCGGCCCAGATCGTGCTCGGCGCGGCGCTGTCGTGGATCGCGGCCTATACCGTGTCGCGCATCCTGATGCAGGCGTTCGGCCAGCTGCGCGACGGCATCTTCGCCAAGGTGCAGTACCACGCGATGCGCGAGGTCGGCGTCTCGACCTTCACGCATATCCATACGCTGTCGCTGCGTTTCCATCTGGAGCGCAAGACGGGCGGCCTGTCCCGCGTCATCGAGCGCGGCACCAAGGCGATCGACACGATGCTGTCGTTCACCCTGTTCAGCATCTTCCCCACCATCCTGCTGCTCGCGTTCTATGCCGCCATTCTGCTGGAGAAGCTCGACTGGCAGATCGCGGCGATCACGGTGGTGATGGTCGCCGCCTATGTCTGGTTCACCTTCGCGATCACGCGCTGGCGCATCCAGTTCCGCCGCGACATGAACCAGAGCGACCAGGACGCCAACACCAAAGCGGTGGACAGCCTGCTCAATTACGAGACGGTGAAATACTTCAACAACGAGGGCAATGAGGCGCGGCGCTTCGACAAGTCGATGGCGAAATATTCGCGCGCCTCGATCCAGGCGCAGATCTCGCTGTCGGTGCTGAATACCGGCCAGGCGGTGATCATGGCGATCGGCCTCGGCATCGTGATGGCGCTGTCGGCGCAAGGCATCAAGGAAGGCCGCTTCAGCGTCGGTACCCTGGTGGCGGCGAATGCGATCCTTATCCAGCTCTACCAGCCGCTCAATTTGCTCGGCACCGTCTATCGCGAGATCGTGCAGGCGCTGGTGGATATGGACGCGATGTTCCGCCTGCTGCACCAACCCCAGGAAGTGGTTGACAAGCCCGGCGCGGCCGCGCTCGTGGTCAGCGGCGGCGAGATCAAGTTCGACGATGTGGTGTTCTCCTATGAGCCGGCGCGCACGGTGCTCAAGGGCGTCAGCTTCACGGTGCCCGCCGGCAAGACGACCGCGGTGGTTGGGCCATCGGGCGCGGGCAAGTCGACGCTGTCGCGCATCCTCTACCGCTTCTACGACATCAAGAGCGGGCGCGTGACGATCGACGGGCAAGACATCCGCGATGTGACGCAAGCGAGCCTGCGCGCCAAGATCGGCATCGTTCCGCAGGACACCGTGCTATTCAACGATACGGTCCGTTACAATATCGGCTATGGCCGGATCGGCGCCAACGAGGCAGAGGTGAAGGAAGCCGCCCGCATGGCGCAGATCGACAAGTTCATCGCGGAATTGCCGCTGGGCTATGAGGCGATGGTCGGCGAGCGCGGGCTGAAACTGTCGGGTGGCGAGAAGCAGCGCGTCGCCATCGCCCGCACCATCTTGAAGAACCCGCCGATCCTTCTGCTGGACGAAGCGACCAGCGCGCTCGACACCCACACCGAACGCGAAATCCAGAGCGCGCTGTCGGAAGTGTCCAAGAACCGCACCACGCTGGTGATCGCCCATCGCCTCTCCACCGTGGTGGATGCGGATGAGATATTGGTGCTCGACCACGGCGAGATCGTCGAGCGCGGCCGCCACGCCGATCTCGTTACGCGCAGCGGGCCCTATGCCTCGATGTGGAACAAGCAGAAGGAAGCCGCCGCGGCCCGCGAAGTGCTGCAGGCGGTCGAGAACGACCCCGAGGTCCAACCCGGAATCGCCAAGCTCGAACCGGCCGCGGAGTAGCTATTCCGCTGCCTGCTCGTAGGGCGGGATTTGCGTCTTGGGCATCACGCCGCTGACCACCATGCCGCTCTTGGCCGCCTTGCGCCGCGCGCGCCAGGCGCGGATGCGGTAGGGCAGCGCCAGCATCGCGGGCACCAGGCCCATCGTGATCAGCTTGGAGAAGGCCAGGCCGAAGACGATCGCGGTGGAGAGCTGCACCCACATCATCGCGTTGGGGCTGCCGATGGTGACGGTGCGGGACCAGAAATCGATCTCGATCGCCAGCATCATCGGGAACAATCCGCCGATGGCCGTGATGGTGGTGAGGAACACCGGGCGCAAACGCTGCGCGCTGGAGCGGATCACCGCCTCGATCGGATCCATGCCGCTGTCGCGCAGGCGATGGAACGTATCGATCAGCACGATGTTGTGGTTCACCACGATGCCGGCGAGCGCCAGCATGCCGGTGCCAGACATGATGGCCGAGAACGGCTGGCCCATCACCACCATGCCGAACATCGCGCCGATCATGGCCAGGATCACGGCCAGCAGGATCAGGCTGGTGTGGTAGAAATTGTTGAACAGCGCGAGCAGCACGATCCCGATCAGGAACAGCGCCATGAACGCGGCGACGACGAGGAAGTTCAGCGATTCATCCTGCTGCTCCTGCCCGCCGCGGAACGCGACATGCACGCTTATCGGGAAGTTCTGGGCCCCGATCCAGTCCTTCAGCTTGGCGACCTCGGCGCTGGGCAGCAACGGTTTGGCGACGCAATTGTTGGTCACGCCGGGCCCGCATTCGGCCTTCATGTTGGCGCGGACGTGATAGACGCGGTGGCCGTTGACGCGCTCGATGGAGTTGACCTGCTGGGCCGGCACCAGCTTCACGAAGTTGCTGGCCGGCACCATGCCGTTGGCGGTGGCCACGCGCACGTCGTCGAGCGCGTGGATGCCGCGCGAGGCGGAGGGATAGCGCACGCGGATGTCGACCTGCGCGTCGGAATCGTCGGGGCGGTAGTCGCCCACGAAGATGCCGTCGGTGACAAGCTGCATCGCGGTGCCGATGGACTGCACGTTGGCGCCGAAGCGGCTGGCCACGTCGCGATCGATCTGCAGGTCCCATTCGATGCCCGGAAGCGGGCGCGTGTCTTCGACGTCGCGCAATTCCTTCTGCGCGTTCATGTGGCGGCTGATGGCGCCGGTGACGCTGGCCAGCGCAGCGTAGTCGTCGGACGAGACGTCGATCATCACATCCTTGCCGGTGGGCGGGCCGTTCTGCGGCTCGCGCACCTCGACATGCACGCCCGGGATGTTCGCGGTGCGCTGACGGATGGTCTCCAGGATGTCCTTGCCGCGGCGGCGCTGGGTGTAGTCCTTCAGCTCGACGGAGACGTGGCCGATATTGTCGACCGGCACGCCACCCTGGCTGTTGAGGTTGTTGCTCTGGCCGCCGGCGGAGGCGTAGATCGACTCGATCCCGTCCACCTTGGCGACGATGCGCTCGACCTTCATCACGATGTCGCGCTTCTCCGCCGCCGACAGGTTGCCGCGCGCGGAGATCAGGACGCTGGCGTAGTCCGGATCGGTGTCGACGAAGAATTCGGTGCCGTGGTTGAAGTTCACGAACAGCGTGATGACGATGGCGACGATGGCAAGCGCGCTGAGGATGACGCGGCCGGGATAGCGCGTCAGCCGCTCGGCCATGTGCGCATACCAGCCGGTGATGCCGCCGATTTCGCGCCAGTCGCCGGATTCCGAGGCTTCGATGGCCTTTTCCTGCGCCAGGTCGCGCGGCGGCGGCTTCTTGAACAGCCCGCCCACCACCGGCAGGAACATCAGCGCCACGACCATCGAGGAGAACAGCACGATGATCAGCGTGATCGGGAAATAGCTCATGAACTTGCCGGACACGCCGGGCCACAGCAGCATCGGCAGGAAGGCGCCGATCATCGTGAGCGT
The DNA here is from genome assembly GCA_036268825.1 of Rhizomicrobium sp. Classification (GTDB taxonomy): domain Bacteria; phylum Pseudomonadota; class Alphaproteobacteria; order Micropepsales; family Micropepsaceae; genus Rhizomicrobium. The sequence goes on along the minus strand of DATATK010000026.1, from coordinate 11,349 downwards.
GGCGCTGACCACGGGCCAGAACATGCGGCGCGCGGCTTCGGCGAAGGCGATCTTGGGCGTATGCCCCTCCGACATCTTCCGGTCGGCATATTCCACCACGATGATCGCGCCGTCGACGAGAATGCCGACCGCGAGCAGCATCGCGAACATGATCATCTCGTTCAGCCCCATGCCGATCCCGTTGATGATCATGAAGCCCATCATGAACGAGGTCGGGATCGCGAAGCCGACGAGCAGGCCGGCGCGCAATCCGAGCGCGGCCACCACGATGATCATCACCAGCACGATGGCGAGGAAGATGGAATCCGACAGCGACCCCAGCTCCTGATGGATGTCCGTCGACTGGTCGAACATGTAGGTGACCTGGACGCTGGACGGCCACGCCTTGGAGACCTTGCCGACCAGATCCTTCACCGCCTGGTTGGTCTGGATGATGTTGGCGCCGATGCGCTTGGTCACGTCGAGCGTGATGGTGCGCTTGCCATTGACCATCACGAAGCTGGTGGGGTCGTAGAAGTCGCGGTGCACGTCTGCCACGTCGGACAGCGTGATCGTCGCGTCCGCCGACGAGCGGATCGGCAGGGTGAGCACGTCCTGCGCGGTCTCCAGCACGCCCGGAACCTTCACGGCGAAGCTGCCATGGCCGGTGTCGATGGAGCCGGCCGCGATCAACTGGTTGTTCTGGGTGATCGCGTTGAACATCTCCGTCTGGGTGATGCCGTAGCTTTCCAGCTTGGAGGGATCGATATTGATCTCGAGCTGCTCCTGCCGGTCGCCGCCGATATCGACGTCGAGCACGCTGGGGATTTGCTTGAGGTCGTCGCGCAGGGTGCGCGCCATCTGCAGCAGGGTGCGTTCGGGCGCGTCGCCGGAAAGGGCGACGGTGATCACCGGCTGCAGGCTGGTGTTGAATTCCTCCACGATGGGCTGCTTGGAATCGGCGGGCAATTCGGCGCGCGCGGTCTCGACCTGGGCGCGCACGTCCTCGAGCGCCTTCTCCTTGTCGAAGGAGACGTCGAATTCCATGATGATGACGGCGAAGCCCTGATAGGCGCGGGCGGTGATCTCCTTCAGACCCTGGATGGAGCGCAGATAGGTCTCCATCGGCTTGACCAGCAGGCGCTCGCTGTCCTCCGGCGAGATGCCCGGATAGGGCACTTCCACCATGATCACCGGGATCGGAATGTCCGGCTGGGCTTCCTTCGGGATCGCGATGAAGGCCCAAATGCCGCCAACGATGACGACGGCGATCAGCCCCAGGACGACGCGGGTGTTGCCGACCGCCCAGTCGATGATCTTGATCATCCGCGCGCTCCGCTCTGTACGGCCTTGACGTGCGATCCGTCGGAGACGAATTGCTGGCCGACCGTGATCACGGTGACTTTGTCGGGCAATCCGCTCACCCACATGCCGTCCGGATCGTCGGACACGATCTGCACCGGCATGAAGTGCACGATGTTCCGGTCGTCGACGATGCGCACGCCATAGACGCCGTTGTCGTCGAGCACGAGGATGCCGGACGAGATCTTCTGCGCCATCACCTGTTTGACCGGGATCTTGATGTCGGCCGAGACCCCGTCGCGCAGCTTGGCGTCGGGATTGGGCAGTTCGACTTCGAGGCGGAAGGTGCGCGTCGCGGTGTCGGCGCGCTCGGCGATGAAGCGGATCTTGCCTTCCACCGTCTGGCCGGTGACGAGCACGGCGGTCGCCGGATCGCCGACCTTCAGGCCGCCCACATCATGCTCGGACACGGTGCCGACCGCCAGGAACGGCTGCGGCGCGACGACCATCTCGCATTTGTCGCCGGTGCGCATGTAGTCGCCCTCGTTGACATAGCGGTCGTCCACGATGCCGTCGAAGGGCGCGCGGATGTTGATGTTGGAAAGCGCGATCTGCTGCGTGCGCAGGTCGGCCTGGGCCGCTTCGAGCGCGGCCGCGGCCTGCTTGGCCTGGGTCTCGGAGACGTAGCCCTTGGCGGCGAGGTTGCGCGCGGCGGAATATTCCTTCTCGCGCTGGGAGACGAGCGCCCGGGATTCGTCGAAGCGCGCGCCCTTGTCGTTGATTTTGAGTTCGCAGAGAACGTCGCCTTCCTTGACCGTGTCGCCCTTGTCGAAATGGATGGCCTTGACCATGCCGTCCACTTCGGCGCGCACGTCCACGGCATGCAGCGCTTCGGTGCGGCCGCGGATGGTGAGCGTCGCGTCGCGCTTGCTGGCGGTAAGCGCCATCACCTGCACGCTCGGCACGTCGGAGGTCTTGGCCTGCACCGCGATGGTGGCGTGATGGCCGACGCCCGACGCGATCCACAGAACCACGATCACCAGGATAACGGTGGCCGCGCGATAGCTCGCCTTCATCCGGCGGAAGAAGGGCGGTTGCAACCCGGCCAGGGTGTGGCCGGCGGATTGGAAGAAGGTCTTCAACGTCTCGAACATGGCGCTCTCGTTATTTTACTCTGCCGCTTCGGCCGTTTGGCACTCGATCTCCGCGCGATGGGCGCGCAGGTAATCGAGCATGGACGTGTAGATCGTCTGGCCCAGTCCCAGCACGAAGCGCTCGCCCTCGCTCTGCGGGCCGGTGCGTTCGGCGATCTGGGAAAGCTTGCCCTCGCATTGCTTGATGTAGCCATCGACCATCTCGCCGACCCGGGCTTCGGGCAGCAAATGGGAGAACAGCATCGCGAAGGCGAAGGGTGAGCGGTGCCGGTCTTCGGGCAGCGGCTTCAGCAGCGCGTCCAGGAAGGCGGTGCGGCCGGCGGCAGTGATGGAGTAGACCTTGCGGTCGGGACGCTTGTCCTGCGCCTCGGAACGGACCGAGACCAGGCCCTCCTCGGTCAGGCGGCCCAGCGCCGGATAGATCGAGCCGAAACTGGCCTCCGCGAAGTGCTGGTAGCCGTCGTCCTCGAACAGATTCTTGATCTCGTAACCCGTCGCCGGGCCACGCGTCAGAATCCCCAAACAGATGGTACGAACGTCCACAGCCCCGAAGCCCTATATTGGACCGATATAGATCGACTCTATATAGGTCGGATTTATAGGGTTTCAACCCCTAAGCCCCTGCAAACACGCAACTCTGCCTTGCACAGACGGGGATGGGTGAAAACTAGGACCCTAGATCACTTCGATCCGGTCGACTTCGACGCCTTTGTTGCCTTGGCGGGTGGAGTAGCGGATGCGTTGCTCCGGGTTGAGGGCCGTGACGCCGGAGCGGCGCAAGGCGCTGGCGTGGCAGTAGATGTCGCCGCCGCCATTGTCGGGCATCACGAAGCCGAAGCCCTTCTGGTCGTTGAAGAACTTCACCTTGCCTTCGACCATCGGGCCCGAAGGACCGGCATCGCGATTGCCGCCGCCGCCGTAGCCGCGATCGCCGCCAGCGCCGAAGCGGTCACTGCCGCCGAACCTGTCGCCGCCGCCGAAGCGGTCACCGCCGCCGAACCTGTCGTCACCGCCGAAGCGATCGCCGCCACCGAACCTGTCGCCACCGCCAAAGCGGTCACCACCGCCGAAACGATCGCCACCACCGCCACCGAACCGGTCGCCGCCGTGATCGCGTCCGCCGCCGCCGAAGCGGTCACCGCCGCCGCGCTGGGGCGTGGGATCGGCCGTGGAGGTGTCGATGCTGTGCACCGCAACCACCTGCAAGCCGCGCGGCGAATCCTGCAGGTCGCAGATCACCGTGGAGCCTTGCGGCACGTTGGGCTGTCCCAGCGCCGCGAGCGCGGAGGCATGGCAGAACGCATCGCCGCCGCTTTCCAGCGTGATGAAGCCGTAGCCCTTGGTGGAGTTGAACCATTTGACCGTCCCCTTCGCCGAAGCTTGGGCGAGGGGACCCGAACCGCCATTGTCGTAATTTGCCATGCGTATAGCCGATGTGCCTGCCGGGGATGACGTCCCAGCGCGTGAGACTTCCGGCACAGGTCTCCAGCGCGCTTGGGGCAATCATGCCTTCAAGGACCCAGAGTCCGCAAGGCGGGGACACGTCAATTGCAAGTATTGAACAGCCGGGCCTAGTGGATCGCCTTCAGGGTGGCGGCGGCATCGGTCGCGTCCTGCTGGGCCGCCGCCTTGTCCCGGGTCGCGATGCCGGCCCGCGCCTGGTCCGCCGCCAGGTTGAGCTGCCTGACCTTGGCCACGTTGGGCTGCGCATCCGGGATCGCGCCGTTGCCGCTGTTGGCGCAGGGGTTGAGTTCGGCTGAATCGAAGCCTTCGCCGTCCGGGCCGACCAGGCAGTTCAAGGTGTGATGCAGATGCATATGCGTGCCGCCGAGGTCCGAGGCCGCCGCGGAGAGTTCGGCATGCTGCGCTGCGGTCGCGATCTCGCCGCCGAGATCGCCCGCGAGGGCGGCGAGCGGAAGAAGCGCTGTGGCGCCGGCAAGCAGGCCGGTCAAAATTGTCTTGTTCATGGTTGCCCTCCCAGTTGGACAGCGGAGCCTATCACGTCTCGACGCTGAGGCGAGCGCCGTGCAGAATTGCACGCTTTCTGGAATGGGAAACCGGCGATGACCTACCGCGCCCCCACGCGCGACCTCGCTTTCGCGCTCCACGAGGTGGCGGGATTCGATCGCCTTGCGACGATTCAACGCTTCGATGGCGTGGATGAGGCGGGCATCGCCGCGATACTGGACGGGATCGGCGGTTTCGCGGAAGGCGTGCTCGCGCCGCTCAACCGCGCGGGCGACACCGAAGGCGCGCGTTTCGAGAACGGCCGCGTCTTCGCAGCGCCGGGATTTTCCGATGCGTATCGGCACTACGTCGCGGATGGCTGGAACGGTCTGGCGGGCGATGCCGATCGCGGCGGGCAGGGATTGCCCCGCGCCGTGGCGCTGGCGGTGTTCGAATGCGTGCATGCGTCGAACATGAGCTTCGGGCTTTGTCCGATGCTGACGGAAGCGGCGGTGCATTGCATCGAGGCGCATGGCAGCGCCCGGCAGGCCGAACTTTATCTCGGCAAGCTTGTCTCCGGCGAATGGACCGGCACGATGAATCTGACGGAGTCGCAGGCGGGGTCGGACCTGGCTCTCGTGCGGGCGCGTGCCGAGCCGGACGGGAACGGCGGTTACAGGATTTCCGGCCAGAAGATCTTCATCACCTGGGGCGATCACGATTGCGCGGAGAACATCATCCATCTCGTGCTGGCGCGGCTGCCCGATGCGCCCGCCGGCGTGAAAGGGATTTCGCTGTTCCTGGTGCCGAAGTTCGCGCTGGATGAAAACGGCAAGCCCGGCGCGGCGAATGCGGTGCGGCCGCTGTCCATCGAGCACAAGCTCGGCATCCACGGCTCGCCCACTTGCGTGATGTCCTACGAAGGCGCGAGCGGCGAGCTGGTCGGCGCGGCGAACCAAGGCGTCGCGCAGATGTTCACGATGATGAACGCCGCACGGCTCAATGTCGGTATGCAGGGCGTCGGCATCGCCGAGCGCGCCTATCAGCAGGCGCTGGCGTTTTCGCTGGAGCGCAAACAGGGGCGTTCGCCATGGGTTGACGACTATCCGGCGCGATTGTTCGACCTGCCCGATGTGCGGCGCATGCTGATGCTGATGAAGTGCAAGATCGAGGCGGCGCGCGCGATCTGCCTGTCCACCGCGGTGGTGGCGGACCTGGTGAAATATGCGGACAGCGCGGAGGCGCGCGCGGCGGCGGAATTGCGCGAAGGTCTGCTCGTGCCCATCGCCAAGGCGTGGTCGACGGATGTGGGCGTCGAGGTCGCGTCGCTGGGCGTGCAGGTCCATGGCGGCATGGGCTTCATCGAGGAGACCGGCGCCGCGCAGCATTATCGCGACGCTCGCATCGCGCCGATCTACGAAGGCACTAATGGCATCCAGGCGATGGATTTCGCGGGCCGCAAGCTCTCGCTGGCCGGTGGCGCCGGGATGACGCAATTGCTTGCAGAAATGGGCGAGACCGCAAAGCTGCTCCATGCGCAACGCCAGCCGTTCCTCGCGGCGCAGCTCGACGCCGGGATCGGCGCGCTCGCACGCGCGACCGAATTGATGAAGCAGCGCAAGGGCACGGCGGATTCGCTCGCCGCCGCCACGCCCTATCTGACCTTGGCCGGAAACGTCGTCGGCGGCTGGATGCACGGCAAGGCCGCGCTCGCGGCGGCGGCGAAGCTCGCGGTGTCGGATTCCGATTATCTGCGCACCAAGATCGCGCTCGCGGATTTCTACGCCGCGCACGTGCTCGCGCCGGCGCCGGGATTGATGGCGGCAATAGAGAGCGGCGCCACCGCGCTCTGCGGCGTCACGCCGGAGAGTCTGGGCACTTGATCAGTGCGTCTTCGTGGGCGCCCCAGCGGGCGGATTGTCGCCCGGCTGGACGTCGCTCGGGCCCGGCGTTGCGGGCACAGGAGTTTCGGGATTGGTCTCGGCGGCAGGGGCGACCTGCGCCGCGGGAACCGCCGTCGTCTGCGCCGGGATCGTCTGCGTCGCGTCGATGTCTTTTTCCGACCAGCCGCCGCCCAGCGCCTTGAAGAGGCCGACATCGGCCTGCACGCGGGCGAGCTTGATCTGGATCAGCGTGTCCTGCGCGGTGAACAGCGTCTGCTGCGACTGCAGCACGGTGAGCAGGTCCGCGACGCCTTCGCGATACTGGATTTCGGAGATGCGGAAGGCTTCCGAGGCGGCGTTCACTTCCTGCGTCAGGTAGTCTTCCTGCTGCGCCAGATGCGCGACCTGGTTGAGCGAGGTCTCGACGTCGGAGAACGCGCTGACGACCGCCTTGCGGTAATCGGCGATGAGCTCCAGCTGCTGACCCTTGGTGAGATCGTAGGCGCCCCACAGCGCGCCGCCGTCGAAGATGGTCTGCAGCAGCGAAGCGCCGACGCTCCAGGCCAGATCGCCCGGATTGATCAGGCCCTTGATCATGTTGCTCGCGTAACCGCCCGAGCCCGTCAGGCCGATCTGCGGGAAGAACGCGGCGCGCGCGGCATCGACATTGGCGTGGCCGGACGCGAGCGCGGCTTCGGCCTCGGCCACATCCGGGCGGCGGGACAGCAATTGCGAAGGCATGCCCGGCGCCACGAGCGGCGCCTTGATGGCATCGAGATTCTGCGCCGTGACGTCGAAGCCTTCCGGCATGCGGCCGAGGAGAACGGCGAGCGCGAATAGCGCTTCTTTCTCCTGCTCCTGGATCGCGGGGATCTGCGCTTCCTGCCCGGCGACGAGCGCCTGCTGCTGCGCAAGGTCGAGGCGTGAGGACACGCCGTTGTCGACCTTGGCCTGCGTGATGGTGAGGATTCGCTTGGCGGCGTCGATGTTCTGCTGGGCGATGGAGACGCGTTCGCGCAAGGCGAGCACATCGAGATAGGTGGTGGCGACGCTGGCCACGGTCGTCAGCGCGACGGTCTGGCGCGCATATTTGGAAGACTTGAGGGTCTCGTCCGCGGCGCGCAAATCGTCCTGCGCGCGGCCCCAGATGTCGAGCTCGTAGCTCGCCTGCAGGCCCACACCGAACTGATTTCCGGTGGATGGGCTGGTTGTCGGGGCGCCGCCGGTCAAGGGGTTGATCGTCACGGTCCCCTCGCCGCTGCGCGAGCGCGTGGCCGAGGCGTCGGCGGAAAGGGTGGGGAACAGGGCCGAGCCCGCGATATGGGCCGAGGCGCGGGCCTGCAGGACGCGGGCGGTGGCGGCGGCGAGGTCGAAATTGTCGGTCTGGGCCTGGGCGACGAGGGTGTTCAACTCGTCGCTGTTGAAACCCTTCCACCAGCCGGCGTTCGGCCACACATCGGCGCCTTGCGCGACGGGGCCGGTGAAGTTCGAGGGCAGATTCTGGGTCTGGACGACCTGGGGAACTTGCGTGGAGCACCCCGCCGCCATCAGGACCAGGACTGCCACGGAGGCGGATTGCAGAAGGATTTTCATAAGGTTACTCGCTTGCCGACAGGACCGCCGGGATCTGCCGCGCCGCCAAAAACGCGCACGCGAACCACCCCCGCCGCCACAGCACATGTAAACGCAATTGCGGCAGGCGCAAGGGCGGAAGGCGTCGCATTTCCCATGCCGGCGCGGCAGGGCGCTGCAATAGTGGGGACGGGCAGGGTCATCGCGATGAAATCGGCGTCATATGCAGGGGGTGGAGGAGAAAGGTCGGGCGGCCAAAGCATGGCTCCGGTTCGGGGTCCGGTTACCGCTTCGGCCGCCCACGCGGCCATGCCCTTGATGGAGCGCCGATACGGGCACAGTCACGATCTCTTTCGGGCGGATGGCGACGTGTCTTCCGCCCCAAATTTCGTGAGCCAAAGCTAACCGGGCCCCCAGGCGACGCCTATGTTTATGTTGTATCAAGTTGTCGCCGCGCCCCCGCGACGGGCAGGCTTCGCGACGAAATTCGCATTTGTCGCACGCAAAAAAGAAAAGCCACCCGCCCGCGAGGGAGAGAGGCTTTTCATGCGTGTCCTTCAGGGTGCGCTTACGTGCCGTTCGTCTGCTTCGGGATGACGCGGAAGCGGGCGAGCTGTTCGCTGGCGAGCGTGAAGTTCGGGGAGATCTCCACGGCCTTGCGGTAGTCGAGGTAGGCGCCGCGCACATCGCCGAGCGCTTCATCGGCCATGGCGCGGTCGTAGTAGGCGATCTCGGGCCGGTTCGGGCCGATGCGGATGCCCTTGTCGATGTCGGCGAGCGCGTCTTCATAGCGTTTGAGAACGATCATCGTGGCGCCGCGATCGACATAGCCTTCGCCGAGCATGGCGTTGAGCCGGAGGCCGTGATTGTAGTCGTCCAGCGCGTTGTCGGCCTGGTCGGCACGCGCGCGCAGGATGCCGCGATTGATATAGGTCGCTGCCCGGTCGGCGATCGACATGACGCCGTCCAGTGCATAGGAGCAGGTCACGATGCCCTCGGCGGGATCGCCGCCAAACTCGGCCGCCTGGTAGCAATTTCCCGCCAGCGATTGGCCCAGCACGGTGATCGCCGCTTGTGCCTGCGTGCCGGCAAGCGCCGCTGCTGCGATGGCTGTGGAAAGAAGAAGGTTCCTGATATTCATGCCACGCTCCCGTGTTGGCATCCCGACAAGAGTGTCGCACCCGCATGGGGTGCCGTCCATGGTTCGGGCAGGTTTTGGGCACAGGCTCACGAAGTTGGGAACGCCGCGGCGGGCGGCTAAAATGCAGTCCCCGTGCGCACTTTGCGGGGTTTGACGCGTTGCCGCCTCGCGGTCCCGCTTTTCACTTCGACGTGAGGATACGAAATGACCTGGCCCTTCATCGCGCCGATCCTGCTGCTCTGCATCTCGAACGTGTTCATGACCTTCGCCTGGTACGGCCAGCTCAAATATCCCGGCGTGGCGCTCTGGGTCGTCATTCCGGCGAGTTGGGGCATCGCCTTCTTCGAATATTGCTTCGCGGTGCCGGCCAACCGAATCGGACACACGGTCTATTCCGCGGCTCAATTGAAGACGATGCAGGAGGTCATCACCCTCGTGGTGTTCGCGATCTTCTCGACGACGTTCCTGGGCGAGGCGCTGAAATGGAATCACGCCGTGTCGTTCTGCTTCCTGGTGGGCGCGGCGTTCTTCGCGTTTCACAAATTCAGTTAGCGGGCCACGGATCGTCGCTGAATTCCTTCACCGGATGCAGCGGCACGCGGATGCCGTCGCGCATGCCGAGATAGACGACCAGCGTCATCGCGTTGCTGCCCGGGTCCCATTCGATCTGCGGCGCGACGCCGCCAGGCTTGCGGAAGACCTTGCCGTCGAACTCGAAATTGCGCGGCTGCACGTCGCCCCAGCCGGCGGCCAGGCCTTGCGCGAGGCTTTTGCGGATCGCGGCGCGGGCGTCGGCGTCCGGCGAAAAGTTTTCCGCGTCCGGCGCGCTGACATAGATATTGGCCTTGGCGTCGATTTCGAGCCGGGCGGCAATCATCGTGTCGCTCGCCTCATAGGTGCCTTCCCAGCGCCCGGCGGGCGGCGGGCTATGGTGCGAGCACCCGGTCAGGCAGAGCGCCATCAACAGTAGAGCCGCGAAGGGGCGCATGGGCCGCGTCCTTTGGAAGAGTCGCCGCGCGCATCATAGCGCCTGCATGGCAGACGTGACATCGCCGCGCTTGCCGGGTCCCAAGGGCGTTGATAGGAGATGGTTTTAACCGGAAAGGCCGATTCCGTGTCTCCTCTCCCCAAGAATTTCCTGGCCGAATCGCTCGGCCGCATTCAGCCGTCCCCCACCATCGCGATGAGCCAGCTCGCGCGCGATCTGAAGGCGCAAGGCCGCGACGTGATCGGCCTTGCCGCGGGCGAGCCCGACCACGACACGCCCGCCAACATCAAGGACGCCGCCATCGCCGCGATCCGGCGCGGCGAGACGAAATACACGGCGGTCGAAGGCATCCCGGAGTTGCGCAAGGCGGTCGCCGCCAAGTTCAAGCGCGAGAACGGATTGGACTATACCGTCGCGCAGACCTTTGTGGCCCCGGGCGGCAAGGCGATCATCTACAACGCGCTGCTGGCGACGCTCAACCCGGGCGACGAGGTCATCGTCATCGCGCCGTACTGGGTGAGCTATCCCGATATCGTACTGCTGGGCGGCGCCAAGCCGGTGATCGTGGAGGCCAGGCTCGAAGACAATTTCAAGCTCAAGCCCGAAGCGCTCGACCGCGCGATCACAGCGAAGACGAAGTGGCTGATCTTCAACCAGCCATCCAATCCGACGGGCGCCTGTTACACCCATGCCGAGCTGAAGGCGCTGACCGATGTGCTGATGAAGCATCCGCAGGTCTGGGTGCTGACCGACGACATGTACGAGCACCTCGTCTATGGCGGCTTCCAGTTCGAAACCATCGCCGCCGTCGAGCCGCGCCTCTACGAGCGCACGCTGACGATGAACGGCGTGTCGAAGGCCTATGCGATGACCGGTTGGCGCATCGGCTATTGCGCCGGACCCGAGAAATTGATCCAGGCGATGAGCAAGCTGCAGTCGCAATCGGCGTCGAGCGCGTCGTCGGTTTCGCAATGGGCGAGCGTCGAGGCCCTGAACGGCCCGCAGGATTTCATCCCGAAATTCCAGAAGATCTTCGAGGCGCGGCGCGATCTCGTCGTCTCGATGCTGAACCAGGCGCATGGGCTGGAATGCCCCAAGCCGGAAGGCGCGTTCTACGTCTATCCCGGCATCCGCAAACTGATCGGCAAAACGGCGCCAAGCGGCAAGGTGATCGAGACCGACGGCGACTTCGCCACCGCGCTGCTCGATGCCGAAGGCGTGGCCGTGGTGAACGGGGCGGCGTTCGGCCTGTCGCCATTCTTCCGCATCTCCTACGCGACCTCGACCGAAGCGCTGGAAGAAGCGTGCCGGCGGATCCAGCGGTTCTGCGCGAGCTTGCGCTAGACTGCGTCGCTATAGGGTTCGCGTTTCAAGGGATCGGCG
>DATATK010000025.1:0-9576 GCA_036268825.1 Rhizomicrobium sp. | reverse complement strand
TTGCGAGGCTCTCGTCCTCGCCGACATCCAGGGGGAAGCCGGTGTGGTCGAAGGTCATCTTCGTGCCGGCGCCTTGCTGCTGCAGTTCGAAGCGGACGATCGAAAAGAAATCCTCGCGCCATGCCGTGTCGCTCCAAGCTTGCACCAGGAGCCTGTCCTGCGCTTTCGCCAGGGTGCGGCCGAAGATGACTCCGTCGAACAGGGAGAACGCCCCGCCGATTGCCGGATCGATCTCGGCTTTTCGCCCGGTCAGCGCCGCGAACTGCTTGCCGTCGAGCAGCGCCGCGTAAATCTTTGCGGGCGAAGCGGCGAAGACCGGCTCCATGTGGATGGCGCGCGACGGAACGATGTCGCCCGACGGCGCCGCTGCGGCCCGGCCGACCAGCGCCGCACCGGACGCGACCAGCGCGCTGCCCGCGAAAGCCGCGCGCCGGGTCATTCTCATGCCGGACATGATCCTCACCCCAATTCGTCGCAGGAAGCTAGCATATTTGCGTGCGCGACGGGCGTGGCTATGGCTTCGCCGGAATCCGCGTTTTCACGAGAGCGCTAGAAGAGGTTGCGATAGTCCTTCACCGGACACTCCTTTTGGTGATGGGTTGAAGAGAAGGATGATTCACGCGGAGCCGCGGGGGACGCGGAATGCTGCAGGCGAACGGCACCTATGGTCACCCGCGCCTCTCCTCTGCGTCTCTGCGGCTCCGCGTGAATCATCTTTTCCAAACGAAAAACGGCCCAGGCTTGGGGCCGGGCCGGGCCGGGGGCGTTCGGACGTGATTCGGGAGATGCAGGGTTTATACCTGACCAGCGTGGCGCTGGCAAGCAAATGTAGGAAAAACGCCCGACAGAAAATTGCGCGTTGTGCAGAGGTTTTGTTGCGCGATAGTCAGGCCTGAACTCGTAGGATGCGCGAACATGATGGACGCCGCCAACCCGCCCAGGAAGCGCGGGCCGTATAAGTAAAAGGGGCATCAGGAAATGATCGCGCGCGCTAGTGTTCTGATTTTAATAACGGCTCTCTGCTGTGTGACAAGTTGGCTGGTTGGCTACCGCGAAGGCCAGCAGACCGGCGCTTATAGTTTGGTGCGCCAGATGGATAAGTCATACGACAGAGACATAAAGAACAATAATGACATGGACCGGGATAAGGTCTGCAACGAAATCAGGGTCTACAAAAAGTCAATTGCCAAGGACTTGGACGAGAACACTCAGATTTGCGGATGGCGCGATATGGACGGATCGGAAGTTTCAAACTGAGACACTACCGAGTTTTCCGCGGGCAGGTCTCGCGCGATACTCAGTAAGGCGACAGGGGAATAGATGAAACTCGGTGACCGGATGCTCGGCATCTCGCTTCTCATCGGCGCGGCGGTGACGGCGTTCTACTGGTGGAGCTATTTCACCGGTGGCGACGTGATGGTGCTGCACGAGCGCTGGTACACCGCGTTCGAATCGAGCTTTCCCGTTGCGGACGGGTGGATGGGGCTGTGCATGGCGGCGGCCGGCGCGGGGTTGATGATGGGGCGCGCGTTCGGGCCGCGGTTCGGGCTGATGGCGGGGGCGGCGATCCTCTATCTGTCGGCGATGGACGTCACCTTCGACGTCGAGAACGGAATGTATGCAATGGCCGCGGCGAACGGCGCGATGAAGTTCGAAATGTTCATCAACGCGGCCTGCGTGCTCCTCGGCGTCTGGATCCTGCTCGTCTCGTGGCGCCGCCTCGACGCCTATTGTAACGTGCCCGCCGTATGACCGGCCCGACGATCCAAACTCCCAATGGCCCGCTGACGCTCGCGCGTACCTGCGACGGCTGCACCTTGTGCTGCCGCGTGCTCGAAGCCACGACGCTGAACAAGCCGATGGGGGTGTTGTGCGACAAATGCATCGTCGGCACTGGCTGCGGCATCCACGAGACGCGGCCGGACGAATGCCGCACCTATCATTGCGCCTGGCTGATCGACGAATCGCTCGGGCCGGAATGGCGGCCGGAACTGGCGCATATCATCATCAGCTACGACCTGGACGGGCGCCGCCTCAACGCCAACGCCGATCCGCTTTATCCCGGGGCGTGGCGGCACGAACCGTATTTCTCGCAACTGAAAGCGTGGGCGGCCGACGCACTGCCGCGCAACGGACAGGTCTGGGCGTTCGACGGGCGCCACGCTTTCGCCATGCTGCCGCAGGGCCCCGTCGACATGGGCGTGATGGGCGAGGACGATTACGCCTATTTCGAAGCGGTGGGCGACGGCTGGACGGTGCGGAAGATCGGCACCGAGGAAGCCGAAGCGATCATGCGGGTGGATTCGCCGCCCGGTGCGCCGCGATAAGCGGGCGCGCGTGAAACCAGGTCGTCGCGGCGCGCGCGATCATCAGCCCCGTGGAGAAGATCAGGCCCGCGTCGGTCCACGCCAGGACGTCGGCGCTGGGATGGCCGCCCGTGGGTGCATTCATCTGCGGGACGACGAGCTTCAATCCGAAGCGCAGCGCGAACAGGATCACGATCAGGATGGTGCCGATGGGCGTGGCCCGGCTCATCACCGTTCCCGTCGCCGGATCGATGGTGAATTCCTGGTGGTGCGTGGTGAGGAAGCCCACCCCGGCGCCCAGCACCAGCGCGATGGCATAGCCGACCATCCAGAACAGCGGCGGCGCCGGCGTGTTGGCCAGCGTCGCCGCGACGGCCACGACGAGGAGCAGGGGCAGAACGAACAGCCCGCCCAGCCGCACCTTGCGCGGCTCGTTCTTGATCAGGCGGCGGGCGAACAGCGCCAGCACGATGACCGGGACGATATAGGGACCCGCGTGGTGCCAATCGATGTGCTGCCAGTCGATATCTTGCCAGTCCATGCCTTATCTCGATCGGATTCGGGTGCTAGTGTGTTTAGCAGATCGGGAGCCGGAGTTCACAATATGCGCGCCGCAGTATTGGGACTATCGTTAATGCTTTGCGCCACAATTCCGGTGGGCGCTTTGGCGGGCGCCAGGTTCAGCACCGCCAACCCCGCCCCGGTCGCGCCCTCTGGAATGATTCTCTACCACGACGCCCACACCGGTTTCGCCATCGCCTATCCGCCGCATTGGAGCGTGAACCCGCATTTCCGGCGCGACACCAGCCCACCGGTCCACGGCGTGTCGTTCACCGTGGCGGCGGCCCGCGTGACGGGCACCAATCTCGGCGCCGACACCAAGCTGATCGTCGAGCATGTCGCCGGCCCGTGCAACGCCGCGCGCTTCCTCGACGCGCCGCAGGACCTGCACAGCGAGACGGACGGCGCGCGCAGCTACTCCGTCGCCACCGAGAACGATGCCGGCGCCGGCAACCGCTACGAGGAAACCGTTTACGCGCTGACGAACGGCACGACGTGTTTCGGGATTCGCTATTTCATCCATTACGCCGCGATCGAGAATTTCGAACCAGGTTCGGTGAAGGCCTTCGATCGCGACGCGCTGATCGCGACCTTCGACCGCATGCGCCGTTCGCTCGCCTTCACGGATTAGCGTCCAGCCTGCGCACGGCGCGCGCTTCGGCCGGCAACGCCGCGATCAACTCTCCGAGAGTGCGGCCGGTTACCGGATGACGCCAGTCCGGTGCGACATCGCGCAGGGGAATCAGCACGAAACCGCGTGTTTCCAGCCGGGGATGCGGCAGCGCCGGCGGGCCTTCGGACACGATACCGTTACAATCAATGATATCGAGATCGAGTGTCCGGGGTGCGTTGCGTGTGCTACGCTCGCGGCCGAACTGGCGCTCGATTGCGTGCAGCCGGTTCAGAAGTTCCACCGGCGTCAGTTCCATACCGATTTTACAAATCGCATTAACAAATACTGGGTCTGCAGGATTTGGCCATGCCGCGGTTTCGTAGAAGCTTGAAACCGCTTGAACATGAACGGAATCGCCATCCAGCGCCGCAATCGCAGCGTGCAGGATTTCCGCGGGCGATTGGCCGCTCGCCGAGACAAGGTTACTGCCGAGCGCGATCAAAACCATGTGCGATTAAAACCATTGCATTCGTTGGCCAATATCCTAGAACGATTGCAGGGCGTCGGGGGCAATTGCCGGCTGGTTCCGTTGTTTACTGACACCAAGGATACTCGAAAGGATCTGGAATGCTCTTCTACCCTCAGGAAAAGCTCGCACTCTTCATCGATGGCGCCAACCTCTATGGCGCGGCGAAGGGCCTGATGTTCGACATCGATTACAAGCGGCTTCTCGAACTGTTCGCCCGCAAGGGCACGCTGGTGCGCGCGTTCTACTATACCGCGGTGATCGAGAACGAGGAATTCTCGCCGCTGCGCCCGCTGGTGGACTGGCTGGACTATAACGGCTTCGCCGTCGTCACCAAGCCGGCCAAGGAATTCACCGACAGCCAAGGTCGCCGCCGCGTCAAAGGCAACATGGACATCGAACTCGCCATCGACGTGATGGAGATGGCCGAGCAGGTCGATCACATCGTGATCTTCTCCGGCGACGGCGATTTCCGCCGCCTCGTCGAAGCCGCCCAGCGCAAGGGCCGCCGCGTCAGCATCGTCTCCACCATCCGCACCCAGCCGCCGATGGTCGCCGACGAACTGCGCCGCCAATGCGACAATTTCATCGAGCTCGAAGAGTTGAAGCCGATGATCATGCGCGAAGGCGGGCCGCGTTCCGTCGCCGCAGCCGCGCAAGCCGCCGCTTTGGCGCAAACCGCTTGAAGTGACGCCGGGCTCTCGCAAACGGGGAGCCCGGCCACCGCTTGTGCTAGCCTTGCGGCATGCCCACCGCCGAACCGCCCAAAGACTGCCCACTCTGCCCCCGCCTCGCAGACTTCCGCGCCGCGAACCGCGACAAATTCCCCGGCTACTTCAACAATCCCGTCCCGACCTTCGGCGCACCGCACGCGCGCCTGCTGATCGTCGGCCTCGCCCCCGGCCTGCACGGCGCCAACCGCACCGGCCGCCCGTTCACCGGCGACTACGCGGGCGACCTGCTCTATGCGACGCTGCTCAAGCACAACCTCGCGCGCGGGATCTACGACAAGCGCGCCGATGACGGGTTGGAGCTCGTCGATTGCGCCATCGCCAACGCCGTGCGTTGCGTCCCGCCGGAGAACAAGCCGCTGCCGGCGGAGATCAACACCTGCCGGCAATTCCTCGCCGCGCAAATAGAGGCCCTGCCCCACCTGCACGCCATCCTCGCGCTCGGCAAGATCGCGCATGACAGCGTGGTGAAAGCCCTCGGCGCCAAACTGAGCGCCCATCCGTTCAAGCACGCCATGCGCTACCGGATCGGTAAACTCTCGCTGGTCTCCAGCTACCACTGCTCCCGCTACAACACGAACACCGGCGTGCTGACGGCGGAGATGTTCGACGCCGCGGTGAAAGAGGCCAAGCTCGCCGCGATGCCGCAGCTTTGATCTTCTCCCTCGTCCATATTGAGGAGAGAAGGAGACGTCGCCTTCGCGCCCCTTTTCCTCCGCCGCTTTGCGGGGGAGGTGGCGCGCGCAACGCCAGTTGCGCGTGACGGAGGGGGAGACGGAGGAAGGGAAGAACTAGTTTTCGCGGTTCCTCGCACCCCCTCCGTCTGTCGCGCTGACGCGCGCCATCCACCTCCCCCGCAACGGCGGGGGAGGAAAACTCTAGCCCTTGTCCCGCATCAGGCGCGCCTTGTCTCTTGCCCAGTCGCGTTTCTTTTCGGTTTCGCGCTTGTCGTGGACCTTTTTGCCTTTGGCGATGCCGAGTTCGATCTTGGCGATGCCCTTGGGATTGAAATAGACGCGCAAGGGGATGAGCGTCATGCCTTCGCGCTGGGTGGCGACCGAAAGCTTGCGCGCCTCGGTCTTGCGCACGAGGAGTTTGCGCTGGCGGCGCGGCTCGTGGTTGAAGCGGTTGGCCATCTTGTATTCGGGGATATAGGCGTTGACGAGGAAGATCTCGCCGTCCTTCGCATAGGCATAGGACTCCGCGATGGTCGCCTTGCCGGAGCGCAGCGCCTTCACCTCGGAGCCAAGCAGCATCAACCCGGCTTCGAGCGTATCTTCAATGGCGTAGGAATAGCGCGCCTTGCGGTTTTCGGCGACGACCTTGTTCACGTCGTCTTTCTTTTTCGCCATCAGGGCTTGAGACCCGCCATGGCCATCGCCTCGCGCACCCGCGCGCGCGCGACTTCGGTCGCAGCCATCATCGGCAAGCGCACGTCGCCGGTGCAGAAGCCGAGTTGCGATACGGCATATTTCGCCGGCCCGGGGCTCGGCTCGCTGAACAGCGCGTCGTGCAGCGGCATCAGGCGATCCTGGAACTGGAGCGCGATGTCGAATGTGCCGTGCATGCAGGCGGACTGGAACATGGCGCAGAGTTTCGGCGCGACATTGGCCGTCACCGAGATGCAGCCATGGCCGCCATGCGCCATATAGCCGAGCGCGGTGGGATCCTCGCCCGATATCAGTCGCCAGTCCTCGCCGCAGGCGAGACGCTCGCGGCTGGGGCGCGCGAGATTGGCGGTCGCGTCCTTCACGCCGATGACGTTGGCGATCTTCGACAGCCGCGCCATGGTCTCGACGGATATCTCCACCACCGCGCGGCCGGGGATGTTGTAGACGAGGATGGGGATATCGACGGCCTCGGCGATGGTCGCGTAATGGCGGTAGAGGCCTTCCTGCGTCGGCCTGTTGTAGTAGCCGGTGACGGAGAGCACGGCATCCGCGCCGACGTCCCTGGCATGGCGGGTGAGCGAGAGCGCTTCCTCGGTCGAGTTCGAGCCCGCGCCGGCGATCACGGGCACGCGGCCGTTCGCCTCCTCCACGCACATCTCGATGACGCGGCGGTGCTCCGCATGGCTCAGGGTGGGGGACTCGCCGGTGGTGCCGCAGGGGACGAGCCCGTGGCTGCCCTCGGCGATCTGCCATTGGACGAATTTGCGGAAAGCGGCTTCGTCCACCTTGCCGTCGCGGAAGGGCGTGATGAGGGCGGGGATCGAGCCCCGGATACGGTCGCGCGCGTCGCGCATGAAATGTTCCTGTTGAGACAATTGCAAAATAGCGCCCGCGGCCCCGGCGCGGCAAGGCGCACGCTGGTCATAGCTAATAGGCGCCGGTATGTTGGGCAAGATTTCCCGAAGGACTGTTCCAATGACGAAGCTCCGCGCCGCTCTTTTGGCCGCGGCCGCGACGGCCGTTGGTGCGGCGGGCGCCTTCGGGCAGTCCCCCGGCGCCCTGCCCCCGGGGCTGGTGCAGCAGGGCAGCGTCGTGATGATGCACCCGATCCAGGATTCGGAAGCCGGTGGCCCGCAAATCAGCGGCGAGCGGCGCAACAGCCTGGTCAAGATCCTCAGCGCCTCCGACCACGAGTTGTTCCTGGAAGCCTTCTCGGCGGCGGATCGCGGCGACTGGATCGCGGCGCGCGGTTTCGCCGACCAGGGCCATGACCCGACGGCGAAGCGGCTGGTCCAGTTCCGTTACCTGATCGACAGGAACAGCGGCGCCTCGTTCGGCGAGATCGCGGGGTTCCTCAAATCCAATCCCGACTGGCCGGCGCGCGACACGCTGGCCGCCCGCGCCGAAGCCGCCATCGATCCCACGATGGATCCGCATGCTGTCATCGCCTGGTTCGGCAGCACGCCGCCGGTCTCCAGCCTGGGGCGCATCCGCTACGGCGAGGCGCTGATCGCGACCGGCTCCGTCACGCGCGGGCGCGAGCTGGTGCGGCAGGGCTGGATCGATGGCCAGTTCGATCCCACCGTGGAATCCCAGATCATCCAGCGCGACGGCGGCTTCCTGACGCCGGACGACGACGCGCACCGCCTGAACCATCTTCTCCTCGCCAACGCCGTCACCGATGCGCGGCGCGAACTCTCCCGTGTCGATGCGGCGACGCAGCGGCTGGGCAACGTGTGCCTCACTTTGCGCATCAGCCCGGAAGCGGGGCTGCGCGAGGTGGCGGGCCTGCCCGCGTCATCGCAAAGCGATCCCGGGCTTCTGTTCGACCGCGCGCGCGCGATGCGCCAGCACGGCAATGTGGAGGCGATCCCGGACCTGCTCGCCAATGCGCCGGTGCGCGAGATCGCGAGCGCGAGCCCGGCGCGCTGGTGGGCGGAGATGAATCTCGACGCGCGGCAGGCGCTGGCGGACGGCAATTACGGCGCGTCCTACTGGTTCGCCGCCAGGAATGGGCTGCCCGCCGTGGGCCAGGACTATGCGGATTCGCAGTTCCTCGCCGGCTGGGTAGCGCTGCGCTATCTGCGCGATCCGAAATCGGCTTTGCCGCATTTCCAGAACCTCGATGCCGCCGTGACGCGACCGATCAGCAAAGCGCGCGCGCGTTACTGGGAGGGCCGCGCCTATGAGGCGATGGACGACGACACGGCGGCATGGCGCGCCTATCACCAGGCCTCGCTGATCCCGGAGACGTTCTACGGCCAACTCGCGCTCGCCCGCATCGATGCGACGCCGCATCTGCGCCTGATCGAGCCGGCCATCGAGCCCGGGCCGGAGTTGCGCGCCACCTATGACGGCGAAGACATGACGCACGCCATCCGCGTGCTCGCCGATCTGGGGATCGAGAGCTTGCTGCGAGCCTTCGCCGTGCAGGACGTGACGGCCTATCCGGAGCCCAAACACGTCAAGCTGCTCTGCGAGGATCTGACGCGGATGGGCTTCCGCGAGGTCGCCGTGCGCGCGGCCAAGACGCTGAGCTATAGCGGCCCGCTGCTGCTCGCCTATTCCTATCCGGTGATCGCGATCCCGCCTTACATCGGGCCCAACACCGCGCCCGATCCGGCCTATGTGCTGGGCATCATCCGGCAGGAGACCGAGTTCGATCCCGACGCGGTGAGCGGGTCCGGCGCGCGCGGCATCATGCAGATGATGCCGGAATCCGCGCGCATCGCCGCCAGAGAGAACGGCGTCGCCTATCGCGGCGGCGACCTCAACAGCGATCCGGCCTACAACATACAGCTCGGCATGACGGAACTGGCCGGGGACATTTCGAACTGGGGCGGCTCGCTGATCGTGGCCGCTGCCGCGTACAATGCCGGCCCGACCAACGCCAAGCGCTGGATCGACAATTTCGGCGATCCCCGCGCGACGACCGATCCCATCGACTGGATCGAGCACATTCCGTTCGAGGAAACCCGCAACTACGTCCAGCGCGTGATCGAGAATACGCAGATCTATCGCGTCAGGCTGAACGGGCCGAGCCAACCCTTGAAGATCATGGCGGACCTCTATCGCCCGCAGACGCCGCCGGTGAAAGTGCTGAGCGCGCCGGCGGGCGGGGCGCCTGCGGCCGATGCGGCGGTGCCAGTGCCAGATCCCAGACCCGCAGGGCAATAGTCCACGCCGTATCGATCATATATATATCCGTCATGGCCGCCCTTGAGGCGGCCACCCAGCAAGCGCGTGTCGACGCGCGCAAGGACCTACCCGCGCCCGCAGGCGCGGTCGCCCTGGGTGGCCGGGTCAAGCCCACGGCTGTCCGGTTTAAATTTGTAGACAAGGCGCATGGCGTTGATTCTTCTGTGTTCCAAGCGTTTGGCGACGTTTTGGACACGGAAGCGAGCAACACCATGCGGCATGACAATAGCGTTCTGCACCAGATCTTGCA